>NZ_JBSFDF010000073.1:0-29987 GCF_053593795.1 Streptomyces sp. NPDC002104 | reverse complement strand
GCTTTCCTCCGGGCTTTCGTTCTGTTCTGTTCTTGCGTTTCAGACTCTATCAGAGTCTGTCTCGCTTGTTTTCCGCCTTCCAGGTCCTCCGCTTTCGCGGTTTCCCTTTCCGGCGAGTCCGACTCTATCAGTCTTTTTCTTTCCCTCTGACCACTCTCCGTTTGCCGAATAGGCATGCGGAAAGGAGGCGAGATGAAGATCAAAGAACTGAAGAGAGGGGGAGTCCCGTCCATCGGCCGTTCGCGAAATGTTCACGCGGGGCCTCGTGGCGGGAGTCACGACAGTACAGGTCTGCCGGAGCCCAGGCAAATCGATTCAGGCGTATGGTCTAGTCCACCGGTCTAGTCCACTAGTCTCCGTGCCGAAGGACCAGTCCGGATCGGGACCAACATCGGGCGAACCCGAACATCTTGTGACTTATCCTTCTGGAGAGTACGCCGTTCGCGACAGGTAGTGACGGCGACACGACGAAGCCCCACCCCTGGGAGGCCCCCATGACCAGCGTGACGTCCCCACTTGCCGGGACCGCCATCGGACTCGCGGCAGTGCCCGATCCGGTGTTCTCCGGCGCGATGGTGGGACCGGGCACCGCCATTGATCCCGTTCGCGAGCCTTCGGCTGCGGTGTCCCCCGTAGACGGTGTAGTCGTCTCCCTGCACCCGCACGCGTACGTCGTAGTCGACGGCGAGGGCCACGGAGTGCTCACGCACCTGGGCATCGACACCGTTCAGCTCAACGGCGAGGGCTTCGAGCTGCTCGTCAGCAAGGGCGACACCGTGACCCGCGGCCAGGAGGTCATTCGCTGGGACCCCGCCGCGGTCGAGGCCGCCGGCAAGTCCCCCATCTGCCCCGTCGTGGCACTTGAAGCGACTGCCGACTCCCTGTCCGGCGTGGTCGAGGCAGGAGAGGTCAAGGCCGGGGACGCCCTCTTCGGCTGGCAGTGACCTTCGCCTTCTAGACGCACTGGCACATCCAACGCGGCGGGTGGACCCGCCGCTCAATCGGAGACAGGTGAAATGGAGACAACGCTGCGAGGCGTCGGCGTGAGCCACGGTGTGGCGATCGGCGAGGTTCGGCACATGGGCACGGCGGTTCTCGAACCGCCGGCGAAGCAGATCACCGCGGACGAGGCGGAGCGCGAACAGGGGCGCGCCCGTCAGGCCGTGGAAGCTGTATCGGCCGACCTGATCGCCCGGGGCCAGCTGGCCGGTGGCGAGGCCCAGCACGTGCTCGAGGCCCAGGCGATGATCGCCACGGACCCCGAGCTCATGGCGGACGTCGACCGGCGCATCGCCGTCGGCAGCACCGCCGAGCGCGGTGTGTACGACGCGTTCGCCGCCTACCGCGACCTGCTCGCCGGTGCCGGTGAGTACATGGCCGGCCGCGTGGCCGACCTGGACGACGTGCGCAACCGCATCGTCGCGCGCCTGCTCGGCGTGCCGATGCCGGGTGTGCCCGACAGCGACGAGCCGTACGTGCTGATCGCGCGGGACCTGGCTCCCGCCGACACCGCTCTGCTCGACCCGGCTCTGGTCCTCGGTTTCGTGACCGAGGAAGGCGGCCCGACCAGCCACAGCGCGATCCTCGCGCGGGCGCTGGGCGTGCCGGCCATCGTGGCGCTGCCGGGTGCCGGCGAGATCGCCGAAGGTACGGTCATCGCCGTCGACGGCAGCACCGGCGACCTGTTCGTGGAGCCGAGCGCGGCGAAGCGGGCCGAGCTGGAGTCCGCGGCCGCCGAGCGCAAGGCCGCTCTCTCCGCGTCCTCCGGTCCGGGTGCGACGTCCGACGGTCACAAGGTGCCGCTGCTCGCCAACATCGGCGGTCCGGCGGACGTGCCGGCGGCCGTGGATGCCGGGGCCGAGGGTGTGGGCCTGTTCCGCACCGAGTTCCTCTTCCTCGACGACAGCAAGCACGCGCCGACCGAGGAGAAGCAGGTCGAGTCGTACCGCAAGGTGCTCGAAGCCTTCCCCGAGGGTCGTGTCGTCGTACGCGTCCTGGACGCCGGCGCCGACAAGCCGCTGGACTTCCTGACCCCGGCCGACGAGCCGAACCCGGCTCTGGGTGTCCGTGGCCTGCGGTCGCTGCTCGACCACCCGGACGTGCTGCGCACGCAGCTCACCGCGCTGGCCAAGGCCTCCGAGGGGCTGCCGGTCTACCTCGAGGTCATGGCCCCGATGGTGGCCGACCGCATCGACGCCAAGGCGTTCGCGGACGCCTGCCGCGAGGCCGGCCTCAAGGCGAAGTTCGGTGCGATGGTGGAGATCCCCTCCGCCGCGCTGCGGGCGCGCTCGATCCTCCAGGAGGTCGAGTTCCTTTCGCTGGGCACCAACGACCTGGCCCAGTACGCCTTCGCCGCCGACCGTCAGGTCGGTGCCGTATCGCGGCTGCAGGACCCGTGGCAGCCCGCGCTGCTCGACCTGATCGCCATGTCGGCCGAGGCCGCCAAGGCCGAGGGCAAGAGCTGCGGCGTCTGTGGCGAGGCCGCCTCCGACCCGCTGCTGGCCTGTGTGCTGACGGGTCTGGGTGTCACCTCCCTGTCGATGGGCGCCGCTTCGATTCCCTACGTGCGGGCGACGCTGGCCAAGCACACCCTCGCGCAGTGCGAGCGTGCGGCTGCCGCCGCGCGTGCCGCGGACACCGCCGAAGAGGCCCGCGTGGCCGCCCAGGCAGTGCTGTCCGGCGAGTAGCCGACGCCGGGTCGACGCGTGGTCGACGTTCGAGGGGCCTTCGCCGGTGGCGAGGGCCCCTCGGCCGTTTGCCGGTGGGTGCGCCCGGCTCAGTGGTGCGGGTCCGGTTCGTCCACCTCGTAGCCGGGGCTGTATTCGACGCCGGGCTCGGGGCTCACGGGCTCTCCCGTGTCGGCGTCGGTGCAGTAGGCGTTGAAGACGGCCGCCGCCGAGAGAGGGACCAGGCGGCCGCGGTCCAGGCGCCAGCCGTGGACGCGGTCCCGGTCGTCCTCCGTGGTGGTGCGCAGGACCAGGCCCCCGGGTCCGCCGAGGGCCAGGCCCGCGGCGAGGACGGTCACGAAGTCCAGGCCGTCGCGGCCGTCCACGCGGGGCCGGCCGCGGGGGCCGCTGCCGGTTTCGGCGTGCAGGACCGCCACGAGCTGTTCTTCCGGCGCGGGGACGCTGCACACCAGGTGGTGGTGGCCCGGACCGGCCCCGTCCACCAGGCGCCGGAGTGCCTCGGCGGCGCGCTCCAGGGAGGCGGTCCCGATGTCCTCCCCGCAGTCGGCGCAGCGGCCCACTTCGGCCAGCAGTGCGCTCGCGTACTCCCAGGTGGCCTGCCGGACGGCCGCGTCCACGAGGAGCGGGACCAGTTCGTCGATGGGCTGGCCGGCATACGGGAGGCCGCCGGTGGCGCCGCCCAGTTCGGCGGTGAAGCGGGTGCGGGACCCGGGGGTGTCCGGGTCCAGCCCGCGGTCCGCGCAGTAGTCGGCGTACTCCACCGGATCGAATACGGCGACCGTGGTGTGGATGCCCTGGGCCGCGAGGGAGCGGAGCAGCCGGTCCACCTGGTCCAGGTAGTCGCGGTGGTGGTCGAAGGCGAAGCTGCGGTACCGGCGCATGGCCGCGAAGTCCCCGGCGTCGGCCAGGAGGCCGACGGTGCTGGGGACTTCGCGGCGCAGGGTGCGGCGCCTGCCGGTGCGGGCGGGGCGCGGGGCGGTGGTACGGGTTCCGGTGTGGGTTCCGGTGTCGTTCGAGCGGCGCATGGGTCCCCCTGAGTGACGCGATCGCTTGCTCACTCAGAGTAATCATCGCCACTGACAGTGGCCGTCGTGTCAGCCGCGGGTGCGGGCGAGCTCCTCGTAGAAGTGCAGGAGGTCGAGGTTGTCGACCGAGCCGGGGTTGACCGCCTTGGCCAGGGGGGCGCCCTGGAGGAGGCGCTTGACCGGGACCTCGATGCGCTTGCCGGTGAGGGTGTGGGGGATGCCCGGGACCTCGATGATCTCGTCGGGGACGTGGCGCGGGGAGAGCTCCTCGCGGATCGTGGCCTTGATCCGGGAGCGCAGGGCGTCGTCGAGGACGGCGCCGGGCACCAGGTGGACGAAGAGCGGCATCCAGTACCCGCCGTTGGGCTCCTCCAGGCCGATGACCAGGGATTCCTTGATTTCCGGGAGTCGCTCGACGGCCTCGTAGATGTCCGCGGAGCCCATCCGGACGCCCTGGCGGTTCAGGGTGGAGTCGGAGCGGCCGTGGATGACGACGGAGCCGTGGTCGGTGATCGTGATCCAGTCCCCGTGGCGCCAGACGCCGGGGAACATCTCGAAGTAGCTGTCGCGGTAGCGGCTGCCGTCGGGGTCGTTCCAGAAGCGGATCGGCATGGAGGGCATGGGGTTGGTGACGACGAGCTCGCCGACCTCGCCGGTGACGGGCTTCCCCGCGGGGTCCCAGGCCTGGAGGTCCGTGCCCAGGCAGGCCGCCTGCAGTTCGCCGATGTGGACGGGGAGCGTGGGGACGGCGCCGGCGAAGCAGCTGCAGACGTCGGTGCCGCCGCTGACGGAAGCGATCCAGAGGTCTTCGGCCACCTCGTCGTGGAGCCAGCGGAAGCCGTCGGGCGGCAGCGGGGAGCCGGTGGTGGCCACGCACTTGACGGAGGAGAGGTCGAAGTCGCGGGAGGGGTGGACCTCCGCCTTGCGGCAGGCCATCACGTAGGCGGCGGAGGTCCCGTAGAGGGTGGCCTTCGTGCGCTCCGCGATGCGCCACTGGGCGCCCGTGTCGGGGAAGCCCGGGCTGCCGTCGTAGAGCACGACGGTGGTGCCGGTGAGCAGGCCGGAGACGAGGAAGTTCCACATCATCCAGCCGGTGGAGGTGTACCAGAAGAAGCGGTCCTCGGGGCCCAGGTCGCAGTGCAGGCCGAGCTGCTTGAGGTGTTCGAGGAGGATGCCTCCCTGGGACTGGACGATGGCCTTGGGCAGGCCGGTGGTGCCGGAGGAGTAGAGGACCCAGAGCGGGTGGTCGAAGGGGACCGGCTCGAAGACCGGCTCCGTGTCGCCGGAGGTGAGCGCCGACCAGTCGAGGGCGCCCGCGGGGGCCGGCGTACCGAGGAGCGGGATGTGCACGACGGCGCGCAGCGAGGGGAGCTCGGCGCGCAGTTCGGCGACGGTCTCGCGGCGGTCGTGCTCCTTGCCGCCGTATCGGTAGCCGTCGACGGTGAAGAGGACGACCGGCTCCACCTGCTGGAAGCGGTCCAGGACGCTGCGGGCGCCGAAATCGGGGGCGCAGGAGGTCCAGACGGCGCCGACGGCGGCGGTGGCGAGGAGCGCGGTGACGGCCTCGGGGATGTTGGGGAGGTAGCCGCTGACCCGGTCGCCGGGGCGTACGCCCAGGGCGCGCAGTTCGGCGGCGAGCGCGCCGACCTGGCGGCGGAGCTCGGCCCAGGTCACGGGGGTCGGCTCGTGGGTCTCGTCCACGTGGAGCAGGGCCGCGTCGGCGGCGCGGGCCGGGTCCTCGGCGGCGCGCAAGGCGTGTTCGGCGTAGTTGAGGGTGGCGCCCTCGAACCAGCGCGCGCCCGGCATGGACCGGTCCGCGAGGACGGACGTGTACGGGGTGGTGAAGCGTACGTCGAACCACTCGGCGACGGCCTGCCAGAAGGTGTCCAGCTCGTCGACGGACCAGCTGTGCAGGGCCGGGTAGCCGCCGTCCGCGGGGGCGCCGTGGTGTTCGGCGGCCCAGGCCTGGAAGGCGGTGATCCGGGCCGCGGCGATCCGGTCGGGGCCCGGGGACCAGAGGGGCTCGGAGGAGGTGGCTGCTGCGGTCATGCGTCGGCTCCCGGTCACGTCTGCGGTGCGCGCCTCGTGGGCGTGGCGTGGTCTGGCGTGGATGTGGCGTGTGGTGTGGTGTGTGGTCTTCGTACGGTGCCACCGCGCGCGGGGTGTGCGCACGGGGGCTCACAGGGACGATGCCATGTGATCGACATCCGCACCAGAGCCGTCATCGGCGGTCGGCCGTGATCCTTTTGCGGGTGAACGGCAGTTGAACGGGGCCTTCTGGGGCGGGTCGCGGTGGCAGGGTGACGCCATGGACGGTCGTGGGCTGGTACGTGCGGTGAAGGACCTCGGGGACGAGCGGGGGCGGCGTGCCTGGCGCTCCGCGTGGCGCAACCGGCGCGTGGACGCGGTGGGGCTCGCGCCCAGGGGCGCGGAGCGGGCGCGGGTGCCGGGTCTGCTGACCGGTACGCAGGCCCTGCCGGGCGGTGGGGTGCTCCGGTTCACCCGTTCGGAGCTGCTGGTGCGGGTCACCGTGGGGGGTGCGGTGTTCTGGGGCTGGGACGGGGCCGAGCCGACGCCCTCGTACGCGGTCGTCGGCAGCGGGCCGGAACCCGATCCGCGGGCCGTGCTGGAGCCGGACACCGACGGCGGCTGGCGGGTGGTCTCGGAACGGGTGACGGTGGCGGTGTCCCGGCAGGGGGCGGTGGAGGTGCGCACCCCCGGCGGGACGGTGCTGCGGCGGGACCTGCCGCCGCGGTGGTGGGAGCCGGCCGGCTCGGGCGGGGGCGAGGGGGATGCGGGCGGTGCGGACGGGACGGGTTCTGCGGGCCGAGCGGGTGGTGGCGACGGGGCGGCCGGGGGCGCGAGTGCGGGCCGGGGCGGGGTGGCGGGCGCGGCGCGGTGGTTGGTGCGGAGTGAGGTGGCGGCCGACGCGCGGGTGTTCGGGCTCGGCGGGCGGGCGGTGGGGCCGCGGCTGCGGGACGGGAGCTACCGGCTGTGGAACACCGATCCGAAGGGCGGGTTCGGGGGCGGGGGCGGTTCCGGCGGGGAGGCCCTGTACATCACGATGCCCGTGCAGCTGGTGGTCGCCGATGCGGGCACCCACCTGGTGTTCCACGACAACTCCTGGGACGGCCGGGTGGTGTTGCGGGAGGGCGAGGAGGGCGCCGGCTCGGGGGCGGACCGGCCGGGCTCCTGCGAACTGCGCATGGAGGGAGGGCCCTTGCGGTGCTGGGTGCTGGTGGGGCCGCCCGGGCGCGTATTGCAGGGCTGGTCGGGGCTGACGGGCGGGGCCGCGGTGCCGCCGGAGTGGGCGCTCGGGTACCAGCACGCGCGGTGGGGGTTCGGGAGTGCGGCGGAGGTCCGCCGGATCGTGGCGGGGTACGCCGAGCGGGGGCTGCCGCTGTCGGCCGTCCATCTGGACATCGACCACTACGACGGCCACCGGGTCTTCACCGTGGACCGCGAGCGGTTTCCCGATCTGGCGGGACTGGCCGAGGAGTTGGGCGGCGGCGGCGTGCGGCTGGTCTCCATCGTCGACCCGGCGGTGAAGACGGGCGACCCGCTGCACGCCGCGGGGCTCTCGGTCGGCGCGCACGGGGCCTTCGTACGGGACGCGGCGGGGCAGGAGGTCCGGGGCGAGGTGTGGCCGGGCGAGTGCGCGTACCCGGACTTCACCGATCCGGCGGTGCGGCGGTGGTGGGGCGAGTTGTACGGGGAGCGGCTCGCGCAGGGCTTCGCCGGGGTCTGGCACGACATGAACGAGCCGGTCTCCTTCGCCCCGTTTGGGGACCGGACGCTCCCCCGCTCGGCGCGGCACGCCCTGGAGGGGGCCGGCGGGGACCACCGGGAGGCCCACAACGTGTACGGGCTCGCGATGGCGCGCGCGGGCTGGGAGGGACTCGTACGGCTGCGCCCGGCCGAGCGGCCGTTCCTGTTCTCCCGGTCGGGGTGGGCGGGGATGCAGCGGTACGGGGGCACGTGGTCCGGTGACGTGGAGAGCAGCTGGGACGGGCTGCGGGCCTCGCTGGCCCTGGTCCTGGGGCTCGGGCTGTGCGGGGTGCCGTACTCGGGGCCGGACGTCGGGGGCTTCTGGGGCTCGCCCTCGCCGGAGTTGTACCTGCGGTGGCTGCAACTGGGCTCGTACCTGCCGCTGTTCCGGACGCACTCGGCGATCTGGGCGGGGCGGCGGGAGCCGTGGGAGTTCGGGGAGGAGACCGCCCGGGCCGCGGGGGCCGTCCTGGCGGAACGGGAGCGGCTGCGGCCGTACTTCGTGACGCTGGCCCATCTGGCACGGCGGACCGGGGCGCCGTACGTACGGCCGTTGTGGTGGGGGGCTCCCGAGGACCGTGTGCTCCGGGACTGCGAGGACGCGTTCCTGCTGGGTGACGCCCTGCTGGTGGCCCCGGTGCTGGAGTGCGGGTCGGACCGGCGGGCGGTGCGGCTGCCGCGCGGGCGCTGGTACGACACGGCGACGGGCCGCGCGTACGAGGGGCCGGGGCAGGTCCTGCTGGACGCCCCGGTGGACCGGATCCCGGTCCTGGCACGGGCCGGCTCGCTGCTGCCGGTGCGGGCGGCCGACGGGTCGGTGGCCCTGGAGGCGTGGGCTCCGGCACGGGGCCGCACGGGCGGCGGGGTGGTGATCCGGGACCCGGGGCCGGGCTTCGAGCCGGGCGAGGTGGAGCGGTACGTGGTGCGGTGGGCCGGGGACGCGGTGGTGGTGGAGGACGAGGCCGGGGAGCGGGTGGACGGGGTGGTGCTGCGGGGGCTCTGAGGTGGACGGGTGGGGCCGGTCCGCCGGGGCGCCCTGGGGCGCTGTCCCCGGCGGACCGGTCCGGGTCAGCCGTCGATGCGGTGCGTGGTCCAGAAACTGGTCAGGTCCGTGGTCGTGGCGGCCTGGGCGGCCGCCTTGAACTCGGCCGTGGTCGAGACCCCGTACCAGTGCGAAGTGGCGTAGTCCTTCAGCAGCTTGGCCATGGCGGTGTCACCGAGGACCCTGCGCAGGTCGTGCAGGGCGCACTTGCCGTAGCCGTAGATGACGGTGGAGTACCGGGACGAGTGGGTGTCCCAGTAGGCCATCGAGTTGCTGATCTTCTCCGCCGACGAGGCCCAGGAGACGCTGTTCCAGCAGCTCGCGCCGGTCTTGTTCTGCGCGAGGTCGGTGGCGTAGTCGGTGAACGCCTCGTCCAGCCACGGGTTGTTGTACTCGTCGTCGCCGATGATGCCGTACCACCACTGGTGGGCGATCTCGTGGGTGAGCGCGGTGGTGCTGACCAGGTCGAGGACGAACCCGGGGTATTCCATGCCGCCGAACCAGAAGTTGTTGTCGATCACCGCGTCCAGTTCGCCGTACGGGTAGGCCCCGAAGCGGGCGGAGTGGGCGTCGACCGCGGACTTGGCCGTGGTGAGCATCGACTGGGAGTCCGAGGCGCTGATGCCCGAGACGGAGTAGACGTTGACCGGGGTTCCGGCGGCCGAGGTGCCGGAGATCTTGCTGAACGGTCCGGCGGCCCAGGCGAAGTCGCGCACCTTGGAGGCGGTGGCGGTGGTCACCGTACGGCCGCTGGTGCCGGGGGTGTCCACCGATGCGCCGGTGGCCGGTACGAGCAGGCCGCTCGGGTGGTCGAGGGCGACGCTGAAGTCGGAGGCCAGGGAGTAGAACGACTCGCCGTTGTTCGTGTACGGGTCCAGGTGCCAGCCGGCCCCGTCCCGGACGGCGAGCACGGGCAGGGCGTTGCCGATGAAGCTGAAGGCTCCGTCGTAGCCGAAGCGGTCGGCGCCGCTGGGCACGGTGATGCCGAGGTCGAAGCCGATCGTGGCGCTCTGGCCCTGCGTCAGCGGCGCCGGCAGGTCGATCTTGAGCGCGGTGCAGTTGACGGACAGGGCGCCCGCCGTACCGCCGGTGACGTTGCTGACCACGATGGGCATCGCGGCGCACGTGCCGTGGTAGTTGTCCCACAGCCGCAGGTACACCTCGCTCAGCGCGGTCGCCGAGGCGTTGGTGAAGGAGGCGCTCTCGTGGCCGGTCCAGACGGTGCCGGCCGCGTTGCTGCTCAGGCTGACCGTGTAGGCGGGAGCCGCCGGGGTCCGCGTGGAGTCCCCGGGCGGGGTGGTGCCGCCGGAGGTGTCGAGGGCGATGTCGTCGAGGACGAAGTTGGTCTTGAGGCTGGAGTCCTCCGTGCCGGTGAAGGCGAGGCTCACCGTCTGGCCGGCGAACGCGGACACGTCGAAGGTCTTCTGGGCGTAGCCGGTGTTCTTGTCGAGGTTCGAGTACGTCGCCAGCGTGGTGGTGCCGATCTTCGCCGTCAGCTTGTCGTACTTGGTCGACGTCGTGGTCTCGGTGGTGTCGACGTGCAGCCAGAAGGTGAGGCTCGCACTGCTGCACCCGGAGGGGATGGTGACGCTCTGGGTGAGCGTGTCGGTGTGGGTGCTGCCGACGCCGTCGAGCCAGGCGAAGTACGTACCGCCGTGGGCGCTCTGGCCGGTGCGATTGGTGATCAGTCCGGTCTGCGACTGGGTCCAGGGGGTCGTACCGCTCTCGAAGCCGCCGTTGGCGACCACCTGAGCGGGGGTGCAGGCGGTGGGCGCCGCTGCCGCCGGGAGGGCGGGCAGGGCGGCGGCCAGCAGTGCGGCGATGGCGAACGCACTCGCCGCGAGGGCCTTGTGGGGGGTGGCTCTCACACGAAACTCCTTTGAGGCGGCCGGGGTTGCGGCCTGCTCGGTGGCTGCCCGGCCGGCCTGGGTACGCCGGAGGGCAGCCGCGGGGGTGACGGCTGCCGGAAGCCTGGCAGATTTGACCGGAGCATGCCATCAGCGGCAGGTAAAGGGTTCGTTCTCCGAACGGCGGGGTCCTGTGGGCGGTACGGCTCGGGGGTGCCAGCCGGATCGGCTCAGCGGTGCCAGCCGCTTCCGCTCAGCGGTAGCGGCCGGCGGCTCAGCGGTAGCGGCCCTCGAACCAGGCCCCGGCCACCGCCGTGTGCAGCGGGAACGCCAGCTGCTCCGGGCCGCGCAGGATGTGCCAGCCGGTGGTCTCGTCCGTCGGGGCGGACACGGGCAGGGACGCCGCCGGGCGGACGGGCAGGAGACCGAAGACGAGCAGATGGCCGGCCGGGGAGCTGAGGGTGTCGGCGAGGGCGACCTCGGAGGCGGCGGCGTGGATGCCGGTCTCCTCGCGGAGTTCGCGGACGACCGACTCGCGCCAGTCCTCGCCGAAGTCCATGAACCCGCCGGGCAGGGCGACGGCGCCGAGGGCGGGCTCGATGGTGCGGGTGATGACCACCAGGCCGGTGCCGAGCCCGTCCTCCACCGGGAGCAGGGCCACGGCGACCGGGAGCGGATTGCGGTAGGCGACCGCGCCGCACGAGGGGCAGGTACGGGGCCAGTCGGCCGAATCGAACAGGGCTCCACAGGCGGAGCAGTGCGAGTCCTTCAGGTGCGCCGGCATGCGGCGATGGTATGCCAAGGGGCATGCGGATGACGGTCGTTGCGGGACGGTTCGGCGTGCTGGCGGTGCTGGCCGCGGCGGGGGTGATGGCCGCGCCGGGGGCGGGCGCCGCACCGGAGGCGGTGGCCGCGCCGGGCGGGGTGGCCGGGCCGGGTGGGGTGGCCGGGCCGGGTGGGGTGGCCGCGCCGGGCGGCGGGTTCGTGGCCGTGGCCGAGGTGGATGCGAGCATCGGGCAGGAGATGCGGTACGCCACGCCGCACAATTTCACCGGGGCGGTCGTGGACGGCTACGACGAGCCCGTCTGCCTGCTCGCCCGGCCCGCCGCCCAGGCGCTGCGGCGGGCGCAGCGCGAGGTGCTGCGGCGCGGGTACTCGCTGCTGGTGTACGACTGCTACCGGCCGCAGCGGGCCGTCGACCGGTTCGTACGGTGGGCCCGGGACGGGGCCGATCAGTCGACCAAGGCGGAGTTCTATCCGGAGGTGGCCAAGGACCGGCTGATCCCGGAGGGGTACATCGCCGAGCGGTCCGGGCACAGCCGCGGCAGCACCGTCGACGTGACGCTGACGGAGCCCGGCCGGGAGCCCCTCGACATGGGGACCCCGTTCGACTACTTCGATCCGCTCGCGCACACCGACAGCCCGCGGGTGACGGGCGCGGCCCGCGAGCACCGAGAGCTCCTCCAGCGGGTGCTCGGCCGGCAGGGGTTCGTGAACCTGCCCCAGGAGTGGTGGCACTTCACGTACGCACCGGAGGCGTTCCCGGACACGCATTTCGATTTTCCGGTCTCTGTCGCCTCCCTCCACCGCTGAGTACCGTGCCCGCATGACATTCAGTTCGTACGAGGAGTTCTGGCCCTACTACGTCGCCATGCATTCCCGCGCCGCCACCCGCTGGATCCATCTCACCGGCACCCTCACCGGCCTCGCGATCACCGCGTACGGGCTGGCGCGGGGCCGCAAGCGCTACCTCGCCGCGCTCCCCCTGATCGGGTACGGGACCGCGTGGCCGGCGCACTTCCTGATCGAGGGGAACAACCCCGCCACCTTCGGCAATCCGGCGTGGTCGCTGCGCGGGGACGCGCGGATGATCCGGATGATGCTGGCCGGGCGGGACGCGGAGCTCGGGGAGATCGCCCGGAAGTGGCTCGCCGAGAACCCGTGCGAGGAGTGCGGCACCGGTGGTGCCGGCGTTCCCGGGGGTGCGTTCCCGAGCGTTCCCTGACAGACTCCTGACGATTCGTCAGATGTCTGTTTCGGGAGGGGTCTTGGAACGCACACGCACACCCGTGGTCAGCGGGTGGTTCACCGGGGACGAGGCGGAGGAGGGCTTCCGCCTGCTCGGCACCCGGTGCTCCGCCTGCGCCGCCGTGTTCTTCCCGCGCGAGGACGCGTACTGCCGCAATCCGCGCTGCCCGGGCGGCGGCGAGCTCGCCGAGACCCCGCTGTCCCCGCGCGGCCGGGTCTGGTCCTACACCGACGGGCGGTACCGCCCGCCCGCGCCGTACGTGTCCGACCCGGATGCGCCCTGGACCCCGTACACCCTGGTCGCCGTGGAGCTGGAGGCCGAGGGGATGGTCGTGCTCGGGCAGACGGTGCCCGGGGTGGGCGTCGGTGACCTGGCCGTCGGGATGGAGGTCGAGGTGGTCGGCGGCGTGCTGAACGTGGACCCCGACGGCACCGCCCGGACCACCTGGCACTTCCGGCCCGTGGAGGTGGAGCGGTGAGCGCCGACATCGCGGTCCTCGGAGCCGGCATGCACCCGTGGGGCAAGTGGGGGCGCAGCTTCGTCGAGTACGGGCGGGCCGCCGCGCGGGCCGCGCTCGCCGACGCCGGGCTGGACTGGACCGACGTGCAGTCCATCGTGGGGGCCGACACCGTCCGGTCGGGGTACCCCGGCTACGTGGCCGGAGCCACCTTCGCGCAGGCGCTGGGCTGGCAGGGTGCCCGCGTGACCAGCGTGTACGCGGCCTGCGCGTCCGGCGCCCAGGCCATCGGCGCGGCCCGGGCGCAGATCCTCGCCGGGCTCGCCGACGTGGTGCTGGTGGTCGGGGCGGACGCCGCCCCGAAGGGGTTCTTCGCACCGGCGGGCGGGGAACGGCCGGACGACCCGGACTGGCTGCGCTTCCGGATCCTGGGGGCCACGAACCCGGCGTACTTCGCGCTGTACGCCCGGCGCCGGATGGCCCTGTACGGGGACACCGGTGAGGACTTCGCGCAGGTCAAGGTGAAGAACGCGGCGGCCGGGCTGCTGAACCCGAACGCCCGCTACCGCAAGGCCGTGACGGCCGAGGAGGTGGCCGCCTCGGCGATCGTCGCCGATCCCCTGCGGCTGCTGGACATCTGCGCCACCTCCGACGGGGGCGCGGCGCTCGTCCTGAGCAGCATGGACTTCGCCCGCTCGCGGGGGGCCGCGGACCCGGTGCGGATCCGGGCCGTGTCCACGGTGACGCCCACGTATCCCCGTACCGTCCTGGACCTGCCGGACATCGCCACGGACTCGGTGACAGCCGTGGCCGCGACCCCCGGTTCCTTCCGGGCCTCGATCGCGCGGGCCGCGTACGAGGAGGCGGGGCTCGGGCCGGACGACCTCTCGCTCGCCGAGGTCTACGACCTGTCCACCGCCCTGGAGCTGGAGTGGTACGAGGACATCGGCCTGTGCGGGGAGGGCGAGGGGGCCAAGCTCGTACGGGAGGGCGCGACCGCGCTCGGCGGCCGGATCCCCGTCAACACCAGTGGTGGGCTGGCTTCGTTCGGGGAGGCGGTGCCCGCTCAGGCCATCGCCCAGGTGTGCGAGCTGACCTGGCAGCTGCGGGGCACCGCCGGGGAGCGGCAGGTGGCCGGGGCACGGGCCGGAATCACGGCGAACCAGGGGCTGTTCGGGCACGGATCGGCGGTCGTCGCCGTGCGCTGAGCGGTACGACGCGTGGTCGCCCGCACCCCGGTGGGCCGCTGAACAGCGGCTGCTGTCCGAACGCTTGACGGCCCCCAGCGGCGGGTTCACACTCTCTCCACGGTCCCGCGCCGCCACCGGGACACCCGGATCCCCCCATGAGAGCTGCGGCCCGTACCCCAGTCGGCGGGGGTACGGGCCGCCTCCCTGTCGGGGCCCCTCGGCAAGACACCCCCTAGGGGGTCGTCAGGTTCCGGCGGCGGGCCCTGGCCAGGGTCATCGCGTGCTCCACGACCCCCACCAGGACGTCCTTCACGGATTCCCGGTCCCGTGCGTCGCACAGCAGGACCGGCACCTCGGGGGTGAGGTCCAGGGCCGCCCGTACGGCCGGCACGGGGTAGCGCTCCGCTCCCTCGAAGCAGTTCACGGCGACCACGAAGGGGATCTCGCGGCGTTCGAAGTAGTCGATGGCCGCGAAGCAGTCGGAGAGCCGCCGGGTGTCCGCGAGGACGACGGCGCCGAGCGAGCCCTGGGCCAGCTCGTCCCACAGGAACCAGAAGCGGTCCTGTCCGGGGGTGCCGAACAGGTACAGCACCAGGTCCTCGCGCAGGGTGATGCGCCCGAAGTCCATGGCCACCGTGGTGGTGCTCTTGCCCTCCACTCCCCGGGTGTCGTCGATGACGCGGCCCGGCTCGGAGAGGCGTTCCTCCGTCCGGAGCGGTCTGATCTCACTCACCGCACTGACCAGGGTGGTCTTGCCCACCCCGAAACCGCCCGCGACCAGGATTTTCAGGGTCAGCGGCTCGACCGGCGTCACGGCATGCATGGCGCCGGTGCGGCTAGAGCGCCCGAAGGCCATCGATCACCTCACGCAGAATGGATTCGTCGGGCAGTTCGGCCGGGGGGACCGGCCGGGTCACGTGCACCAGTTCGTCGTCGACGAGATCGCCGATGAGGACGCGTACGACCCCGACCGCGAGGTCGAGTTCGGCCGCGATCTCCGCGACGGACTGCGGGCGGAGCAGGCAGAGCCCGAGGATGTCGGCGTGTTCCGGGGACAGGGTCGTGTCCCAGACCGGGTCGTCGGCCGCGGATTCCGCGACCACCAGGGCGATCAGGTCGAGGCGGTGCTGTCCGGCGTGGCTGGTCCGGCCGCGGGTCATCGCGTACGGACGCACCACCGGACCGGCGTCGTCGTCGAACCACTGGCCGGCCGCGGCGCCGGCCACGGTGTCGGGGCCGCTGCCGCTTCCGGGGATGTGGGCGGGGTGGTCCTGGCCTGGATCGCTCATGCCGTCCGTCTCACCCTCCGGCTGGCAGCCCGGTGCGCGGGGCGGTCGCCAGGTGGTCACCGACCCGCTTGACCATGAGGGTCATCTCGTACGCGACCTGGCCGACGTCGGAGTCGGCGTCGGCGAGCACCGCCAGGCAGCTTCCGTCGCCGGCCGCCATGACGAAGAGGAACGCCTCGTCCAGCTCGACGACGGTCTGGCGGACCCTGCCGGAGTCGAAGTGGCGGCCGACGCCCTTGGCGAGGCTGTGGAAGCCGGAGGCCACGGCGGCCAGGTGCTCGCTGTCCTCCCGGGTGAGGTCCTTGGAACTGCCGGTGGGCAGGCCGTCCCCGGAGAGGACCACGGCCTTGCGGATGCTGGCGACCCGGTCGACGAGCTCGTCGAGGAGCCAGTTGAGGGGGCCTGAGCCGCGGCCCCTGGTGTCGTTGCCGGACTGCGGTGCGGTCATCGACCGTCCCCTTCGCTCTCGCATCCGGGACCGGTGGCGGCAGGGGTGCCGGCCTCGGTCACGGACTGGTGTGGTGCGTATCGCTGCGCGTGCTGCGTCTGGCCGGCGGACTGCTCCGCCTGCGCCGTGTGCCCTGTCTGCTCTATGGGTCCTGTGGGTCCTGTGGGGCCTGTCTGCTCCGTGTGCCCTGTCTGCTCCGCCTGCTGCCGCGCGTGGTGGTCGCGGCCGGCGGTCCAGCCGCGCTGGAGCGAGGACATGCGCCGGCGCACGTCCTCGGCGTCCCGGTCGGCCACCGGGCCGGCGGCGGCTTCGGCCTCGGCCCGGGTGGGGCCGTCCTTGAGCTGGGGCGCGAGGCTCGCCTGGCGGATCCGCCGGGGCAGGGTCGCTCCGGAGGGCGCCGCCGCGGGGTGCGCCGGGCCGTTCGGGACCGGATCCACCTGCGCGTCCGGGACCGCGGAGACCGGGCGGGGCTCCACGCGGCGGCCGTGCTCGGCCACCAGGGTCGGGGTGGGGCGGCGCCGCGGGAGCGGCACGGCTCCGGGCGAACGGGCGCCGTCGGGGCGGGCGGATTCCGCTCGCGCCGGCTCCAGGCGGACCGGGCCCGTGGGAGGCAGGGACTCGCGCTCCCGGTCCCGGTGCTCGCGGTCCCGGTCGCGGCGCTCGCGCCCGCGGTCGCCGAGCCGGGCGCCGGCCCGCTCGGCGGAGGCGTCGGTGGAGCGGTCGCCCTTCCAGAGGCCCGGACGGTCGCCGGAGCCTTCGGCGGGCCGCTCCCCCATGCGGTCCGCGATGCGGTCGCCCTTGCGGGGACCGCCGCGGTCGGTGTGCTTGTCGCCGTGGGGGCGGGAGGCCTGGCGCAGTCCGAGAAGGGAGTTGCGCGAGATGCCGTTCGGCGGGGTCTCGTCGTCGAGGGTGGCCATGGCGGGCCTGCCCTTGGCTCCGGAGAACCCGGTGAGTCCGATCGCCCCGGTGGAGCCCGCGAGGCCCGTGGGGACGTCCTCCGGGGCCGGGACGGGCTCGTCCAGCCCCAGCATGCCGATCGGGGCCTCCAGCTCGACGGGGCCGCGCAGTTCGGCGCCGGCCGGGAGCCGGCGCTCGCCGCCGCCCCGCTCGGTGACGGCCTTCGGGCGGGCGGAGCCGACCGGGCCGCCGGCCGCCCTGCCACCGGCGAGCCGGATGCCGGTGCCGTTGGTGTCGGGAGCCTCCGTCAGCAGGGTCGCGGGGAGGAAGACCACCGCGGTGGTGCCTCCGTAGGGGCTGATCTGGAGGCGGACCTTGACCTCGTGCCGGTGCGCGAGGCGGCTGACGACGAACAGGCCGAGCCGGTCGGTGTCGGAGAGTTCGAACTCGGAGGTCTCGGTGAGCCGGAGGTTCGCGTCGAAGAGCGCCTCGGGCGTCATGCCGAGGCCGCGGTCGTGGATCTCCAGGGTGAAGCCGTTGGCCACGCGCTCGCCGAGGACCTGGACCGCCGTGTGCGGCGGGGAGAAGACGGTGGCGTTCTCCAGGAGTTCGGCGATGAGATGGGTGACGTCGGCGACGGCCGGGCCGGCGATGCCCAGGCGCGGCAGCCGGCGCACCTCGATGCGCTCGTAGTCCTCGACCTCGGCGACGGCGGCCCGTACGACGTCCATCAGCTGGATGGGCTTGCGCCACTGGCGGGAGGGCGCGGCGCCGGAGAGGATCACCAGGCCCTCGGCGTGGCGGCGCATGCGGGTGGTCATGTGGTCGAGGCGGAAGAGGTCGGCGAGCTCCTCGGTGTCCTCGGTGCGCCGCTCCATGGTGTCGAGCAGGGTGAGCTGGCGGTGCAGCAGCACCTGGTTGCGCCGGGCGAGGTTGACGAACACCTCGGACACCCCGCGGCGGAGCTCGGCCTGCTTGACGGCGGCCTCGATGGCCGCGCGCTGCAGGGAGTTGAGGGCCTGGCCGACCTGGCCGACCTCGTCCTTCTCGTACTCCAGGCGGGGGGCCTCGGTCTCCACGTCCACGTGCTCGCCCGCGGCGAGGCGGCGCATCACGCCGGGCAGGCGGATGCCGGAGACCTCGTGGGCCTCCTTGCGCAGCCGGGACAGGTCGCGGATCAGGTCGCGGCCGATGCGCACGGACAGGACGAGGGAGACGACGAGGGCGATGAACCCGAGCACCCCGGCGAGGGCGGCCTGGACCAGGACGTCCATGGCGACGGGCTCGACGCGCTTCTGGTAGCGGTCGCCCGCGGCGGTGCCCATGACGGCGAGGTCGCCGAGCACCTTGCCGGCGGCCTCGTCCCACTGGGCGGCGGTCACGTTGCGGGGGCTGTGGGTCGCGCCCTGGACGAGGAATCGTTCCTCTGCCTCGCGCAGGGCGCGGCTCTCCGGGTTGTTCCAGTACTGCTCGAACTGCTCCCGGTCATCGGCCGGGAGGATCGCGAGGTTGAACTCGTAGAGCAGCTTGCGGTTGGCGACGAAGTCGGAGACGTGCCGGACGTCGCCCTGGCTCACGTTGCGGGCGGCGAGGGCCCCCGCGACGAGGGCGTCCTCGCGGGAGAGCGTCTCGCGGGCGCGGGTGACGCCGACGAGGGCGCGGCCCTGCTTGTCCATCTCCACGTCCTGGAGCGCGTGGAGGTTCATGAGGAAGTCGTAGCAGGGGTCCACGAGCCGGTTGTAGAGCTCCAGCGCCTGGTTGGTGTCGACGGAGCCGCCGTCCACCGCGCCGCGCAGTGCTCCGATGCTGTGGAAGGCTTCGAGGATGGAGCTCAGGTGCTGGGCCGAGGCCGGGGTGAGTTCGTCGACGACGTCGGGGTCCTGGGCGTCGGCGGAGATCCTCTCCACCGCCTCGTCGGTGGCCGCGCGGCTCTTGGCCAGCTCGGTGGTGGCGTTGGAGGCGCGCGGGTCACCGATGACCACCAGGGTCTGGCGGCGCTCCTTCTGGATGACGCGGACGACGTCCTCGACGGGGTAGCCGACCTTGTCGATGACGTAGGCGACACCGAGCAGTTGAACGGCCTGCCGGCCGGTGATGACCGTGGCGAAGCCCCAGAGGGCGGTCAGGGAGACGAGCGGCACAAGGAGCAACGCCACGATCTTCCGGCGGATGGACTTCCCGCGAAAGCGCATGGCCTCCCCAGCCTCCCCAGCTCAACCCCGTTACCGGGGGTTGGTGTTCCGTCATTTAAACGGCGTGAGCCTACTACTGCCACAGGGAACCTTCGAAGACCTGTCCGGACGTTTTCGGCCTGACCCCCGGGCGAAGATCACGAGTTGTCCGATAGATCCGGGGAAGTGCGGCCCGATATGTGGCAGATGACACTCCGTGGGGCCTCGGTTCCCGTAGCGGAATGGATGGCTGGAATTCTTCGTTCCGCGATACTCCGGGGCGACCGGCCGGTCCGGGATCCGGGAATCTCTCGGCCCCTTCGTGCGTCTACCTGTTCGGGGCGGGCATGAGCGGCCGCAGGGAGGGGAGGGAGTTGGCCATGGCGAAGAAGTACGAGGACCACGGTGAGGGGCCCGGCGGGGGCGGGCGGGGGCGGACCCTGTGGGTGGACCAGCCCGCGGGGCGGCGCCGCATGCCGGACCCGGTGCGCGAGTCCGCCGTACGGGCGGTGCTGATCGTCGCCGTGACGCTGACGGTGGCGACGGTCTCCTTCTTCCTGACGGTCACCGGCTCCTGGCTGGCCCTTCCGCTGTCGCTGGTCGCGATAGCGGGGACGGTCGTGGCCACGTGGGGCGTGCTCGACGTGATGATCACCCGGCAGGCGTGGAACCAGCGCCACGGGGTGCTCTCGGAGCCCAGCAGCACGGCGCGGGACCGGCGGCGCGAGCGCCGCGGGGCGCGCCGGGAGGCCCGCTCGGCGCCTCCGCTGCCGCCCCGCATACCGGTACGGGGCGAGGCGACGGGCATCTGGCCGCCGCCCACGGGGACCGGGCGGGGCTAGGGGGTCTCTTGCGGATCGTGCCGTGCCCCCGGCAGGACTGAGCCGCTAACTGCGGCGGTACATGCGGGTCGCCGTGATCTCGCCGTGGATCGTCTCTCCGTCCGCGAACTGCTGGGGCAGGCCCGGGCGCAGGTGTTCCTCGACGCTGATGTACTTGAGCCCCGCGCGCAGGTCCGCGTCGTTGCGCAGCCGGATGACCAGCGGGAACTCGGCGAGGGCCGTGGTGTCGAACAGGCCCGTGGTGTACAGCAGCTGGACGCCGAGCGCGTCCGAGACGGCCCGCTGGAGTTCCAGCAAGTACGTGGCGTTCGCGCGCCCGATCGGGTTGTCGAGGAAGAGCGTGCCCGCGTGCCGGTGCTTGTCGCGGCCCCGGTCGTTGCTGCGCAGCGCCGCCATGGTGCAGTACAGCGCGATCGCCGCGGTCAGCAGCTGGCCGCCGGAGAACACGTCACCCATCTGGCCGACCGGGACCCGCTCGGCGCGCAGCACCGCGTCAGGCTTGAGGATCTCCACGGCGATGCCCTTGGGTTCCAGCGCCGCCGAGACCCCGTGCAGCAGCAGCGACATGCCGTCGCGGCGGCCCTCGCCGAAGGAGGCGGTGCTGTTCTTCTTCACCGCGGCGCGGGTGGCCTCGTCGATGACCTCGCCGAGGCGTTCGGTGAGGGTGGCCTGGTCGGGCTCCTCGAAGCGGATGCGCAGGAACTCCTGGCCCGACCACTCCCCCAGCCCTTCGGGGAGCTGGGAGAGCCGCTGGGCGGAGCGCAGGGTGGCCAGGGCCGATTCCACGAGGCCGCGCAGCCGGTCCACGATGCTGTCCCGGTTGCGCTCCAGCTGCGCCAGCTCGTCGGTGAGGACGCGCAGCCGGGGGGCGAAGGCGACGGCCCAGGCGGCCGCGTGCTCGGGCAGGGCGGAGGCGGGCAGTTCGCGGATCTGCTGGCGGGCGGGGGTGCGCACCTGCTCGTAGCGGTTGGCGTTGGCGTGCCGGACCAGGATGTCGCTCGCCTCGCGGACGGCGGCCTCGGCGGCCGACAGGTCGGCGGCGCAGCCCCGTAGCGAACGGCGGGCCTCGGTGGCCGACTGGCGGGCCTCCTCCAGGCTGCCGGGGTGGGCCACCGGTTCCTGCTCGTCCTCCGGGTGGGTGTGGTCCCGCAGGAGGTCCCGGAGCATGGCCGCGGTCTCGTCGAAGCCGCCCGCGCCCTCCTCGGCGGTGCGGTGGGCGCGCAGCAGGTCGGTGTGGGCCGCGCGGGCGGACTCCACGGAGGCGGTGTGGGCGGCGAGTTGGGCCGTGGCCGTACGGAGCATGGCCTGGGCGGCCTCGACGTCGTCGGGGATCAGCTCCTCGGGCAGCTCGGTGTGCGCCTCGCCCTCGGCGGGGGCGTGCCGTTCGGCCTCGCCGCGGAGCCGGCCGAGCTGCTCGCTGGCGGTGGAGGCGCGGGTCTCCAGCATCTGTACGAGCGCCTCGGCGCGGGCGGCCGCGGCCTGCCGGGAGGGGCCGTCGGCCCCGTCTGTGCCTTCGAGGAGCTGGGCGGCGCGGGTACGGACCTTGTTGGTGAGGCGGTCGAGTTCGGCGAGGGCCACGCTTTCGTCGCTCTCGGCGCGGGCCTGCTCGGAGCGCAGGTCGGCGCCGACGCCGACCTTCTCGTAGAGCTGGGAGGCGGCGCGGTAGGCCTCGCGCAGCGCGGGCAGCGGGGCCTTGGCCGTGCCGTCGCCCGCGGGCAGCGGATCGGGGGCGCCGGCGATCTCGGCACGCTCGGCGCGCAGGGCGCGGGCGGTGCGGCGGGCGTCGTCGGCGGCGCGCTGGGCGGCGCGGCGGTCCTCGTCGGCGGCGCGGGCCCGGTCGAGGCAGACCTCGGCGCGGGCCTCGGACTCGGCGGCGTCGTCGGCGAGTTCGCGCAGCTTGGTCTGCCAGCCGGCGCGCTCGCGCAGCCGGTAGGCGAGGCCCGCGAGGGCATCCGCCACGCGGCGGGCGCGCTGGGCGGTGTCCTGGCGCTCGTCGCGGACCCGGGCGGCGTCGGCGGCGGCCTCGTCTGCCTCGGCGCGTACGGTACGGGCCTCCGCGAGCTCGGCGTCGGTCTCCTCGGCGAAGCCGCGGGCGGCGGCGGCCTGCTCCGCCAGCTCGGCGAGGCGGCCGGGCGGGCAGCCGGTGCGCCAGGACAGCAGCCGGGCGGCGAGCTCGCGGTCGCCGGACAGGCGGGCGGCGAGCTCGCGGATCTCGGTGTCGCGGGCGGTGGCGCGGGCGCGCAGCGCCTGGCGTTCCTCGTCGGCGGCGTGCTCGTCGTGCATGGCCGGGTTCGGCGGCACGATGAAGATGCCCGTGTCCGTGGCGTCGCCGGCCGGGGGCACCGGAGCGAGCAGGGCCGCGGCCGTGCCGACGGCGACGGTGGAGCGGGGCAGCAGGGCGGCGCCGGAGAGGGCCTCGCGGGCCCGGGAGTGGGTGTCGGGGTCGGTGATGACGACGCCGTCGACGAGTTCGGGGCGGGCGGCGAGGACGGCCGCGTGGTCGGCCGGGTCCACGGACTGGGCGAGGTAGCGCCAGCCGGGGAGGGCCGGGATGCCGTGCTCGCCGAGGAACTCGACCGTGGCGAGGACGTCGGGGCCGGGCGGCAGCAGACCGCCGTCGCCGAGGGCGCCGAGGATGCGGGAGTCGTCGGCGGCGGCGGTGCGCAGGTCGAAGAGCTGGCGTTCGGCGGCGGCGACCGAGTCGGTGAGCAGGGTGCGCAGCTCGTCGGCGCCCCGGTCCAGGTCCTCGGCGGTGAGCCAGCCGGTGGCGCCGGGCGCGCCGGGGTGCCCCGCGGGCGGGGTTCCGGCGGAGCCCCGGCCGGAGGCGTCGGGCCCGGGCCCGCTGGGAGGCGTACCGCCGTCGGCGCGCGGGGACGGGTCGGCGGCGCCGGGTGCCGACGGGGCGCCCAGGAGGGCCGCCAGGCGCGGGGCGGCCGCGAGGGACGCGGCGGCCTTGTGCTCGGCGTCGTGGGCGGCCTCGGCCGCGTCGGCGGCGTCCGCCGCGCGGGCGGCGGTGAGTTCCGCGCGGGATTCCGCCGCGGCGGCCTCGCGGGCGGCCTCGGTGGCCGTGCGGGCCGCCTCGCGGGACTCGTCCCAGGCGGCCACGGCCGTCTTCTCCGCGTCGGCGGCGGCGAGGGCCGCGCGGGCCGGGTCGGCGTCGGGGGCGGAGTCGTCGAGCCAGCCGGCCCGGACGGCCTCGGCTGTCTCCTGCTGGACCTCGGCGAGGCGGGCGCGCAGGTGCTCGGCCTCGCTGCGGGCCCGCTGGGCGGCGGTGGCGGCGGCGGTGGCGGCGCGGTGGGAGGCCTCGCCGGTCTCCTGGAGGACGGCGGAGCGCTCCTCCTCCTCGTTGGCCGCCCGCTCGCCCTGTTCGGCGGCGGCGTGCAGGGCCCGTACGAGCTCGGTGGCGGCGGTGGCGCGGGCGGCGAGCGCCGGGGCGGCGTCCCGCTCGGCCTCCAGGATCGCGGCGGCGACCCGGGCGGAGCGGTCGGCGGCGGAGCGGTGGCGCAGCACGTGCTCGGCGGCCTGCCAGGCGGAGTGCAGGGTGCGCGCTTCGAGGAGTTCGCGGCGCTGCGCGGCGGCGGCCTTGTCGGCGACGGTCAGGGCCAGCGAGGCGTGCCGGTAGGCGAGTTCGGCCGAGACGGCGGCGCTGCGGGCGCGCGCGGACTCGGCGGCGGTGACCTGGTGGGCGGCGCCGGTGACGCGCTGGGCGAGGTCGGCGGCGCGGCCGCGCTCCTCGGCGGCGCGGGCGGACAGGCGCCGGGCGAGGGTGCGCGTACGGCGTTCGGCGCCGGCGTGGACGTCGCGCAGCCGGGAACGGGCCGCGGCGGCTTCGACGATCTTGTTGAGGAGCTCCACCGAACCCGCGGTGAACTCCCGTTCGGCCATCAGCTCGGCGCGGCGGCCGAGCTTGTTGCCGAAGCCGTGGACGAGGTCGGCGAGGCCGTCCGTGTCCCGGGTGTCGGTGACGGCGCGCAGCAGGAGGTCGGTGAAGTCGGAGTCCTTCTTCACCGCGAAGAGGCCGGCGGCCTCGCCCTCGTCGGCGTTCATCTCGCGCTGGTAGCGGAAGAGTTCGGGGTCGAGGCCGACCTCGGTGAGGTGCTCGTTCCAGCGGTCGTGGATCTCCTCGAAGTACACCTCGAGGTGCGGGTACGCCTTGCCGGCTTCGGTGAGGGCGTCGCGGAAGCCCTTCATGGTGCGGCGCCGGCCCTGGGCGCCGGAGACGCCTTCCACGGGCGGGCGCACCGAAGTGGCCTCGGCCACGGGGAGGTTGTCCAGGCTGAGGCCCGGGCCGGGGCGGAAGGAGTACCAGGCCTCGGCGAACTTGCGCGGGTCGTTGGAGACTTGGCGGCCGCGCCATTCGCTGACCTTGCCGACGACCACGCACTCGCCGGTCTGGGTGTGCTGCCATTCCAGCGCGACGTGGCCGCAGTCGTCGGCCAGCAGGAACTTGCGCAGGACGCCGGAGCTGGCGCCGCCCAGGGTGTTGCGGTGGCCGGGGAGCATGACCGAGAAGATCAGCTTGAGCAGGACGGACTTGCCGCCGCCGTTCTCCAGGAAGAGCACGCCCGCGGGCGCGGGGCGGCGCGGCGGGCCGGTGGGCTCGTCCTCGAAGAACTCCGCCTGGGTGGGCGCCGGGTGGGGCACCGGCTCGCCGACTCCGCGCAGGTCGAGCACGGTGTCGGCGTAGCGCGCGCCGGCGGGCCCGATGGAGTAGAGGCGGATCCGGGACAGCTCGTACATGGCGGCGGACTCTCGTCGTTCTTCGTAGGTCGTACGTGGGCCGTACGGGGACGGGTGGCGGGGCGCCGGCTAGGCGTGGAAGGGCAGGCCCGCGTCGGCGGCGAGTTCGAGGTCGTCGCCCTCGGGCGGCGGCAGCAGGCTGGCGGAGCCGTCGCTGACGGGGACCACGCCCAGGTCGAGGAGCTCGGCCATGGCCGCGCTGCCCGCCATGTCGCGGACCTGGAGCTGGTAGCGGGGGGTGGTGCGGTACGTGCCTCCGGCCTCGTCCCCGGTGCGCTGGAGGAACCCGGAGTCGGTGAGGAAGGCGGCGGCCTTGCCGACGATGCCGGTGGTGGAACCGGCCAGCCGGCGGGCGTCCTTGGTGGCGCCGGTCGCGCTGCGGCGGGCGTAGACCCGCCAGGCGGCCTCCAGGCCGGGGGCGTCGGAGGCCGGGTCGGTGTTCTCGCCGAGCTCCTCGGCGCGCTCCTCCAGGCGGCGGCAGGTCTGCCGGACGAAGGCGTCAACGCCGTTGACGGTGATCCGGCCGATGTAGCCGTCGTCGGCGAGGTCTTCGGGGCGGGGGAAGGCGAGGGCCGCCACGGCGAGGTGGGCGAGGCCGTGCAGGAAGCGGTCCGCGGAGTCGGCGGTGGTGCGGCGGGCGTAGTCGCCCATGCGGACGGCGAAGACGGAGTCCTCGCCGGCGGCCACGGCCATGCCCGCGCGGGAGGACACCTCCAGGACGACCAGGCCGAGGCCGGTGGCGACGGCGTCCGCGAGGCGGGCGAAGGCGGGGTCCTCGCGGTAGCGGCGGAGCAGTTCGGCGTACTCCGCGTCGCGGGCGGGCAGCAGCTTGGGCTGGAGCCCGAAGGCGACGAGGCGGGCCGCGTCGGCGGCGTCCGCGGGGGTGAGGGTTCCCTGCGGGGCCGGGGCCGGGGCCGGCGCCTGTACGTGTGCCTGCACCGGAGCCGGGGCCTCGTGCGCGTCGGGCTCGCTCCACGCGGGGTGCTGCTCGGCGTGGTGGTCGCTCACGGGTGGGTCTCCTCGGTGGTACGGGTGGGGCTCAAGCGGGTGCTGACGTGTTGCGGCGCGGTGGCTTCGGCGGGGGCGGGTTCTCCCCCACCCCGCCCCTTCCCGAAAGCAGGGGCAAGCCCCCACACCCCCGGGTGGGACCGGGCCGCCAGGGGCTCCGCCCCTGCGAGCCACCCCGCGGGCCCGGCCGCGGGGCCGCCGACACCGCCGTCCCGACCGGGCACGGCCGTACGCCGGGCAGCGCCGGCCCGACCACGCGAGGACGCGGGCCCGGACCCGAACGGTGCGGGCCGGACCCGCGACAGCGCGAAACCAGACCCCGACGGCGCGGACCGGGCGGGCGACAGCGCGGGCGGGGATCCAGGTCTCACCGGTCCGGCGGGGCGCGGTGCGCGGCGGTGTTCGGACGGCGTGGGCCGGGGGGTTCGGGAGGGGTGGGTCATGCCGCCTCCGTGCGGTCCGCCGTCATGGCTGCCGCGTCCAGGAGGGCGGTGCCGACGATGAGGTCCGCGCCGCCGAATTCGGGGTCTTCGAGTTCCGTGCCGTCGTCGACCGCGAAGAGGAGGCGCTCCTCGCCCTGGCGGTACGCCGTGCCCACCGCCGGGCTCGCCGCGTGGACGGCCAGCAGGGCGACCAGGTAGGGGAGATCGGGGTCGGAGCGGCGGGCCTCCGCCAGGAGGCCGGACAGCCGGCGCGGGGCGTCGTGCGGGAGTTCGAGGAGTGCCATCGCGGCGGCGAGCTGCTCCTCGCTGAAACGGCTGTCGTCCGGGGTCGCGATCAGGTCCGGCTCCGGCATCTCCAGCCCCAGGTGCTCCCGCTCCACCGGCGGGGTCAGGAGGATCTCCACCAGGTCCGCGACCCGGACCGAGACGGGGGTGCGCAGGCCGGCGCCCGATGCGAAGAAGGCGTCCGTGACCCGGATGGCCTGCGCGACGGGCAGGGGGAGGACGGGAGCCACCAGTTGCCCGTACAGGTCGATCCCGGAGCGCGGCGCGGGCGCCGCGAAGGCCTGGCGGTCCTGTTCGGCGCGGAAGAGCGGGCCCGCGTCCAGGAGCCGGGACTGGAGCTGGGTGTGGCGGCGGATGCAGTCCTTGACGATGTCGACGAGCTCGGCGGCGCGCCGCTTGTTGTCCGGCTCCTCCGCCTCGTCGCGGGCCTTGCGGATGTTGGTCAGGATCGCGTTCTCGTGACGGTAGCGGTCGGCGACGTGGTCGAGGGCCTCCGCGATCATGTCGGGGACGGTCACCAGCCAGTCCACCGCCCGCACGTTGCGCCGGGTCGCGTCCAGGGTGCGGCGCAGGGTCTCGGCGTACTGGACGGTGCGGTAGCGGGCCTGTTCGGCGGCGAGTTGGGCGTCGGCGAGTCGGCCCCGGCTGATCAGGACCTCCAGTTTGACCTCGGCGGCGATCTGCGCGCTGGTGACGTCCGTGTCGAGCGCGCCGACCAGGACGTTGACGGCCTCGTCCGTCGTGCGCAGGTACACCGCGCCGCCGTAGCCCGGGACTTCCTCGATGAGCTTGAAGTCGTAGTCGCGGCGGACGTACACCCCGTCCGGGCCGAACGTGCCGTAGATCGCGCGGAATCCGCGGTCGACGCTGCCGACGTTGATGAGGTTCTCCAGCACCCAGCGGGCCACCCGCTCGTGCTCGGCCGCGGGGCGCGCCGGCGCCTGGGCGGCGACGCGCGGCAGCAGGCGGGCCACTATCTGCTCGTGGTCCGCGCCCGTGTCGAAGTCCATGTTGAGCGTGACCAGGTCGATCGCGGCGAGCGCGACCTCCGCCATCGCGTAGACCCCGTACTCGCCGGCCAGATTGGCCTTGCGCACGTCGAGGTCGTGGAGCGGGGCGGTGCAGGCGAGCGCGCGCAGCCGCCGGGCCAGGCCCTCGTCGGCGGCCGGGCCCGGCGCCGGGGAGGGAAGGGTCTTCGCCGGGGCGGGGAGAGTCACGGGCAAAGACTAGGCGCTGACCCTGACAACATCCCAAACGGGATGGTTCGCCCGATCCTCCGGACCGGCCGCCCGCGAGGGCCCGCGCCCTGTTCTACGCTCACCGCATGGCTTCCATGATCACGCCGGAATCCCCGGCGGCCACCCAGGCGGACGTCCCCGTGATCGATCTCAACGCCGACCTCGGCGAGGGCTTCGGGCGGTGGACGCTGACCGACGACGAGGCCCTGCTGTCGGTCGTCACGAGCGCCAACGTCGCCTGCGGCTTCCACGCCGGCGATCCGTCCATCATGCGCCGCGTCTGCGAGCTGGCGGCCGCGCGCGGGGTGCGGATCGGCGCGCAGGTCTCGTACCGGGACCTGGCGGGCTTCGGCCGCCGTTCCATGGACGTGCCGGCCGGTGAACTGGCCGACGAGGTGGCCTACCAGATCGGGGCGCTGGAGGTCTTCGCGCGGGCGGCCGGTTCCCGGGTGTCGTACGTGAAACCGCACGGCGCGCTCTACAACCGCACCGTGCACGACTCCGCCCAGGCCTCCGCCGTGGTGGCGGGCGTGCTGCTCGCTGCCGGTCCCGCCGGGCTCCCGGTCCTCGGGCTGCCCGGTTCCCTGCTGCTGGAGGCCGCCGGGCGGGCCGGGCTGCCGGCCGTCCCGGAGGCCTTCGCCGACCGCGCCTACACCCCCGCGGGCACCCTCGTACCGCGCGGAGAGCCGGGCGCCGTGGTCCACGACCCGGACGCGGTGGTCGCCCGCGCGGTGGACATGGCCGCCTCGCACGCCGTGACGGCCGCCGACGGCTCCCGGATCGCGGTGGCCGCCCGCTCCCTGTGCCTGCACGGGGACACCCCGGGCGCCGCCGGCCTCGCCCTGCGCGTCCGCGGGGCGCTCGGCGGGGCCGGGATCCGGGTGGAGGCCTTCGCGTGAGGGCGCTGGAGGCCGGCGCCGAGGCGCTGCTGCTGGAGCTGGACTCCGCCGGGGAGGTGGCCGCGCTCCACGCGGAGCTGCTGCGCCGCCGGGACGCGGGTGAGCTGGGCGGCGTACGGGAGATCGTGCCGGCGGCCCGGACCGTCCTGCTGGACGGGGTACGGGAGCCGGGCGCCCTCGCGGCCCGGATCGCCCGCTGGCGGATCCCCCCGCTCGCACCGGCCGACGGGCCGCCCCCGCTGACGGTCCCGGTGCGCTACGACGGCCCGGACCTCGCGGAGGTGGCCGCCCTGTGGGAGGTGTCCCCGGAGGAGGTTCCCGGGATCGTCGGCGCGATCACCTTCCGGGTGGCCTTCTGCGGGTTCGCCCCCGGCTTCGGCTACCTGACGGGCCTGCCCGCCCGCCTCCACCTGCCCCGGCGCGCGACGCCCCGTACGGCGGTACCCGGGGGCTCGCTGGCCCTCGCGGGCGAGTACGCCGGGGTCTACCCGCGCTCCTCCCCCGGCGGCTGGCAGCTGATCGGGTCCACCGACGCGGTGCTGTGGGACCCGGCGCGCGAACCGGCCGCGCTGTTCGCGCCGGGGGTACGGGTGCGGTTCGAGGAGGCGGCGTGAGGGCGCTGGAGGTCGTACGGGCGGGCGCGCTGAGCACCGTCCAGGACCAGGGGCGGCCCGGGTACGCCCACCTCGGCGTCCCCCTGTCCGGGGCCCTGGACACGGGGGCGCGGGCCCTGGCGAACCGGCTGCTCGGCAATCCGGCCGGGGCGGCCGTCCTGGAGACGACCCTGGACGGTGTGGCCCTGCGGGCGGTCGGCGGCACGGTGACGGTGGCGGTGACCGGGGCGCCGTGCGCGGTACGGGTCTGCGGGCGCCCGGTGGCCTGGGGCGCCCCCGTCCTGCTGCGCCCCGGGGCGGAGCTGGAGGTGGGCCGGGCGGAGTCGGGGGTGCGCGGCTACGTGGCGGTGCGGGGCGGGTTCGCGGTCGAGCCGGTGCTGGGCAGTCGCTCGACCGACCTGCTGTCGGGCCTCGGGCCGCCGGTGCTGGTGGCGGGGGCGGTGCTGCCGGTGGGCACGCCCGGTCCGGACCCGGTGGCCGGGCTGGACGGCCTGGCGGCGCCGGGCCCTCCCTCGGAACTGGTGCTTCCGCTGCGGCTGGGGCCGCGGGCCGACTGGTTCACGGCGGAGTCGGTGACGGGGCGGCTGCTGCGGGCGGCGTACCGCGTCTCGGCCGCTTCGAACCGCATCGGGCTGCGCACGGAGGGGCCGGCGCTGGTCCGGGCGCGGGGCGGGGAGCTGCCGAGCGAGGGGATGGTGCTGGGGGCTGTGCAGGTGCCGCCGGACGGGCAGCCGGTGGTGTTCCTGGCCGACCATCCCGTGACCGGGGGGTATCCGGTGGTGGGGGTGGTGGCGGGCCCCGCCCTCGCTGCGGCGGCGCAGGCACCCCCGGGAACCCCGATCCGCTTCCTCCGCCTCTGACTCCTGCGGCGGGCCGCGGCCCGGGCTGCGGGGTGCGCCGCCGCGCGGGGCGCTCCCCGGCCGACCCCGGCTGCGAGTCACCGCTGCGCGGGGCGGAGTTCCCCTACCCGCCCTTCCACCGTTCCCCGGGCCAGCCCGGACCCGCGCCTCAAACGCCGGCGAGGCGGCCGAAGTGACCCTGGGACCGCTGGACTTCGACGACTTCATC
>NZ_JBSFDF010000072.1:0-30695 GCF_053593795.1 Streptomyces sp. NPDC002104 | reverse complement strand
GCGGTCCCGGTGCGCGTGCCGGACCAGGCCGTCGAGGGCCCGCTCGAACTCCTCGACGTTCGTGGTGCGGGAGTTGATGACGGCGGCGACGAGTTCCACGGTCTCCGCGACCGTTCCGGGCGTCGGCGCGACCGGGGCCGGGGCCGGGGGCGGCGGAAGGAGCTCCTGGTAGGGGCCGGTGTCCTCGGCGGGGGCTGCCGCGTCCTGTCCGAGGAGTTCTACGGCGCGTGCGTGGTGGGCGGGGCTCAGCAGCCGGGCCTGCTCGGCGAGTTCGGCGCGCAGGGCCGGGTCCTCGGTGAGGTGGAGGGCGACCAGCTTGAGCGCGCGCTCCTGGATGTCGGTGTCGGTGTGCCCGAAGGCTTCGCCGAGCACCGGCAGCAGCTCGGGGGCTGCGGCCGGGTCACGGCGCAGTTCCTTGCCGAGCAGGACGAGCTGGGCGCGGACGAGCTTCTTCTCGGGGCGGAAGAGGACGGCTGCCGACATCTCGGCCAGCAGTCGGTGGCCGAGGTGGCCCGCGGCGGCGAGCCGGGCCAGTGTCTGCTGGGCGTACCCGGCCACCGGGGACGGGGCGTCGGCGGTCAGCGCGATCCAGTCGGCGGCGCGCTCGCGCTCTTCCTCCTCGGTCGGACGCAGCGCCTGCCAGATCGCCTGGTAGGGCTTGAGCTGGTGGTACTTGCCTCCGCGCAGGAGGCGGGCCGTGCATCCGTCGAGGAGCGCGGCCCGGGCCACGATGCCGTCCGCGGCGAGCCCGGCCAGGGCCGCCGGCCAGTGGTGGGGATCGCGCGGATCGCAGCGCCAGCCGAGGACGCGGACCGGCTCGGCGGTCTCGAAGAGGCGCGGTACGAGGGCGCCGGCGTGGGGGTCGCCCCGCAGGGCGTGGGCGAGCGGGGCGCGGGAGGTCCCCACGGCCATCGCCCAGCCCTCGACGCAGCCGTCGGTGGTGGGCATCGGGCAGTCGGCGAGCCGGACGAGTTCGCTGATCAGCGGGTAGTCCTGCTCGGCGGTGGAGGCCCGGGCGGCCAGCCGGTGGGCGAGATCGCCGAGCCATGACGGCTCCCGGTCGCCCAGGACGTCGAGGAGCACTGCTACGGGGACCTGCTGCCAGCGGCGCATGTCCCGGGCGCCGATCCAAGCGGCGGCCGCTGCCGCGCCGGTGTGGCAGCCGGCTCCGGCGACCACCAGGGCGGTGCTCATCAGGTCCCGTTGCTGCCAGCCGTCCCAGCCCTGGGCGCGCAGTTCGCCGCGCACCTGCTTCAGGCCGGCGAGCAGGTCGCGGCGCTGCGTACGGTCCAGGGGCCGCAGGAGCCCGGGCAGTGCGGCGGTGCGTCCCGTGCGCACGGCGTCGAGGACGCCGTCGACGGAGGGCTGCCCGGGGGCGGTGGCCTGCGCGGCGGTGGCCTGCGCGGCGGTGGAGGTCGTGCTGTTCATCGTGCGGCTCCGGTGGTGGCGGTGGTGACGGTGCGGGCGGTGTCGGTGGCCGCGCGCAGGGCCATGCGGGTGGCGAGTGCGTGCTTGCAGGGGCCGCGGCGGCCGCGGTGGTCGGCCCACCACTGGCAGGTGCAGCTGAGTGCGCCTCCGGACTCGCGTACCTGGTAGCGGCGTTCGCCCGAGGTCACGACCGAGGTGCCGGGGCGGTCCAGGGCGACCGCGCCGGCGTCGAGCAGTGCGCGGGCGGCGACGAGGCGCGGGTTGTGGCGTTCGGCGCGGCGGGCGTCGTAGGGCAGTTCGCGGTGGAAGTACGCGGCTTCGGCGATGTCGTAGCCGACCCGGCCGGCGGTGCCGAGGCGGGTGAGTGCGGCCCGGACCCGCTCGACGGGGAGACCCGACTGTTCGGCGAGGTCGGCCGGGTCGATGCGGGGTTCCCAGGCGAGCAGGACGGAGATCAGCTCGGCGTCCTGGGCCGCCTCGTCGGTGGCGAGGGCCTCCAGGACGGCGCCTTCGCCGGAGAATCCGCGGTCGGCCTCCGGGGAGAGGGTGAGGGTGAGCCGCATGCCGGGCAGGCCGATCTCCCAGGCGGAGGCGGTGGGGTGGGCTCCGTCCGCCGCGGGACCGTACACGCGCAGGGCGACGGCCTGTCGCAGCACCCGCTGGAGGGCGGCGAGGCGCTCGGGGCCGGGGAGGCAGACGGCGCCAGGGACGGGCCGGGTGGTGGGCCGCAGGGTCCGGCCCGCGGGTACCACCCAGAGGGGGCCGCCCGCGGCCGCGCCGCCCGTCGTGGTGCGCGGGAGGGAGCGCAGGAACCGGGCCGTTTCGGCGGCGCCCAGTTCGGCGCGCAGGTCGAAGCCGGTGGTGATGGCCTGGGACTCGGCGAAGCCCCGTAGCCAGCGGTCGGGCAGCGGCACCTTCTTCTCGACGACCGAGCCCTCCAGCGTGGTGACCGCCAGCTCGTCGGGGCCGACCCGCAGGTGCAGCGGATCGTCGCCGGTGAGCCGGGACAGCGCTTCGCGCAGCGGGTTGTTGACGTCGACGTTGGTGGTGCCGTGCCCGGTGTCGGCGCCGCGCAGGCCCTCGGGCAGCACGTCGAGGCGGGCGTACACGCCGCAGCAGCCGGAGAAGGACTCGAAGCGCAGCCGGTCTCCGTTGCCCGTGACCACCGGGTCGAGGGAGGCGCGCAGGGTGCGGCGGTAGTAGCGGGCCGCGGCCACGTCCGCGACGGCGAGCAGGGCGCGGGCGGCGGCCTGAGGGGCACTCAGGAACCCGGCGAAGAACTGCGGGTGGGCCTCGGCTCCTGCCGGCGTCAGACCGCCCGCGGTCTCCAGCCCGAGGGACTGGCCCGTCGCGGCGGAGGTCAGGGAGGAGGGGCGGGCATAGGCGAAAGTGTGTGCGGTTCGCGTCATGAACGGGACGTTAGGGGGAGCCACTGACAGCGCCGGGGGCTCACCGGGGAGTCAGATGTCGGCGTGCACCGCCTCCACGGTTCCGGACCGGCGTGCGCGTTCGGCCGCGAGGACCGCGAGGTGGCTCAGCAGGGACTCGCGGGGGCCGGAGCGGATGAGGGAGGCGTCCCCGGTGGCCACGGCTTCGACGAAGCAGTCCATCAGGCCGCCGTCTCCGCCGCCGTGGCCGCCGGCCGCGCTCATGTCACCGACCGCGGTGGAGTCGATGACCTCGTCGAGACCGGTGCGGAAGTCGTGGACGCGCACCGTGGCGCCGTCCCCGTGCAGTTCTCCCCGGGTGCCGAAGACCGCCGTGCGCCGGTCCGTCATCCTGGTGAAGCCGGTCATCGTGAAGGTGGCCGTGACCCCGGTCGCGAACTCCATCGCGACGACCTGGTGGTCGACGACGTCGTTGTCGCAGGCGTAGACGCAGCGGCCGTACGGGCCTTCGCGCAGGGCCAGTTCCAGGGCGGGCCCGGTCGGCTCGTCGACGACGACCGAAAGCGGCCAGCCGTGGTCCCCCGCCGCGAGCCGCTCCCCGTAGATCCGCCGGGCGGAGAAGGCGCAATCGGCCTCGACGGAGCAGTCCAGGCACCGGTCGGCCGCGCCGGCGGGGCGGTGGGCGGGCGTGAAGTGGTGTACGGGGTGTAGCGCAGCACGTCGCCGACGGCCGGCATCACTCCGGCCCGCTCCACGGCGGCGACGACGGCCCGGCAGGAGGCCTCGTCGAGGGCCATCGGCTTCTCCAGCATGATGTGGTGGCCGAGCCCGGCGAACGCGAGGGCCGGCTCCAGGTGTTGGCGGTCCATGGTGCAGATCAGCACCGCGTCCGCGATCCGCCCGCGAGCGGCGAGTTCGCGCCAGTCGGTCACCGCGTCGGGCGCGGCGATCCCGTGCTCCGCCGCGAACCGCTCCCGGCGGACGGCGCGCGGTTCCGCGACCGCGACGACGCGCGCCCGGCCGGGGTGTTCCAGGGCCCAGCGCGCATGCTTCGCACCCCGCTCACCGGCGCCGACCACGATGAGGGAGACGGGCGCCATGCCGCGGCTTCCTAGGAGGACCTGCGGCGCAGGAACATGCGGACCCCGAAGACGATCGCGATCACCACGATGACGAGGAGCACGACGATGAGGAGGCTCTTGAACAGGCCGCCCTTCTTCTTGCTCTTCTTCTTTTTCTTCTTGTTGCCGGTCACCGCCTGTACCTGGGAGGACTCCGGCGCGCGGAGCACCGTCACCGCGCCGGCGCCCGCCAGGAGGGGGCCTCGCGGGAGGGCGGCGGCCGCGGGAGCCTGCCGGGCGGCCGACGGGGCGGACACGGCCGCGGTGGCGGTCGCCGCCGGGCCGAGCAGCAGGCCGGCGAGCACGAGCAGCGGTACCAGTGCGGACACCGCCGCACGGGGACGCTTCCTCGGAATGCTCTGGTTTGTCACCGTATCCCCCTATGATTTCGATGCCCCGTCAGGGGCCTGGTGGAACCAGGCCTGAAGGGGCCTTGCAGCATCGTCGGCGAGTCCGGCCGCCCCGGCAAGAGGATGAGCGGGAACGCCTCGCCGGGCCGGGCCCGGACCTGCGAAGGGATGGGTTTTCGTGGAGCGTACGACCTGCTGCGTGGTGGGAGGCGGACCCGCCGGGATGGTGCTGGCCCTGCTGCTGGCCCGGGCCGGGGTGGAGGTCACCGTGCTGGAGAAGCACGGCGACTTCCTGCGCGATTTCCGCGGCGACACCGTGCACCCCTCCACCCTGGCGCTGCTCGACGACATCGGCCTCGCCGAGCGGTTCGCGCGGCTGCCCCAGCGGCGGGTGACCTCGGTGCAACTGCCCATCGGGCCGGACCGTTCCCTCGTGACGATCGGGAACATCGGGGCGCTGCCGGGGAAGTACAACTACATCGCGATGGTGCCGCAGTGGGACCTGCTCGACCTGCTCGCCGACGAGGCGCGCAGGGAACCCTCCTTCCGGCTGCGCATGAACACCGAGGCGACGTCGTTCCTCATGGAACACGGCCGGGTCGCCGGCGTGCGCTACCGGACCGCGGACGGCGCCACCGGGGAGATCAGGGCCACGCTGACCGTGGCCTGCGACGGCCGCGGGTCCTTCGCCAGGGTGCTGCCCGAGCTGGGCCTGGAGGAGTTCCCGTGCCCCATGGACGCCTGGTGGTTCCGGATGCCGCGCCACGCGAGCGATCCCAGCGGGCTCGTCGGGGGCCTGGGCGAGCGGTTCTTCAGTGCGCTCATCGACCGCGGGGACTACTGGCAGATCGCCGGGCTCATCCCCAAGGGAACCGATGCCGAGCTCCGCGCGGAAGGCCTGGACCGGTTCATGGACCGGTTCACCCGGGCCGTCCCGTGGCTGGCCGACCGGGCGCACTCGGTCGCTTCCTGGGACGAGGTCAAGCTGCTCGACGTACGGCTGGACCGGCTGCGCCGCTGGCACCGGCCGGGGCTGCTGTGCATCGGCGACGCCGCCCACGCCATGTCGCCGGTCTTCGGCATCGGCATCAACCTCGCCGTGCAGGACGCGGTGGCGGCGGCCCGCCACCTCGTGGGCCCGCTGCGCGCCGGGACCGTGGGGCTGCACGACGTACGCCGGGTGCAGCGCCGCCGCATGCCCACGACGCTGGCGACCCAGGGACTGCAACGCACGGCCCACGCGCGGGTCATCGGGCCGCTGCTGGCCGGGCGGAGCGCGGTCGGCCACCCGCGGGCGGCGAAGCGGCTGACGGAGCTCGTCACCGGATCCCGGTGGCTGAACCGGGTGCCGGCCTACTTCATCGCGTACGGGGCCCTGCGCGAGCGGCCGCCGGCGGAGTCGCTCCACGGCGGCTCGGAGGCACGGGACTCCTCGTAGGCAGCCCGCAGCCCCCAGCCCCCAGCCCCAGCCCCCGTCCCCAGTTCTTCTACAAAATGTTGACGCACCTCTATCGGAAAGCCACGGGACAGATGGACGATTCGGATAGCCCGCCCGCCGTCATCTGACCTCCTGTCAGCGCGGGCAAGGGCCGATTGCACCCTCGTGCGTTGGGAGGCCACAAGCCATGAACCCGCTCAGCGAGTGTCCCGAACCCGCCCCGAACCGCTTACCGGAAACCCGTGTGCCCGCGCCGAAAACGGGGGCGCCCAGTCGTCGCAGCGTCCTGGGCGGCCTCGGCATCGCCGCGGCCGCTCCGCTCGTCCTGGGCGCGGCAAGGAGCCGGCCGTACGGGGGAACGCCCCCGGCCCGGACCACCGTGCTCAGGAACGCCTCACTCGTGCTCACCATGGACCCGGCCCTCGGCGAAGGCCCGCTGGGGACGGTCGAGCACGCGGACGTCCTCATGCGGGACGGCGCCGTCGCGGCCGTGGGGAAACGGCTGACCGTCCCGCCCGGCACCCAGGTCATCGACGCCTCGGGCCGGCTGGTGATGCCGGGGTTCGTCGATGTGCACACCCACCTGTGGCAGTCGTCGATGCGGGGCGGCTGCGCCGACCGCGACCTCTTCGGCTGGCTGGCCGACTGCAACCGGGCGACGTTCTCCCGGATCGAGCCCGCGGACATGTACCGCTTCGTCCGCCTCGGCGCGCTCGACTCCGTCCAGTCCGGCGTGACCACGCTCGTGGACTGGGTGGACGCCCTCCCCTACGACACGACGGTCCAGTACGTACGGGCCCTGGCCGACACGGGCGTGCGCTTCGCCTACGCGATGTTCCAGGGGGAACGGGAAGCATCGCTGATCGCCCGGACGAAGAAGGAGCTCCTCGACCCGCTCCCCCTCGCTTCGGCGCAGGTCGCCACCCACGCGGCGCGGGCCATCAAGGGCCTCAACCAAGCGCATTGGGAGATCGCCCGCGACCTCGGGATCATGCTCAACAGCCACGTGCTCGAACGCTCCGAGCAGCGCGCGGACGACCCCGTGGGCACCCTCACGGACATCGGCGCGCTGGGTCCGCGGCTGCTCATGAACCACGCGATCCACCTCACCGACGACGAGATCTCCGCGCTGGCCGCGCACGACGTACGGGTCGCGCACTGCCCGCTCAGCAACATGCGTCTCGGCTCGGGGATCATGCGGCTGCCGGACCTCGGGCGGCGCGGCGTCAAGGCCGGGCTCGGCCAGGACGGCGGGACCAACGACAGCTCCGACTTCTTCGCCCTCATGAAGGCCGCCATCGGTCTCCAGCGCGCACGCTCGATGGGGACCTCGGTGTTCCCCCAGGTGCAGGACGTCCTGCGGATGGCCACGATCGGCGGAGCCGAGGCGATCGGCACGGCCGGCACGGTGGGATCGCTGAGCCCCGGCAAGCGCGCCGACGTCATCGTGATCGATCCCGCCGCCCTCAACTTCGCCCCGCGCTTCGACTGGGTCAACCAGATCGTCTTCAACGGCCGCCCGGAGAACGTCCGCGCCGTCTTCGTGGACGGCCGTCCGCTCAAACTCGACGGCCGCCTCGTCGGCATCGACACCGAACGGGTCGTACGAGAAGCGGAGTCCGCGGCCACCCGGCTGCGCGCCGCCTCCTGAGACCGGGCGCGCCGCGCCCGCGCGAACGGCGGGGCCCCGGGGCGCTCGACGCGCTCCGGGGCCCGCTGTTCGCTCACGTTCACGTCCCCCTGAAGGTCAGGAGGCCGCGGTCAACGCCCCTGGAGGGCCTTGACGTTGTCGCCGAAGGTCCAGCCCTTGGAGCCGTCCCAGTTGACCGACCAGGTCATGAGCCCCTTCAGCGAACCACCGAAGGCGTTCCACGACTGGCTGACCAGGCTCGGCGTCATGTGGCCGCCGCCCGCGCCGGGCTGGGCCGGCAGGCCGGGCACCTGCTTGTCGTACGGGACCTTGATCGTGGTGCCCTGGATGGTGAGGCCGTTGTTCAGACAGGTGGTCTGGGCGGTGAAGCCCTGCACGGTGCCGGCCTGGTACGAGTCGCCGGAGCAGCCGTACATGCTGCCGTTGTAGTACTGCATGTTGAGCCACCACAGCCGGCCGTTGTCGGCGTACTTCTTGATGATCGGCAGGTAGGAGCCCCAGATGGAACCGTAGGTGACGCTGCCGCCGGTGACGTAGGCGGTCTCGGGGGCCATCGTCAGGCCGAAGCCCGCGGGCATCTGGGCCAGTACGCCGTCGATGATGCGGATCAGGTTGGCCTGGGACGCGGACAGGGTGTTGATGTTGCCGCTTCCGGAGAGGCCGGTCTCGATGTCGATGTCGATGCCGTCGAAGTTGTACTTCTTGAGGATCGGTACGACGGTCGCCACGAACTTGTCGGCGACGGTGCTGGAACTCAGGTCGATGCCCGCGGTGGCCCCGCCGATCGACATCAGGATCGTCGCTCCGGCCGCCTTGGCCTGGCACATCTCGGCGGGGGTGGCGACCTTGACGCCGCTGTCCATGCCGTCCTGCCACTGGACGGTGCCGTCCGAGAGGATCACCGGGAAGGCGGCGTTGATGACGTTGTAGCCGTGCGCGGCTATCCGGCTGTCCGTGATGGGCACCCAGCCCATGCCGGGGTGGACGCCGTTCGCGGCGCCGTCCCAGTTCTCCCAGTAGCCCTGGAGGACCTTGCCCGAGGGCTTGGGCTTCGTGGCGCAGACCTCACCGGGCGGGGCGGTGGTGGGCGGCGCGGTGGTCGGGGGCACGGTCGTCGGCGGCGGTGTGGTGGGAGGCGCCGTCGTGGGCGGCGGCGTGGTCGGGGGCGTCGTGGTGGGAGGCGCGGTCGTCGGTGTGGGGCTGCTGCCGCCCGGGCCGGCGAGCGATACGTCGTCCGCGTAGTAGGCGGGCTGCCCGTACCAGCCGTGCAGGTAGACGGTCACCGAGGTGGTGCTCGCCCCGGTGGTGAAGCCGACGCTGAGCTGGCCGTACGACGGGCTGCTCGGCGTCCAGGTGGACGGGGTACCGCTGATGCCGGTGCCGGTGGCGCCGAGGTAGACGTAGCTGCCCTGGACGTAGGCACTCAGCGTGTACTGGGAGTTGGGCTGCACGCTGATGGTCTGGGTGCACTGGGCGTTGTCCTGGCCGCTGGGCGTGGCCTTGAGCGCGGAGGACCCGGAGCGGACCGGGCTGCTGACGGCAACCCCGGAGCCCCCGGAGCAGGTCCAGCCGGAGAGCCCGCTCTCGAAGCCGGAGTTGACCACGAGGTTGGGCGCGGCGTCCTCGGCCGTCGCGGCGCCGGCCGTGACGGCTCCCGCCGCGGCGATGCCCGCACCGATGACGGCTGCGGCGCTCACCCCGGCGAGGGTGCGGTTCATGACGGTCGCCCCGTGCGGGGAGCGGCCGGCCCGGTTCACACGGGGGCCGGAGTCGGCCGGCGGACGCGGAGTACGTGATCTCCGACGGAACATGGTGCGCTCCAATTCCCGCCGGGCGTCAGGGGCATGGCCGACGCGTGGGGGCGTGATGCCCGGCATGGGGTGAGGTGGGGACAGGTGGGGCTGTGCCGGACCGGATCGTAGGAGCAACGACACGGCGGGTCAATAGGTCTGGACCAATAACAGGATCGGGGGTGCGCCCCCGCGCCGGACCTCCGGCCGCCCGAGGAAGCGATCCGCGCCGCCGGTCAAGCTCCGAACTCGCCTGCCCACACCGAGAGTTCGACCGCTCCACCCGTTCCGCGCCCGGCCACCGCGGCGCATGATGAGGGGATGACAGCCGGCGGAGATGTGCTCTGGGACGCGACGGACAAGAGCACGCGAGGTGTTCCGCGGCTGCGGCGCACGGCGGTGGCGGCGTGCTGCCTCGTCGTCCTCGGCCTGTGGCTGTGGGCGCGGTCCCGGGCCGGGTGGGCCGCCGGTGCGGCCGTGGCCTACGGACTCGCGGAACTCCCGTACTGGGCGTGGGACCGGCGCCGCGTGGTCGAGGCGCGGATCGTCCCCGGCGGGGCGGGCGGCCGTGCGCGGCTCCGCCTGCGGCATGCCGCAGGACGGACCACGGAACACGACCCCCACCAGGTGACCCGGGTCCTCGTCATCCGCGACAACGTCGACGGCTCGGCGAAACTCCGCCTGCGCCTGCGGGGGAAGCGGCTCTTCTTCGGGCGTCCCGGCAGCCCCCCGGCGATCAGCGCCTGGCGGGAGTCCTGTCCGCACGCGGAAGCCGGCGCCAGGAACGCCCGGTGGGGGATGCCGGGAATCCCGGACTAGGGGGTGTCGCGGCCCGGACTCCCACCGTCAGGGAAGCAGGCGGGAGGCGAGGCCGCGGACGGTCGCCATGTCGCTGAACGGGATCAGTTCCTCGCCCACGATCTGGTGCGGTTCGCTGCCCTTCCCCGCGATCAGGACGATGTCCTCGGGCCGGGCCTCGGAGAGCGCGAAGCCGATGGCCCGGCCCCGGTCGGCGGAGCGCTCGTACGGGGTGCCCGTGCTCTCGATGCCGGCCGCGATCTGGTCGAGGATCGCCTCCGGGTTCTCGGTACGGGGGTTGTCCGAGGTCAGGACGCACAGGTCGGAGTGGGCGCCGGCGATGCGGCCCATCTCGGCGCGCTTGGTGGTGTCGCGGTCACCGCCGCAGCCGAAGACCGTGATGACGCGGCCCCGGGCGAAGCCGCGGATGGCGGTGAGGACCTTGTCCAGGGAGTCGGGCGAGTGCGCGTAGTCCACGATCACCGAGGTGCCGGCCGGGGTGACGAAGCGCTCGAACCGGCCCGGTACGGGCGGCATCTGGGCGAGCGCGGCGACCAGTCCCTCCAGGTCGTGCCCCAGGACCCGGCAGGCCGCCACGGCCGCCAGGGCGTTGGACACGGAGAACCGGCCCGGGACCGGGATCGAGGCCGGGTACGCCACGCCGTCGTGGTGCAGCGTGAACCGTGTGCCGGAGGCGTCCGCGATCAGGTCCGTGGCGCGGAAGTCGGCCTCCTCGTCGAGGCCGTACGTGGTCACCGCGCCGGGCATCATCGCCCGGATCCCGGCTCCCACGGCATCGTCGGCGTTGACCACCGCGTGCCGGCACAGCCCCTGGAACAGCCGCATCTTGGCTTCCGTGTAGAGGGCCATCGTGCCGTGGTCGTCCAGATGGTCCTGGGTCAGGTTGGTGAAGACGCCGACGTCGACGAACGTCCGGTCCATCCGGTACGTCTGCAGGGCCATCGAGGTGGCCTCCAGCACCACGCTGCCGGTGCCCTGGTCCCGCATGCGGCCCAGGAGGTACTGCAGGTCGGGGGATTCCGGTGTGGTCAGCACGGTGGGCGGCATCGGGATCATCTCGTCGCCGATCCGGCTGCCCGCCGTCCCGATCACGCCCACCGAGGCGCCCTCGGAGATCTTCAGGAGCGACTCGACCATGTAGGAGATCGAGGTCTTCCCGTTGGTCCCGGTGACCGCCACCATGTCCATCTGCCGGCCCGGCTCGCCGAAGTAGCGGGAGGAGACGACGGCCGCCGCTTTCCGGGTGTCGCGGACCCGTACGAGGCACACGTCCGGCTGCAGCTCGCGCCCGGACGGTGCGGCGGCGGCGCCGGCCTCGTCGACGAGCACCGCCACCGCCCCGCGCGCGAGCGCCGCACCGATGGACGCGGGGCCGCCGCCGCGGTGGCCGGGTACCGCGATGAAGAGCGAGCCCGGCACCACCCGGTCGACGTCGAAGGTGGTTCCCGCGGTGATCCCCGTCGACTCGGCGTCGCCCTGGATGACGTGGTGTTCATGGCCGGTCAGCAACCCGCTCAACTTCACGGTGGTCCCTTCGGAGGCGGCTACGGCCCGGCGCACGGCCCTAGCCTGGTGGCGGCGCCGACGGAGCGTCGGGGCCGCGGTGGTGGGACGGGGAGGGCGATGCGTCGCCCTCGGTGCGACGGGGCCGGACCGGGCCGGACGCCGTGACGGGGCCGGGCTGCCGGGGCGGGGCCCGTCGCCGAGAAAGGTGCGGCGGGAGGAGTGGGCCCGGGCGCGGTGGAAGAGCGCTAGCCGTGGCCGTGCAGGACGCCGCGGCCGACCGTGGGGGCCTGGGCGTCGGCGGCGGTCCGCAGGCTCACGCCCGCCCGGCCCGCCAAGGCCGCACGCGCGCCGGGGGCGGCCTGCGGCAGGCACTCCCCCGTGTCACGTCGTGTGCGTCTCATGCGCCGAGTGTACGTGCGCCCGCCCGCCCCTCACGCCGCGTCGGTGAGGCCTGACCGGCAAGACACCCCCTGGGGCGTGTCCGCCCTAGCGCAGGGGTTCGTTCAGCTCGATGGACCGCAGGGCTGCCGCGAGGGCCGGTCCGTCGCCGATGTCGAGCGCGGTGTCGGTCAGTTTGATGACGTGCTCGTCGCCGTGCGCCCGGGCCCGTTCGGCGACCTCTTCGGGGGTGACGGTCCCCGGCGGCACGTAGGCGACCGGGGCGTCGGGGGCGTACATCGCGGTGACGGCCGCGGACGCCGTCCAGGCGGCTCGCAGGCTGGGGGCCCACTCGCTGCGCGGGAGGGCGGGCAGGGTGCGCAGGACGGCGTTGGGCGCCGTGGCGGCGTGGACCAGCATGACCTCCTCGCCGTGGCCGTGGGTGGCGTAGCGGTGGGTGGCCGCCCGCACCAGGTCGGCGAGGTGCAGACGCGCCCGGTCGGGATCCGTGATCGTGTCCGGCCACACCGGCAGGCCCGTGACGCGGCCGAGGCGCTCGGGGAAGCTGCCGTGCCGTTCGGCGAGGGGAGGTACCGCTTCGAGGGCGGCGGCCGCGCCGTCCGCGCCGGGGAGCGGGGCGAGGCCGGCGACGGGGTGGTGACGGGCGGCCCAGTAGCCGAGGCCGTGGGCGAGCTCGGCCAGGCGCGGTTCGGTGCTCCCGCCCGCGAGGAGCGTGCGTACGGCGTGGCCCACCCGGATCACCGGATGGGTCGATCCGCCGTACATGCCGGGGAGCAGGCGCGGCCACCACTGCGCCAGTACGTCGCGCCAGGGGCGCTCGGCGATCTCGCGCTCGAAGTGGTCGATCCAGTCCGCGGCCCGGCGCGGGTCACCGAGCGCGGTCCGCCACTCGGCGGCCGTGACCGGCTCGACGCGCGAGGGGAACTCCTCCAGCTTGCCCGCGTACAGATCGAGCCAGCGGTGCACCGAACCCGCCTGGCCGCGGGCGGAAAGGGCCTCGACCGCCATCGGTGCGTGGTTGGTCAGCCGCCCGAGCCGCTCCGGACCCGAACGGTGCAGGCGCTGGAGTGCCTCGTCGAGAACGCCCGTGGTATCCATGATCACGACCGTATGCCAGACACCACGGACCCGTAAACGCTCACGCGATCGCTCCCGTCCGGCGCGGTGGTGTCGCGGCGCGGTCAGACTCCGAGCCGGCTCGCCGCCAGGGCCTGCCTGACCTCGCGCACCACGCGGGCCGCGTCCTCGGGGTGGTGCACCACGTCCGTGCGGTTCATGTCGATGACGAGGACCTCGCTGGCCGAGTAGTGCTTGTGCACCCAGTCGTCGTAGCCCGACCACAGCGTCCGGTAGTACTCGACGAGGCTCTCGTCCTGCTCGAAATCACGGCCCCGCAGTCCGATGCGGTGCAGCACCGTCTCGAAGTCCGCCTTGAGGTAGACCATGAGGTCGGGCGCCTTGCGGTACGGCAGGCCGTCGATCTCGCGCATCATCTCGTTCAGCAGGCCCTCGTACACCCGCATCTCGAGGGAGCTGATCCGGCCCAGGTCGTGATTGACCTTGGCGAAGTACCAGTCCTCGTAGATGGACCGGTCCAGGACGTTGTCGCCCTGCTTGTACGCCTCCTTGATCGCGGCGAACCGCGTCTGCAGGAAGTAGAGCTGCAGGAGGAAGGGGTAGCGCTTGGCCTGGATCTCCTCGGGGCTCGACGTGTAGAAGAGCGGCAGGATCGGGTTGTCTTCCACGCTCTCGTAGAAGACCTCGCTGCCCAGCTCCTTGGCGAGCAGCTCGGCGACGCTCGTCTTGCCGATGCCGATCATGCCTCCGACGCAGATCACTGACATACCTCACTTCTCCCTGGGGGTCCTGTTGTTCGCGGGCGCGCGGGCCTGGCGCCCCACCCCACTGAGCCACGTACCGGCGGTCGCTCGATTCCCCATGATGTTCATGATCGTCGCGATCAGCGTCATGCGGTCCCCGTCCGGACCGGGCCCGGACGCGTGACGCCCTCCCCGGCGGGCCGGACCAGCCGTTCCGCACGTACCGAGGACAGCGACGAGCCACCACCCCGCGGCCGCCTTGAAGCATAAATGACACCGCGGTGCCCGCCCGCCCGCCGACCGGGACACCGGGGCGCGTGCGCGGTCCCGCGCCATGAGCCGGGCGTCCCGCCGGCCCGCCCCGCCGGCCCGCCCCGGCATCGAATGGCCGGAGAAATCCTCGCGTGTTACCTGCGGGTAGGGAATGATGGCGGGCGACCATCCACACGGCGGAGGCTGAGGCAGCGGTGACCACTTTCGACGGACCGACCATCGTGCACGCGTTCCGGGACGACGCCCTGGGAGAGCACGACGCCGTCGGTCTCGCCGCGGCGATCCGGCGGGGTGAGGTCTCCCCCGCCGAGGCCGCCCGGGACGCCGCGGAGCGGGTGCGGGCGGTCGACGCGCGGCTGGGCGCGGTGCAGGTCCACGTCGACGGCCCGGCGCGCACCGACGGGCGGGGCGGCGCCTTCGCCGGGGTTCCGACCTTCGTCAAGGACAACACCGACTACCAGGGGCTGCCCACGGGCCACGGCAGCGCCGCCTTCCGGCCGAGGGCGGCCAAGCGGCACGCGCCGTTCACCCGGCAGCTCCTGAGCAGCGGTGTCACGGTACTGGGCAAGACCCGGCTGCCCGAGTTCGGGTTCAGCCCGACCACCGAGTACGACGGTGCGGAGCCGGTGCGCAACCCCTGGCACACGGACTACTCGGCGGGCGGCTCCTCGGGCGGCAGCGCCGCGCTGGTCGCCGCGGGCGCCGTACCGATCGCGCACGCCAACGACGGGGGTGGCTCGATCCGGATACCCGCGGCCTGCTGCGGCCTCGTCGGCCTCAAGCCGTCGCGCGGGCGCGTCGTCGCCAGCGCCCTGGGCAGCCAGCTGCCGCTCGACATCATCTCCGACGGAGTCGTGAGCCGCTCCGTGCGGGACGCCGCCGCGTTCCTCGCCGCCGCGGAGACGTACCGGCGCAGTCCCGGGCTACCGCCCCTGGGCCTGGTCGAAGGACCCTCCGCGCGCAGGCTGCGCATCGGGTTCGTCCTGGACTCCCCGAACGGCGTGCACTCCGACGCCTCCACCCGGGCGGCGGTCACCGCGACCGCGGAGACCCTCGAACGGCTCGGACACACCGTGGAACCGGTGGAGTTGGGCATGGATCCGAGTTTCACCGACGACTTCCTCACCTACTGGGGGATGCTGTCCTTCCTCCTCGGCTTCACCGGCCGGACCCTCGGCGCGGACTTCGACCGCCACCGCATGGACGGCCTCAGCCAGGGGCTGCGCGAGGAGTACGTGCGCAACTGGCGCCGGACCCCCGGCGTACTGCGACGGCTGAAGCGGACGAAGGAGGGCTACGCGGCGTCCTTCCGGGGGCTGGACCTCGTGATGTCGCCGGTGCTCGCCCACACCACGCCGCCGATCGGCCACCTCAGCCCGACCGTTCCCTACGCCAAGCTCATCGAGCGGATCCTCGCGTACGTGGCGTTCACGCCGGTCGACAACGTCGTCGGCACCCCGTCGATCTCGGTGCCGGCCGCGAGCGCGACGCCGGACGGGCTGCCCGTCGGCGTCATGTTCTCGGCCCGCCCCGGTGCTGAACGCAAGCTGCTGGAGATCGCGTTCGAGCTGGAGGCGGACCGGCCCTTCCGGCGCATCCAGGACCACTGACCGCGATACGGGGGAGGGGCGCGGGGGACGAGGTACGGGGCCGGCGATCGCCGCTAGCCGTCGGCGGCGGCGGCGGGTGAAGCGGACAGGTGTTCCACGCGCAGGGGTCCGAAGGCGATGCGGGTCAGTGATCCGTCCTGCGTCCACCGCACCGCGATGGATCCCCGGTCGGCCGTCACCACCGTCACCACCGTGACCGCCTCGGCCGCCGGCGCCGGATCCGGCTCGCCGGTGAGCGCGGCCAGCGCCGCGTACAGGCGGGTCCCGCCGGCCCCGGCCGTCAGGCGGGGCATGCGCGCCCACCGGGTGAAGGCGGTCCCGGCCGGCGCCCTCGCCTCGTCCCGAGCCTCCCAGCCGTGGACCGGGTGGAGTTCCGAGCGCAGGGGCTCCTCGGGCCCCGTGGCCCAACCCGTCTGTTCCACGCGGGCCTCGTGCGGGGCCTCGTGCGGGGCTCCGGACACCCGGTGCACGCGCAGTTCGTACCGGCCGCGGACGAAGGTGACGCTCTCCACGCGCAGGCCGGGAACCGGGGGCGCCCCGCCCGGGAAGACGGGCCGGTGCCAGGACGCGGCCCAGCCCCAGCCGTCGCCCTGCCCGGTGCCCAGCGGGTGGATGCGCCTGCGGACACTGCGGACGCCCGCCACGACCACGGCGAGGTGGTTGTCCGCGGTGTTGGCGCTCGGCGTGGGGCCGCTGCGGGTGGAGTAGGCATGACGGGAGTAGAGCGGGTCCTCGTCGCGGGCCGCTTCCGGCTGGTCCGGACCGACGTGATCGCTCCCGTGGTTGTGCAGGCGTACGATCCCGTCGGCGCGGGTGGTCTGGATCAGCAGCCCCGGGGCGGGCAGGGCCAGCACCCGGTCGGGCCCCTCGCTGGGCGCGCGCTCCTCCGTCGCCGTCCACAAGGGGTGCGTGGCCGGGGCGAGCAGGCAGACGAAGGCCTTGGAGGCCCAGTACGGCGAGGCCGGCCCGGAGTACCGCTGCAGGGTCGCCCCGTGCGGCCCGTGCCAGCCGAGGGACAGCAGGCCGTCGTCGCCGACGGCGCCCCGGTCGAGGAAGTAGCGCAGCGATCCGCTGATCAGGCGCCGCGAGGTGCCGGGGGTGAGCGGGGTGTGCCCGGTGACGGCGCCGAGGCCGACGGCCGATGCGGCGGCGAACCGGTAGGTGAGGGAGCGCCCGAAGTGGATCGGCGCCCCGTCCGCGCCGAAGAGGAGGGAGAAGCCGTCGAGGTGGGCCCGCAGGCGGTCACCGTGCGCGGCCTTCCGGTCCGCCGGAGCATCGAGGCGGGCGCCGGAGTCGAGGTGGGCACCGGCGCCGGAGTCGAAGTGGGCACCGGCACTGGCGTCGAGGTGGGCACCGACACCGGTGTCGAGGTGGGCGTCGAGCACCGGATACAGGTGCAGGGCCCAGCCGTTGTAGTGGTCGAAGGCCCGGCCGTCTCCGTCGGCGTACCAGCCCTGGCCCGCGTACCAGCCCTCCAGGAGGTCCAGGGCCCGGCTCCGGGCCCGGGCCGTCCCGGCGTCGCCGCGGCCCACGGACTCCAGGAATCCCGCGACGGTGTACGGGAAGAGGTACCAGTTGTTGGGGCTGGGCAGATGCCGCAGGGCGCCGCGCAGCCACTCCTCGGTCCGGTCCTGCACCGCCCTGCCGAGGCGGTCCCACAGCCACGGCCGGGTCAGCCGCAGCCCGAGGGCCACCGATGCCGACTCGACCATCGGCTGGCCCCCCGCGTGGACGTCGCGGATGACCGGCCACGACTCCGCGTCGTCGCGGCCCGGAGTCAGGGTTCCCGCCGCCAGCCCCTGCGCGTACCGCTCCATCCACCCGTACGGGTCCGCTCCCCCGGCCCCGGCGACCCGGAAGGCCGCGGCGAGGAAGGTGCGGGCGTAGCCTTCGAGCCCGTCGGAGCGCACCCCGGAGACGGACGGCGTGCCCGGCAGGTCGAGCAGGGCCCCGCCCGGCGTGGCCCACCGCCAGGCCGCACGCAGCAGCCCGTCGGCCACGGCCTCCCAGTGGGCGCGTCCGTAGCCGGTGTACGGGCTCGACTCGCGGTCTTCGCGGGGCAGTCCGGGAAGCGTCATGCGGGGATCTTGATCGAAGGCCCACACCGGGTCAAGGGAGCCGGCCGGGCCGCGACGGGCCGCGGCGAGCGGACGGGTGGGTGGTCAGGCCGAGGCGTCCCAGGCCGTCGTCAGCCCGTCCAGCCACGCCGGCGGCAGCTCCGCCGCGTCCCACTCCTCGCGCAGCGCCCGCGGCTCGGCGGCGAGCCGTTCGAGTACGGCGATGCTCGTGGCGGAGTGGACGAGCGAGAACCGGCCGTGCACCGTGATGGCACTGCCCGCTCCGAACGTCGCGAACAGCCGCCCCAGCCGGGTCCGGTGGGCATCGGTGAACTCCGTCAGCAGCCCGGCGTACCGGGCCCGCTGCCTGGGGCTCATCGTGGCGAGGACGGCGGTGAGCACTTCCTCGGTGGCCTCCGGATCCAGTTCCGAGACCTCGGCGAAGGACAGGTACAGGGGCGTGAGGGCCACCTGCGTCCGCTCCACCTCCATGCGCCTGGCCCGCGGGCGCTGTCCGGCCGCGTCCTGTTCCCCGTCCGGGTTCACCACGTGGAGCAGGGTCCGTTCGGTGACGTCGCCCAGCTCCGCCAGGAGGTCGCCGGCCCCGTCGAGCCATCCCGACTCGTACGGCTCGCCCTTGTCCCCCGGCGCGCGCCGGTCCCGGCCGCTCAGTTCTCCGTACGCGAGCGCCAGCGCGCCGGCTTCCAGCAGGCCGATCAGCTGGCTCGCGTCACCGGCAGGGACCCCTGCGCGTGCGAGGAGTTGCAGGATGGTCGTCCTCGCGTTGTCGACACTGACCTCGTCCGGCCACTGCCGTCCCTCGTCGGCCCCGCTCATCAGTTCGTCTCCGTTCTCGGCCACCGCACCGCCCAGCGCTTCATTGTGACCGAGCGCCGCCGGGGAGGCCGGACCCAGCGGCCCCGGGTCGATCCCCGCAGCTTCGGGAACTGGCTTCCTGAGCTGGGACTCTATGCGGCGGCGTGCTGTTGTCGAGCACTTTCCCCGCATCCGGCAATCTACCCATAACCCGCCCCGGGCCGGGGAGTCCGCCTCCACGCGCGGCCCGTACGGCGGCCGCAGGCCACCCCCTAGGCCTCCCGTACGTACGCCCCCGCGCGTGCGGCCGCCACCGCCGCGGCGGCGGAGCGGTCGGCCTGGGCCTCGTCGAGGGGGAGGCCCGTGGTCAGGAGCCGGTAGTAGAGGGGGGCGGAGACCGCGCGGATCACCTCGTGCGGGTCGGTCCCCTCGGGCAGCTCGCCGCGCGCCACGGCCTCCTGGACGCACGGAGCCCACTCGGCGACGCGCACGGCGTAGAAGCCGTGCAGCGATTCGGCCGCCTTCGGGTCGTACGTGGCGGCCGCGATCACCGCCTTGAACAGGGCTCCCTGACGGGGGTCGGCCAGGGTGCGGCACACCAGCCGGGCGTTGGCCGTCAGGTCCCCGAGGAGGGAGCCCGTCCGGGCCCGCGGTACGGACTGCTGCGCCATGTCGAGCAGCAGGTCGGCCGTGAGGCCGGCGACGCTGCCCCAGCGGCGGTAGACGGTGGTCTTGCCGACGTCCGCGCGCCGCGCGACGTCGGTGAGGTCCAGGTGTGCGAATCCCCGCTCGGCCAGCACGTCCTCGGCGGCCCGGAGCACGGCCTCCCGCACGCGCGCCGTACGACCACCGGGCCGCGCGCTCCCCGGCCCGGCCGCCGGGGCGGGTGAGGTGGGTGAGGTCGGTGGGGTGGGTGGGGTCGGTGGGATGACCGATTCAGCCATAACGGGACTCCAGTTCCATTAACCGCCAGGACTTGCTACGCTCGGGCCATCTTAACGGAACCGCAGGCCCATTAGATGGAACCGCGGGCGATGAGAGGATGCGTCATGGAGTACAGGCGACTGGGTGCGTCCGGGCTTCTGGTCCCGGAACTGAGCTTCGGAGCGGGCACCTTCGGCGGGCAGGGGCCGCTCTTCGGCGCCTGGGGCGACACCGGCGTGCAGCAGGCGCGCCGCCTCGTGGACATCTGCGTCGACGCCGGGGTCACGATGTTCGACACCGCGGACGTCTACTCCGCCGGGGCCTCGGAGGAGGTCCTGGGCGCCGCCCTCAAGGGGCGCCGGGACCAGGTGCTCATCTCCACCAAAGCCGGGCTGCCCACGGGCGACGGCCCGGGCGAGGCGGGGACCTCCCGGTCCCGCCTGATCACGTCCGTCGAGGATGCCCTGCGCCGCCTGGACACCGATTACATCGACCTCTTCCAACTGCACGCCTTCGACGCCGGCACCCCGGTCGAGGAGGTGCTGTCCACCCTGGACGACCTCGTCCGGGCGGGGAAGATCCGCTACACCGGCATCTCCAACTTCTCCGGCTGGCAGGCCATGAAGTCCCTCGCCGCGGCCGAGCGGCACGGCCGCCCGCGCTACGTCGCCCATCAGGTCCACTACTCCCTCGTCGGCCGCGACTACGAATGGGAGCTGCTGCCCCTGGCGCTGGACCAGGGGCTGGGCGCGATCGTCTGGAGCCCGCTCGGCTGGGGCCGGCTCACGGGCCGGATCCGGCGCGGCGCGCCGCTGCCCGCCGGCAGCAGGCTGCACGACACCGCCGACTACGGCCCGCCGGTCGAGGAGGAGTACCTCTACCGCGTGGTCGACGCCCTGGACGAGGTCGCCGCGGAGACGGGCCGGGCCGTCCCCCAGATCGCCTTGCGGTGGCTGCTCCAGCGGCCGACCGTGTCCTCCGTCATCATCGGCGCCCGCAACGAGGAGCAACTGCTCCAGAACCTCGGCGCCGTGGGCTGGACGCTCACCCCGGAGCAGATGGCGAAGCTCGATGCGGCGAGCAGCCGGACGGCCCCCTACCCCTACTTCCCGTACCACCGGCAGGAGGGCTTCGCCCGACTCAACCCGCCGGCGGTGTGAGCGGTCCGGGCGGCGCCTGCAGGAACGCGGCCACGGCGGCTCTGGTGAGGGTCCGGTAGCGGTGCTCCGCCGTGGCGGCCGTGAAGTGGCCCGCGAGTTCCAGGGTGATCGAGCCGTGGGCCGCGGCCCAGATCACGTCCGTGACCTCCTCCACGTCCACGTCCGGGCGGAAGACACCGGTCCGCGCGCAGCCGCGTACGGCTTCGCGGAGGACTTCGAGGCTGGCGGCGGCGATCGCGCGGGCCTCGGCGGTGGGGGTGAAGCCGGGGATGAGGCCGGCGAACATCACCTGGTAGAGATTGCGCTCGGTCAGGGCGTTCACGCGGTAGGCCCGGCCCAGGTCGGCGAGGTGGGTGGGCGCGTCGGCGGACGGGGGGACCGCCTCCAGACTGCGGCGCAGGCGGGCGAAGCCTTCCTGGTACAGGGCTTCGGCGATGCCGTCCTTCGCGCCGAAGTGGCGGTAGAGGACCGTGGTCGAGCAGCCGGCCGCGGTGGCGATGCGGCGCATGGTCAGGGCGGCCGGGCCTTCCGCGGCGAGCAGTTGGGCGGCCAGGTCGAGGAGGGCCGCGCGCAGCGCCTCCTGGCCTTCGAGCTGGGCCCGGGCGAAGAGTCCGCCGCTCATGCCCGCTGCCAGTCGCCGAGGGGGCGGTAGATCGGGATGCCCGCTTCGGTGAGCGCGGTGCGCTTGGCGAAGTACTCGTCGCCCATGGGGTCCAGGCCGCGCAGCGGCATGGTTCCGCGCCAGATGGTCAGGTCCTCCGGTGCGAGCTGTTCGGCGCGCGCGAAGTGCCGTTCGGCTTCCGCCGTACGGCCGTTCCGGTGGAGCCACAGGGCCAGGGCCGCTTCGGTACGGGCCGACTGCTGGTCCGCCGTGGCCCGGCGGGTGTGCCGGGCGACGTCCTCGTCGGACAGTCCGCTGTCGCCGGTGAGGACCCAGCGGTCGAGTGCGGCCAGCGCCGCACCGGAGTCCAGCCCCGACAGCTCGCGGAACAGGTCCGTGGCGAACTGGGTGTCGTGGGGGCGGGCCACCTTCCCCTCCTCGTCGATCCACAGGACGGTCGGGACATTGAGGACGTCGTAGAGGTCGGCCACGACGCCGTCGGTGTCGATGAGCGCGGGATGGGTGACGGCGGCCTCGGCGATCCACGGCGCGGCGTCCTCGGCGCGGCGGTCCACCGCGACGCTGAGGACGCTGAAGCCGTGCCCGGCGAGTGCGGCGTGGCGGCGCTCCCACTCGGGGAGGTCGTAGCGGCATCCGCACCACGAGCCCCAGAAGACCAGGGCGACCTTGCGGCCGCGCAGGTCGCTCAGCGCGTGCGGAACGCCGTCGGCGTCGCGGAGGGTGAAGTCGGGGGCCGTGGCACCGGCGAGGGCCCGGGAGCGCTCCTGCGCGGAGACGCCGAGGGCGATCACCCCGGTGCCGGCCGCGACCGGCCGGTCGAGGATCCCGGCGAACGCCACCGGGTCGAGCAGACCCTGGTGTTCGGCCCAGGCGGCCGCGGACGAGGGGACGCAGAGGTCGCCCCGGCACCAGCCGTGCGGCTTGCGGACCCAGCCGAGGGCCTCTTCGGCCGCCTCGGGGGTCAGGAGGACGCGGCCCTCAGGGTCCTGGTGCGCGGCGACGACGGTTTCCCTGCCGTCGTCCAGGATCGTGACGTGCGTTCCGTTCATGACAACCCCCGGTTGCTTCCGTGCGGAAACTGCGTGATGTAAAAATAACAGTGTTATCGCCCGCAGGGCAAGGCCCGTCGCGCGGACGGCTGGAGCGGACGGCCGAAGCGTCCGACTCGGAGCGGGCGGCCCGGAGCGGGCGGCCCGGACCGGGCGGCTCGGAGCGGGCGCGAGGCACGGCGGCCCGGGCCTCACCCGTGCCGATGTCCGGCCGTTTCCGTACCCTGGCGGCATGCGTACGCGCCCCACGTTGAGCTGGACCCCGACCGCGGACCTGCCGCCCGCCACCACGGACCCGGGGCCGGTCGCCGACGTACTGCGCGCCGGCGGGGTCCTGGTGCTCAGCGGCGCCGGCCTGTCGACGGAGTCGGGCATCCCGGACTACCGGGGCGAGCGGGGCAGCCTGCGCCGGCACACGCCCATGACCTACCAGGAGTTCACCGCCGGGGAGCGGGCCCGGCGCCGCTACTGGGCACGCAGCCACCTCGGCTGGCGCACGTTCGGGCGCGCCGCCCCCAACGCCGGCCACCGGGCCGTCGCGGCGTTCGAGCGGTCCGGGATGCTCGCGGGCCTGATCACCCAGAACGTCGACGGCCTGCACCAGGCCGCCGGCAGCGAAGGCGTGGTGGAACTCCACGGAAGCCTGAACCGGGTCGTCTGCCTCTCCTGCGGAGCCCTCAGCCCCCGCCGGGAGCTCGCCCGGCGGCTGGAGGAGGCGAACGCGGGGTTCGCGCCGACTCCCGCCGCGCTGAACCCGGACGGTGACGCCGACCTCACCGACGACCAGGTCGCGGACTTCCGCCCGGTGCCCTGCGCGGTGTGCGGCGGCATCCTCAAACCGGATGTGGTGTTCTTCGGCGAGAACGTCCCGCCGGCGCGTGTCGGGCAGTGCCGGGCACTGGTCGACGCGGCGACCTCCCTGCTGGTCCTGGGCTCCTCGCTGACGGTGATGTCCGGGCTCCGGTTCGTCCGCCAGGCGGCCCGGGCCGGGAAGCCCGTACTGATCGTCAACCGGGACCCGACCCGCGGCGACCGCGACGCCGCCACCCGGGTCGCCCTCCCCCTCGACGACCCTCACCGCCCTGGCCGACGGGCTGGGCATCGCCCTCGACGAGCAGGCCGCGCAGCACTGACCCGCCCCACGGGAGGGGGACCCTTCGCTCACATGTGCCCGTGGAGGCAAAGGCGCGCCCCCGCCTAGAGTTACGCGCTGTCCGCTACGAGGGAGGCCCACCATGGCCAGCGCGTTTCAGGAGCAGAAGCTCAGGGGGATGTTCGCCGCGTTCGACGCGGACGGTGACGGCTATCTGCGCGAGGAGGACTTCGCGGCCCTCGTCGACCGCTGGAGCCGGCTTCCGGGAGTGGGTCCCGGTACGGAGCTGCGCGCACGCGTCGAGGCGCTGCTGATGGGGTGGTGGGCGGCGCTGCTCGAAGCGGGGGACGCGAACGGGGACGGCGCGGTCGACCTGGGTGAGCTGCTCTCCCTCGTCGACGAGCTGCCCGCGATGGTCGCGGAGGTCACCGCGACCGCCGAGACCGTGTTCGCGGCCGTGGACTCCAACGGCGACGGCCGCATCTCGCCGGAGGAGCACCAGCGGCTCGTCGAGACCTGGAACGGGCAGCCCGTCGACATGACGGGCGTTTTCGAACTGCTCGACCTGAACGGCGACGGGCACCTCAGCCGTGAGGAATTCGCCCTGCTGTGGCGGCAGTTCTGGATGAGCGACGACCCGGCGGATCCGGGCAACTGGCTCTGCGGCCGGTTCCCCCACCAGAGCGCTCCCTAGTGCTGTGACCGCTTGGGTCCGCCGGGGCGGACGCCCCCTCTTGGTGGCAGCGTGACGGCCGAGCATCAGAACGCTCGGAAAACCCCGTCCTCATCGACGGCGTCGGCGAACTCACAGAAGTCCATGTTCGAAAGCGACAGGTTGTTCTCGATGCCCCACAGCTCCCCCGCCACGACACGGATGTAACGCCCGCGCTCTTCCCACAGGTCCACAACGACCAGCGGCAGCTCCTCCGAAGACAGTGCCACCGCGTCCGCCAGAACGAGGAGCGGGTGCCGGTACCCATCCGGAAGCAGACCGAGCGCCCCTTCAACCGTCACCCCGGCGAACCGAGGGTCGTCGACGAGTTCGACGCACGCCAGGAAGCCATGCTCGCTCGGTGAGGAAAGAGCCAGTCCGAGGGCCTCCCATGCGGCGTCACTGGAATGGTCGGTTCGCACAACCAGCGCATTCGCACCGCAGGGCAGCTCAGTCATGCGCGCACACTACTGCCGATCCGGCGAACCTTCCCGGCCTAGCCCCCGGCTCGCCGCCCCGGTCGCCCCGGCCGGGTCAGGCCAGCGGGCCGAGTACCTCCTGGGATTCGATGAGCCCCTGGTCGCTCGGCGGCTTCCCGTCGCCGAAGACGCGTTCCGCCTGGCGCGCCCGGAACTCCGCGTGCGCCTCGGCGGGCTTCGCGTAGCCGTACCGGGTGCGGGCCTGCTCGGGGGTGAGGACCTCCTTGGTGCGGGGAGGGATGCCGAGTTTGACGGGCGCGACCACCTTGACCGTGGAGGGGGAGAGCATCCCGAGCAGGAACAGTTCGACCCGGGGGCTGAGGTGGGCGAGCGCGAAGGACGTCCGCATGACCGGGACGACGAGCGCGTCCAGGACGCGCGACTGCCGGATCTGCGCCATGTCCCTCATCCAGCGGGGCATGGTGGCGATGGTGGCGATCCGGTGGGTCCGCGCCACGACCAGCCGTGCGGGCCTCATCCACCACGGGGTCGGCGGGAGGACGAGGTCGGTGTTCAGGAGGTGGTGCATCGCCTGCCGGGCGATCGGGCTGGCCTCCAGCCGCGGGCGCATGTGCGCGAAGTACGCCCGGATTCCCGCGCGGTCGCGCGGTACGTCGTCGGGCGAGCAGGTCTGGAACTCCGCGGCGAGGGCGCAGGACTCCCAGTACTCCTTCTCCTCCTCGGCGGTGAGCTTGCCGGGCCCGTACTTCTCGTAGGCGTAGAGGATCGAGTGCCAGCCGGTGAGCTGGATCCACAGTTGCGAGGCGGGGTCGTTGGCGTCGTAGGTGCCTTCGCCGTAGGGCAGGTGGCCGATGGCCTTCGAGTGGACCTTGACCAGGACGTCCGCCGCCTTGCACACCTGGTCCGAGCCGGCGAAGGCCACCATGGCGAAGTAGCGCAGCGTGCGGTCGTAGCGGGTGCGCGTGCGGTCGTAGATGCCCTGGGTGCCGTGGACCGCGGCCACCAGCGGCGGGTCGAGCTCCTCCACGACCACGGAGCGCTGGAATCCGACGGTGGGCGCCGTCGGGTAGCTCCACACCTTCCAGACCACCGATCCGGGACCGAAGAACCCGTAGTCCTCGTGCGGTTCGACCTCTGTGCCGTGCCGTCGGGCCATCAGGCCGCTCCCTCGTGTTCCTGGCAGCGGGTGCGTACCGCTCCCCCAATAAGACAGGACTGTCTTAAATTAAGACACGACTGTCGTAAGATGCCAAGGTGTCGACACCGACCTCTTCCAGCGACAGGCCGCGCAGGCGGCGTCCCTACGCTCCGCGCGTCCCGATGGCCGAACGGCGCGAGCAACTGCTCGACGCGGCCCTCGCCGTGATCGTGAGCGACGGCTACGGCCGGGTCTCCATCGACGCGATCGCCAAGCGGGCGCAGGTCGCGCGCTCGGTGGTCTACGGGGCCTTCGACGACCTCGACGACCTGCTGCTGACCCTCCTCGACCGGCAGCAGGAGCTCGCGTTCACCCGCCTGCTGGCAAGCGTTCCCGACGCTCACCGCGCCACGGACCCGGTGGACTTCGCCTGTGAGGCGGTGCACCGGATGGCCGCCATGCTGCGGCAGGACCCGGACACCTGGCGCCTGATCCTGCTGACCTCGGCGACCACTCCCCCGGCCGTCCGCGCGCGCGTCGAAGCGGACCGCGAGCGGTTCCGGCGCCGGGTCGCCTCGTGGATCGAATCCGCGCCGCCCGCCGCGGGGCCCGCACCGGACCCGGACATCCTCGCGCACGCGCTGGTCGCCTCCGCGGAACACTTCGCGCGCCTCGCACTGACCTCGGCCGACGCCTTCGACGCCACCCGGCTCGCGGGCCAACTGCGGCTGCTGCTCGGCGGCATCTGGTCCTAGCGGGCGTCCTGCCGTCGGGCTCCCGCGGCCCGGCTCCCGCCGCCGCGGCTCCCCGCCCCGGCTCCCCGACCCGCCCCGCCCCGCCCCCGCGCCACGCCCGGTGCCCCGGTCCACGCCGGATCGGGCTGATCCGCCCATACTGGGCGGGCGCGGGAACCTGGCCGCGCGATCCACCCGACCGCTTCCGGGACCAGGCCCGCAGCCCGCCCCACCCCGTGCGCCGGGGTGCTCGACCCGTCGGGAGCTGGAGTCGACTCCGCCACTGCGGCCCTCGCCCGAAGACCCGCCTCCGCCCCGCAGGCGCTACGTCGTCGCGGCCGTGGGGTGCGCCGCGGGGATGGTCGCTCTGGACCAGACCGTCGTCGCGGTCGCGCTCGATCCGATGGCGCACGGCCTCGGGCTGACCACCTTCATGATGCACGGCGTGGTGCTCGTCTACGTCCTCGCGCTGGCCGCGTTCGTACCGGTCGGGGGCATGCTGGCCCGGCGGACCGGCAGGCTGACCACGTTCCGGGCGGGCGCCGCGCTCTTCGCCGTCGCGTCGGCCCTCTGCGCGCTGGCCCCGCCGGGCGGCGGCGCCGAGCCGTACCTGCTCGCGGTGAGGGCCGTACAGGGCGTCGGCGGTGCGCTGATGATGCCGGTGGCCACGTCCGTGATCACGGACGTGTACGAGGAACGGGCCCGGGGCCGGGCCCTGGCCGTCTACGCCGGTCTGGCACAGCTCTTCCTCGTCGCCGGTCCGATCGTGGGCGCGGTCCTCACCCAGCTCTTCGGCTGGCGCTCCGTCTTCCTCGTCAACCTGCCCGTCGGCGCGGCCTGCCTGTGGCTGATCGCCCGGGCACGGCTGAGCAACCCGGCGGGGGGCGGCCCCCTGTCCGTGGTCCAGCCCCTCGCGGTGATCCTCTCCCTGGTCGTCCTCGTCCTCGGGCTCTACCAGTGCGGTGTCTGGGGCTTCACCGACCTCAGGACGCTCACCGCGCTCGCGGTCGGCGCCGGGGCGACGGCCCTGACGGTGCGGTTCATCCTGAGCTCCCGCCATCCCCTCCTCGACCTGCGGCTGCTGGGCGTCCGCCCGTACGCCGTGGCCGTGGCGCTCATCTTCCTGGTGCAGGGACCCCAGCTGATCGTGCTGGTGCACGGCACGGTGTACCTGCGCCAGACCATGGGGCTCCCGCTGCTCGCCACCGGGATCTCCCTGCTCCCCCTGGTCGCCTCCTCGGCGGCGGGCACCTTCCTCTCCGGGTACCTGCTGGACCGCTGCCGCTCGGTCCGGGTACCCGTCCTGACCGGCCTGACGGCGGCCACCGTCGGCGCGGTGGCCTGGACGGCCGCCCTGCCGTCGCGCGACTACCTCTGGCAGGTCCCCGGGATGCTGCTCGCGGGGACCGGCATGGGCCTGCCGGTCCCCGCCCTGAGCGCCGAGCTCATGCGCGCGGTGCCGCCGGACAAGAGGCCCGACGCCTCCGTCCTGCGCCAGAGCATCCGGCAACTGGGCGGAGCGGCCGGGCTCGCGGCGGCGGGGGCCGTCGCCCTGGCGGCGAACGAGGACTCCGCCGACGCCGCTGGAGTCGTCACCGTCGCCGCGACCTCGGCGGCCTTCATGGTCGCCTGCTGCGTCCTGGCCGTCACCCTGCCGCTGGCCGTACTCGCCCTGCCGCGCAGGGCCCGTACGGACGGCCGCCTGAAGCCGGGCCGGCGCCCCGGCCCGCCGTCCCCGTAGCAGCGGGGCCGGCCGGCCCGGCAACGGTTCCTTCAGCGCAGCCAGACCGCGGTGTCCGGGGGCAGGGCGCCGTGGTCCACGGGGCCACTGGCGATGAGGACTTCGGCCTGCTCCGGCAGCGGCACCGGGCCGTCCGACAGGTTGACCAGGCAGCGCACGGAGGACCCGGCCTCGGTGCGGGCGAAGGCGAGTACGCCCGGCCGGGCGGAAAGCCAGGTGAATCCTCCGTCGAGGAGCGCCGGTTGGGCTGACCTCAGCGCCAGCGCCCGGCGGTAGAAGCCGAGCATCGAGTCCGGGTCCGCGCTCTGCTCGCGCACGCTCAGCGCGTCCCAGGAGGCCGGCCGGGGCAGCCAGGACCTGGCGTCCGGCGCCTCGTCCCCCCACGGGAGGGGGACCCGGCAGCCGTCCCGGCCGAGGTCCTCGCCTCCGCTCTGGAAGAACGTCGGGTCCTGGCGGAGCGCCGGCGCGATGTCCTCGACCTCGTCGAGGCCCAGCTCGTCGCCCTGGTAGACGTACACGCAGCCGGGCAGGGCCATCGTCAGCAGGGCCGCCGCCCTGGCCCGGCGCCGCCCGAGGCCGAGGTCGGCGGGGACGCCGTGCACGCGGCGGCCGTCGAGGGCGTAGGAGGTGTCGGTGCGTCCGTAGCGGGTGACGTGGCGGGTGGTGTCGTGGTTCGACAGCACCCAGGTGGCGGGGGCGCCGACCGGGGCGTGCTCGGCGAGGGTGGAGTCGATGACCGTGCGCAGGGCCGTCGCGTCCCAGGGGCTCTGCAGGAAGGCGAAGTTGAACGCCGTGTGCAGTTCGTCCGGGCGCAGGTAGCGGGCGAAGCGCTCGGGGTCGGAGGTCCACACCTCGCCCACGAAGACCGGGTCGTGGTCGTAGGCGTCGAGGACCTTGTGCCAGGCGCGGTAGATGTCGTGGACGCCGTCCTGGTCGGCCCAGGGGGTGGGCCCGCTCTCGTGGTCCGGCAGTGCCGGGTCCTTCACGAGGTGGTCGGCGACGTCGATGCGGAAGCCGTCGACCCCCCGGTCGAGCCAGAAGCGCAGGATCGACTCGAACTCCGCGGTGACCTCGGGATGGTCCCAGTTGAAGTCGGGCTGTTCGGGGGCGAACCGGTGCAGGTACCACTCGCCGGGCGTGCCGTCGGCCTCGGTCACCTGCCGCCAGCCGGGTCCTCCGAAGACGGACTGCCAGGTGTTGGGCGGCAGTTCGCCGCTTTCGCCGCGACCGGGACGGAACCAGAACCGCGCCCGCTCGGGCGAGCCCGGCCCGGCGGCGAGGGCCGCACGGAACCAGGGGTGCCGGTCCGAGCAGTGGTTGGGGACGATGTCGACGATCACCCGGATGCCCGCGTCGTGCGCCTCGGCGATCAGCGCCTCGGCCTCGGGCAGGGTGCCGAACACCGGGTCGATGTCCCGGTGGTCGGCGATGTCGTACCCGCCGTCGGCCATCGGGGACGGGTACCAGGGGCTGATCCACACCGCGTCCACGCCGAGCCGGCGCAGGTACGGAAGCCGTGCGCGGATCCCGGCGAGGTCGCCGGTCCCGTCGCCGTTCCCGTCCGCGAAACTGCGCGGATAGATCTGGTAGATGGCGGCGCTGCGCCACCAGGCGGACGGTGCTGCGGGTCGGGGTTCCGTCGCCGCGGGAAGGTCCTCGGGGGTCGCCATGCGGCGAATCTAGGGAGGGCCCGTCGGCGGCGTCAACGGGACCGGGAGCGGAACGTCCGCCGGTAGGCGTCCGGCGGGACGCCGACCGTGCGGGCGAAGTGGCGGCGCAGGGTGGTGGCGGTGCCCATGCCGGTGGCCGTCGCGATGGTGTCGACGGTGTCGGCGGTGGTCTCCAGCAGCTCCTGGGCGTGGCGGATGCGCTGGGTGAGCAGCCATTGCAGCGGGGTGGTGCCGGTCACCGACTTGAAGTGGCGGCCCAGGTGGCGCGAGCTCATCCGGGCCCGGCGGGCCAGGTCCTCCACGGTGAGGGGTTCGTCGAGGCGTTCGAGCACCCAGGGGAAGAGGTCCGCGAGCGGATGGTTACCGGGGGTGGGCACGGGGGTGGTGACGAACTGGGACTGGCCGCCGTCGCGGTGCGGCGGGACGACCAGCCGGCGGGCGATCTTGTTGGCGACGGCGGAGCCGTGGTCGAGGCGCACCAGGTGCAGGCACAGGTCCATGGCGGCGGCCTTGCCGGCGGAGGTCAGCACGCTGCCGTTGTCCACGTAGAGGACGTCGGGGTCCACGGTGACGAGGGGATGGCGCCTGGCCAGCTCCTCGGTGTGCGCCCAGTGCGTGGTCGCGCGCTTGCCGTCCAGCAGGCCGGCGGCGGCCAGCACGAAGGCGCCCGTGCACAGGGAGGCCACGCGTGCGCCGGCCCGGTGGGCCGCGCGCACCGCGTCGATGAGCTCGGCCGGCGGGTCCCGGTCGACGTCGGCCCAGCCGGGGACGATCACGGTGTCCGCCCGCGCGAGGTGGTCGAGGCCGTGGTCGGGTTCCAGGCGGAAGCGGTCGAGGCGTACGACGTCCGGTCCGCAGAGCGAGAACGCGTACCAGGGGTCCACGAGGTGCGTCAGGTCGGAGCCGAAGACCTCGCAGGCCAGGGACAGCTCGAAGTGCAGCATGC
>NZ_JBSFDF010000071.1:0-32483 GCF_053593795.1 Streptomyces sp. NPDC002104 | reverse complement strand
GCCCGGTCCGTCCGTTGGCCCATTATCCGCTCTGACGACGATCGGATGTCCCCATGGTCCGCCCACCCTCTTATCAGCTCTCCGACCCGTACGTGCGCTGCGCGCCCGGCGCGGGGTCCGGGGCGCAGCCCCGGGGAACGGGCGAAGGGCGGGTAGGGGACCTCGCCCCGCGCAGCGGTACGCCCGCCACGTGGCACGCCCGCGCCGCGGTACGCCCCCCCGGGGCCGGGTCCCGACGCGCGGCCGTGGCTGCGCCCGGCTCCCCGGTTCCGACCCGGCCAGGGTTACGCTCGGAGCCATGAGCTGGGTCCGGGCGCTGAAGGACACCGCCCGGGCCGGATTGCGGGTCGAGCGGACCCGTCTGCAACCCCTCGTCGCGCTCCGCGCCGCCACCGGCCTCGCGATCGTCATCGGCGCCGGCCTCGCCTTCCTCGGGCCCGGGTCCGCCGCCAGTTCCGCCTTCGGCGCGTACATGGCGGCCGTGGCCACCTTCCAGAAGAGCTGGCGGCCCCGCCCCGCCCTCGCGCTCGCCGCCGGGCTGACGCTGGCCGTGTCCACCTTCATCGGCTATCTCGTCGGGTCCTCGCACACCCTGGCCTTCATGCTGCTGCTCGCCGTATGGAGCTTCGCGGCGGGCCTCATGTGGGCGGCGGGCCCCACCGCCGGCATGATCGCCTCCGGCAACGTCGCGATCATGCTGGTCACCGTCACCCTGCCCACCTCCGTGCCGCAGGCCGCCGGGCACGCCGCGATGATCGCCGCGGGCGGGGTGGTGCAGGCCCTGCTGATCGTGCTCTTCCCCATCCGCCGGTGGGGCGCCCAGCGCGACGCCCTCGCCGACGCGCTGGCCGCCGAGGCCGACTACGCGCGCCGCCTGCGCCAGGACCCGGTCGCCTCCTTCGACCCGCAGCCGCTGATGAGGGCGCGCGACGCGGCCACCGTGACGGCGCGCCAGGCCCGCCGCCGCCCCGCCGAGCTGCACGGGGCGCGGGGGCTCGCGGAGCGGATCCGGCCGGTGCTGGCCCTGCTGGCCGACCCCGCGGTCGGGGCCCCGGCCGAGGGCCCGGCGCGGGACCGGGCCCGGGAGCTGCTCGCCGCGGCCGGGTCGGTGCTGGACGCCGCCGCGTCCGCGATCCGCCGCGGGGAGCCGGTGCGGCCGCCCGCCCCGGCCCTGGCGGTGCTCAAGGCACCCGACACCGCCGATCTGTTCCGGGGCGCCGCGCTGCGCGCCGCGCGCAGGCTCGCCGCCCTGCTGGACGACGTACTCGACACCGCGGAGCCGGGCTCCGGGCGGACCGCCGATCCCGGCGAGTCGATGCTGCGGCCCACCCTGCCGGCGCTGGCGCCGATGGTGCTGGGCGCCGTACGGGCCGAGCTGCGTCCCGGGTCGCCGATCCTGCGGCACGCCGTGCGGGTCACCGCCGTGGCCTGCGCCGGGTACGGCATCGGGCACGTGCTGCCCTTCGGGCACGCCTACTGGGCCCCGATGGCCTCCGTGATGGTCATGCGCCCCGATTTCACGCAGACCTACACCCGGGCCGTGGCCCGCTTCGGCGGCACCCTGGTCGGGGTCGCCCTCGCGACGGCCGTCGTCCAGCTCGCCCACCCGGGGATGTACGTGTCCGGGCTGCTGGCCGTCATCAGCGCGGGCCTGATGTACACCTTCATGCGCACCGGTTACGCCGTCTCGATGGTCTTCGTCTCCGCCTACGTCGTCTTCCTGCTCGGCATGGGCGGCCTGCGCTGGGACCAGACCGTGCCGGACCGCGTCATGCTCACCCTGATCGGCGGGGTCCTCGCGATGATCTCCTACGCCGTCTACCCGGCCTGGGAGACCCCGCGGCTGCGGACCCGGCTGGCCGACTGGGTGGCCGCCGGCGGGCGGTACGCGGCGGCCGTGCTCGGGCAGTACGCCGACCCGGCCGGCGCGCACCGCGCGGAGGTGCGCGAAGCCCTGCTGGCGGTGCGCGACGCCCGGGTCGCCTGGCAGGAGGCGGTGGCCCGGGCCGCCGGGGAGCCGGTGCGCCACCGCGGGATCTCCGGGGCCGCCGCCGAGGAGGCGGGCCGGGCCCTGGCCGCGATGGGCCGCCACACGATGCTGCTGGAGGCGCACTTCCCGGACCGGTCCCGGCCCCCGGTCCCGGGCGCGGCCGAGCTGGCCACGGCGCTGCGCGAGGCGACGGAGGCGGGCGCGAAGGACGTACGGGAGCGCCGGGTGCCCGACTGGGAGGGGGTCCGGGCGGCGCTGGCGGACGGGGAGACCCCCGAGACGGGGGTGCTGCGCGGGGCGGCGCGGCAGCTGCTGGACTCCCTGGAGGAGGTCTCCGACGCGCTGCGGGCCCCGGCCCGGCCCGATCCCGGGGCAGGTCGTCACCCTTAGTGGTGCCGTGCCTCCGTTCGTGCACGTGCATCTGCCCATGCAGGCGTTCATGAACACAGCTATGATCCGGTGCAGTTGACATCTGCACTATCGGGGGCTTCCTGTGGACCACGCGTACAACGGGATGGCAGCTGCAGAGCTAGACGGGGTGACCTGGCAGAAGAGCAGACACAGCAACTCGCAAGGTTCCTGTGTGGAGTTCGCGAAACTGCCCGGAGGCGACGTTGCCATGCGCAACTCGCGGTTTCCGGACGGTCCGGCGCTCGTGTACACGCCGGCCGAGATAGAAGCGCTGCTGCTGGGTGTCAAGGACGGCGAGTTCGACCATCTGATCAGCTGACGAACCGGCTGCGGAGCGGCCGGCGATCAGCCGAAGATCAGCCATGCACGTGCAGCGGCCGGGATTGATCGCCATGATCGATCCCGGCCGTTTGTCGTCCGTGCGGTGATTGGTCCGGTGGTTCAGTCCTGGAGCGTGAACAGCGCCCAGACCACCTTGCCGGTCAGCCGCCCCGCGAGCGGGTGCCAGCCCCAGCTGTCGCTGTAGGAGTCCACGAGGAAGAGCCCGCGCCCCGACTCCAGGTCGCTGTTGCGCTCCGTCGCGTCCGGCGCGAAGCAGCCGCCCGGCCGGTCCTCGCTGGGATCGCGCACCGCGCACACCAGCCGGGTGCTCCACCGCATCAGGTGCAAGCGCACCGGCGGCTCGCTCTCGCCCGGGGCCGGCCGGGAGTCGTCCGGCAGGGCATGGCGCAGCGCGTTGGTGACGAGTTCGGAGACGACCAGTGCCACGTCGTCGAACCGGTCGTCGAGGCCCCACTGGGAAAGGGTGGAACGCGTGAAGGTGCGTGCGCCGCGCACCGCTTCGAAGCGGGCGGGCAGGGCGCAGGACGCGGACCCGGAGACAGCCGTGGGGTCGACCGGGGGAAGCCCCTGCCGTAACGGCTCGAGCATGGTCGATCCATTCGTCCCCATGCGAGGCACTCCCGGGATTCGAAAGAACTGCGGGGCACGCAGGTGCGCGGGACCATGCTTCCGAATGCGAGAGCCGGATGCAAGGGCAGATGCACGTGCACGCGCCGGACCTGTCCGGACCCGTGATGGTTCTTGCTCATTTCTTCCTACGCATACTTACGGACTTCTTTTACAGCGCGGCCAAATCCGTTACAGAACGAGTACGGGCAGATGCGTTTTGGTGGCAGACTGCGGGCCTTGAGGGGCACGGGGGCCCCTGCGACGCAGCCGGAACGCAGTCGTACATGCGTTTCCTTACGTATCCATCCACCGCATGGGGAGGGGCAGGACTCGTGACCGCAGAAGCCAGTGGTTCTGTGGTGCGCCGCATCCTCCTGGGCTCCCAGCTCAGGCGACTCCGAGAATCCCGCGGCATCACCCGTGAGGCGGCCGGTTACTCGATCCGCGCATCCGAATCGAAGATCAGCCGCTTGGAGTTGGGAAGGGTGAGCTTCAAGGCCAGAGACGTCGAGGACCTCCTCACGCTCTACGGAGTCACGGACGGCGCCGAGCGGGAGTCCCTCCTGGGACTGGTCCGCGAGGCCAACGTGGCCGGCTGGTGGCACAGCTACGGAGACGTCCTGCCGGGCTGGTTCCAGACGTACGTGGGGCTGGAGGGCGCCGCCTCGCTCATCCGCATCTACGAGGTGCAGTTCGTGCACGGCCTGCTGCAGACCGAGGCCTACGCCCAGGCCGTCGTCAGCCGCGGCATGCCCGGCGCCGGCCGCGCCGAGATCGACCGCAGGGTCGCGCTGCGCCTGGAGCGCCAGAAGGTACTGGTCTCCGAGAACGCCCCCGTCTTCCACGCCGTCCTCGACGAGGCCGCGCTGCGCCGCCCGTACGGAGACCGGGACGTGATGCGCGGTCAGCTGGAGCACCTCATCGAGATCTCGCAGCGGCCGAACGTGCACCTCCAGGTGATGCCCTTCTCCTTCGGCGGTCACGCCGGCGAGAGCGGCGCCTTCACCCTGCTGCGCTTCCCCGAGTCCGACCTCCAGGACGTCGTCTATCTGGAACAGCTCACCAGCGCCCTCTACCTCGACAAAGAAGAGGAAGTGAGGCAGTACGAGCGCGCGATGGTGCGCCTCCAGGACGACTGCCCCGACCCGGACCAGACCCGGGACCTGCTGCGCGGTCTGCTCCAACTGTCTTGATTCACACGTACTATGACGCCTGATCAGAGCATGACGAGGACCCAGACGCCCCCGTTGACCACGGGGGCCCCGGTGCAGCGCAAGGAAGCGCGTTCGACGTAAGGGATGGCATGTCCATATTCGAGGACCTGGCTCACCAGTACATCGACGGCGAATGGCTGGCCGGCACCGGGTCGTGGGACATCATCGACGTCAACCCGTACAACGGGGAGAAGCTCGCGGCCATCACCGTGGCCACCGTCGAGCAGGTCGACCGGGCCTACCGGGCCGCCGAGCGCGCCCAGAAGGACTGGGCCGCCACCAGCCCCTACACCAGACGAGCCGTCCTGGAACGCGCCCTGCGGATCACCGAGGAGCGCGAGAAGGAGATCGTCGAGGCGATGATCGACGAACTCGGCGGGACCCGGCCCAAGGCCGAGTACGAGGTCCACCTCGCCAAGGAGTTCATCCGCGAGTCCATGCAGCTGGCCGTCCGCCCCGAGGGCCGCATCCTGCCCTCGCCGGTCGAGGGCAAGGAGAACCGGATCCAGCGCCTGCCCGTCGGGGTCGTCGCCGTGATCAGCCCCTTCAACTTCCCCTTCCTGGTCACCCTGAAGTCGGTCGCCCCGGCCCTGGCGCTCGGCAACGCCGTGGTCATCAAGCCGAACCAGAACGCCCCCGTCGTCGGCGGCGGGGTCATCGCCAAGATCTTCGAGGAGGCGGGCCTGCCGGCCGGCCTGCTCAACGTGCTGGTCACCGACATCGCCGAGATAGGCGACGCGCTCCTGACCCACCCCGTCCCCAAGGTCATCTCCTTCGCCGGGTCCGACCGGGTCGGCCGGCACGTCGGAGCGGTCGCCGCCCGCCACTTCAAGCGGACCGTCCTGGAGCTGAGCGGCAACAGCGCGCTGGTCGTCCTCGACGACGCCGACCTCGACTACGCGGTGGACGCGGCCGTCTTCAGCCGCTTCGTCTACCAGGGCCAGGTCTGCATGGCCGCCAACCGGATCCTGGTCGACGCCTCGGTCGCCGAGGAGTTCACCGCGAAGTTCACCACCCGCGTGCGCGCCCTGAAGACCGGCGACCCGCACGAGGCCGACACCCACATCGGCCCGCTGATCAACTCCTTCCAGGCCGACGCCCTCACCGCGCTCGTCGACCGCGCCGTCGCATCCGGCGCGCAGGCGCTCGTACGGGGCTCCACGCGCGGCAACCTGGTCGAGCCCACCGTGCTCGCCGGGCTCCCCGAGGACTCCCCGCTGCTCGGCCAGGAGATCTTCGGCCCCGTCGCCCTGCTCGTCGTCTTCGACGGCGAGGACGAAGCGGTCCGCCTCACCAACGCGACCCCGTACGGGCTGAGCGGCGCCGTCCACACCCGGGACGTGGAGCGCGGGGTCCGCTTCGCGCGGCGCATCGAGACCGGCATGATCCACGTCAACGACTCCACCATCGGGGACGAGCCGCTCGCGGCGTTCGGCGGGGAGAAGGCCTCCGGCATGGGCCGCCTCAACGGGGAGGCCACCATCGAGGCCTTCACCACCCAGAAATGGATCTCCGTCCAGCACGGCCGGACCCAGTTCCCGTTCTAGCCGGACGGGACACCTAGACTCGGACGGGTCAGGCGAGGACCAGTCCGGGGGAGAGCCGAGTTGAGCAACATACCGGAGACCGGGCGCACACCCCGGGTCCAGAACCGGCTCGTCGTGATCCAGATCGTGGTGTTCTCGCTGCTGCTGACCCTCGGCGGGCGGCTGTGGTACCTGCAGATACGCAACGGCCAGGAGTACACGGACGAGGCGAAGAACAACAACACCCAGCAGGTGGTCCAGCCCGCCGTGCGCGGCTCGATCCTGGACGCCCGCGGGGTCCCGCTCGCCGACAACGAGACCCGCATGGTGGTCTCCGCGAGCCGCACCGACCTGTCCAAGATGAAGGACCGCGGCAAGGGCGTCCTGACCCACCTCGCCGGGGTCCTGGGCCTCGACCCCGAGGACGTGGTCAACGGCGTCCGCCTCTGCGACGCCAAGACCCCCAAGCCCTGCTGGAACGGCTCCCCGTACCAGCCGATCCCCATCACGGACGAGGCGACGACCGACCAGGTCCTGGAGATACGGGAGCACGCCGAGCAGTTCCCCGGCATCACCGCCGAGCCCACCGCCCTGCGCCGCTACGCCGGCCCCGACGGCGCCAACACCTCCCAGGTGCTCGGCTACCTCTCGCCGGTGACCGACGAGGAGATCACCAAGGCCAAGGGCTCCGACTCCCCGTACCTGCGCTCCGACCAGGTGGGCCGCAGCGGCCTGGAGCGCACCTACGACAAGGAGCTCCGCGGCAAGGCGGGCATCACCCGCTACGAGGTGGACAACCTCGGGCGGATCATCGGCGAGGGCGTCAGCGACAAGCCGCGGGCCGGCTCGAACATCGTGACCTCGATCGACTCGCGCGTGCAGGCCGTGGCCGAGCGCGAGCTGAACGACGCGATGATCGAGGCCCGCAAGGGCATCGACAAGAACAACACGGGCCGCCACTACGAGGCCGACTCGGGCGCCGTCGTGGTCATGGAGGCCAAGACGGGCCGGGTCGTCGCGATGGCCTCCAACCCGACCTACGACCCGAACGCCTGGGTCGGCGGCATCTCCTCCAAGGACTACGCCTCCCTCACCGACAAGGAATCGAACTACCCGCTGCTGAACCGCGCCATCCAGGGCCAGGCCGCCCCCGGCTCGATCTTCAAGGTGGTCTCCTCGACGGCCGCGGTCAACGCCGGCTACCCCTTCAACCGGCTCTACGGCTGCCCGAGCTCGTACTCGGTCGGCAGCCAGGTCTTCACCAACTTCGAGTCCCAGGGCTACGGCGACATCACCATCGGCAAGGCCCTGGAAGTCTCCTGCGACACCGTCTACTACGCCATCGCCGACAAGGAGTGGAAGAAGGACGGCGGCATCAAGCCCAAGGCCAAGCCGAGCGACTGGTTCTTCAAGACCGCCCACGAGTTCGGCCTCGGCAAGCGCACCGGCATCGACCTGCCCAGCGAGGTCCCGGGCCGGGTCCCCGACCGCCAGTGGAAGAAGGAGTTCTTCGAGGCGAGCAGGGCCGCCTGGTGCCGCGACGGCAAGAAGAACGGCTCGTACGCCGAGAAGATCGCCTACGAGAACTGCCGCCAGGGCAACCAGCTCCGCGAGGGCGACGCGATCAACTACTCCATCGGCCAGGGCGACACCCTCGTCACCCCGATCCAGATGGCCTCCGTCTACGCGGCCATCGCCAACGGCGGCACCCTGCACCAGCCCAGCATCGGCAAGGCCGTGGTCAGCGCCGACGGCGCCTCGGTCAAGGAGATCGCCCCCAAGGTGCAGGGCAAGCTCCCCATGAACAGCAAGCTCCGGAGTGACATCGACGGGGCCCTCGCGGCCGTGGCAACCACCGGCAGCGCGGCCTGGCGGTTCGGCGGCTGGCCGCAGAAGCAGATCCCGATGCACGCGAAGACCGGTACGGCCGAGGTCCAGGGCAAGCAGACCACCTCGTGGTTCGCCTCCTACACCGAGGACTACGCGATCGTGATGACCATCTCCCAGGGCGGCACCGGCTCCGGCGCCTCGGGACCGGCCGTCCGCAACATCTACGAGGCGATGTACGGCCTCGACGACAAGGGCGCCCAGGACCTGAAGAAGGCCCTGCTCCCCAAGCCCCAGAAGGAACTCCCGCCGGTCCGGCAGGAAAACCAGTAAAGACGCGGGGAACGGCGGCATTGCGGACAGGACCTGACCGCAAGGGTTCGTACCGTGGTTCTTGTCAGCAGGAGAGACAAGCACCACGGACGGAACAGAAGGCGGTCAGGTCATGGCTCAGATTTCCATGGAGGTCCCCGGTGACGAGCGCGCCACGCTCCTCGCCTTCGTCGAGGCCCAGCGCACGGCGCTGCGCGAGGCCGCGCAGGGACTGACCGAGGAGCAGGCGGCGAGCCGGCCCAGTGCCAGCGAGCTCTCCCTGTCCGGGCTGCTCAAGCACGTGGCCGGCTGCGAGGCGGGCTGGCTGCGGATGGCGCGGGGCGTCACCGAGTACCCGGAGGGCGAGGGCGACTGGGCCGACGGCTTCCGGCTGGTCGAGGGCGAGACCATGCCGTCGGTACTGGCCTACTGGGACGGGGTCAGGAAGGAGACGGAGGCGTTCATCGCCGCGGTCCCCAGCCTCGACGACAGCTTCCCGCTGCCCCCGGCCCCGTGGTTCCCGGCGGACGCCAAGGTCTCGATGCGCTGGATGCTCCTGCACCTGGTGGAGGAGTTCGCCCGGCACGCGGGCCACGCCGACATCATCCGCGAGTCCATCGACGGCACCCGCGCCATGGGCTAGGCGCAGCACCCGTCCACGGCTCCCGGCCGCGGCACCCGGCCACGGCCTGGCCGCGGTGCTCCGGGGCCGGGTCAGTAGCCTGGCCCCATGTCAGCGATCCGTCTCCTCGTCCTCGGCGCCGTCCGCCAGCACGGGCGGGCCCACGGCTACCAGGTCCGGGCCGATCTGGAGTTCTGGGGCGCCCACGAGTGGTCGAACACCAAACCCGGATCGATCTACCACGCGCTCAAGCAGATGGCCAAGCAGGGCGTCCTGCTGGCCCACGAGGTGGCCCCGTCCGCGGCGGGCGGGCCGCCGCGGACCGAGTACGAGCTCACGGAGGCGGGCCGCGCGGAGTACTTCAAGCTGCTCCGCGAGGCGCTGTCCTCCGCCGACCAGAAGGCCGACGTCCTCGCCTCCGCCCTCGGCTTCATGGTCGACCTGCCGCGCGCCGAGGCCCTGGCCCTGCTGCGCGAGCGCCTGGGCCGGCTGGCCGCGTGGCGTTCCGCCGTCACGGACCACTACGTCCCCGAGGAGGGCCCCGAGCCGCTGGGCCACATCGGCGAGATCATGCACCGCTGGATCCACTCGGCGGACGCCGAGGCGGACTGGACCCGGGGTCTGATCGGCCGGATCGAGGACGGCGCGTACTCCTTCGCCGACGACCCGGGCAACGCCTTCGCGGGGGTCCTCGCCCCGTCCTCCTGAACTGCCCGCCTCCCGCACTGCCCGCCCGCCGGGCTTGCACCTCACGCGGCGTGAGGGGCCAGGCTGGCCGCGTACCCGAGAAGAGGAGCGGAAAGCGATGGGCTACTCCGTGGGCCAGGTCGCCGGATTCGCCGGAGTGACGGTGCGCGCGCTGCACCACTACGACGAGATCGGGCTGCTCTCCCCGAGCGGCCGCAGCGGGGCGGGACACCGGCGGTACGACGACGCCGACCTCGACCGGCTGCAGCGGATCCTGTTCTACCGGGAGCTCGGCTTCCCGCTCGAAGAGGTCGCGGTCCTGCTGGACGATCCGGAGGCGGACCCGGGGGAGCACCTGCGCCGGCAGCACGCCCTGCTGTCCGGGCGGATCGCCCGGCTCCAGCGGATGGCCGCGGCCGTCGAGCACGCCATGGAGGCGAAGAAGATGGGCATCAACCTCACCCCCGAGGAGAAGTTCGAGGTGTTCGGGGAGTTCGACCCCGAGGAGCACGCCGAGGAGGCCGAGCGCCGCTGGGGCGACACCTACCGGGAGTCCGCCCGCCGGACCGCTTCCTACACCAAGGAGGACTGGCTGCGGATCCAGGCCGTGGCCGAGGACATCAACCGGCGGTTCGCCGCCCTGCTGGACTCCGGGACGCCCGCGGAGTCCGAGGAGGCCATGGACCTGGCCGAGGAGCACCGCGGCTGGATCAACGCCGGCTACTACTTCTGCACCTACGAGATCCACACCGGCCTCGGCGAGATGTACGTGGCGGACGAGCGGTTCACCGCGTACTACGAGGCCGTCCGGCCCGGGCTGGCGGTGTTCGTGCGGGACGCGATCCTGGCCAACGCCGTCCGCAACCTGTAGCCCCGGGGCTGGAACCGGGTGGGGGTGGTGTGCGTTCATACTGGGACGGACACCCCCCGATCCAGGAGAGCCCGGAACCCGTGAATACGCTTGCGCTCGGCCCCGAGTGGATCTCCCCGGAGTATCTGATCGGGCAATTCGGCCTGGTCGGCACCCTGATCATCGTGTTCGCCGAATCGGGGCTCTTCGCCTTCCTGCCCGGTGACTCCCTGCTCTTCACGATGGGGCTGTTCGTCGCGAGCGGTGCCGTCACGCAGCCGTTGTGGCTGGTGTGCACCCTGATCGTGGTCGCCGCGATCCTCGGTGACCAGGTCGGCTACATGATCGGCAAGGTCTTCGGCCCGAAGATCTTCAACAAGCCGAACTCCAAGCTCTTCAAGCGCGAGAACCTCGACGCGGCGCACGATTTCATGGAGAAGCACGGCCCCAAGGCCATCGTGCTCGCGCGCTTCGTGCCGATCATCCGCACCTTCGCGCCGATGGTCGCGGGCGCCAGCGCGATGAAGTACCGCACCTTCCTGACGTTCAACGTCATCGGCGGCGTCCTGTGGGGCGCGGGCGTCACGATCCTGGGCTACCAGCTCGGCCAGTTCGAGGTCATCAAGGACAACGTCGAGCCGATCTTCATCGGCATCGTCCTCGTCTCGGTGATCCCGGTGATCTTCGAGGTGCTCAAGTCCCGCAAGCAGAAGAAGGCGGCGGCGCAGGCCACAGGCGCGCAGCCCGGCGACGACCAGACCCCGGGCCAGCAGCGCAGCGGCCGCCACGCGAAGCGCTAGCAGCCGCGAGGAGCCCCGTACGATGCCCCGCCGGCCGGGACGCCCGGCCCGGCGGGGCATCGGCGTGTCCGGGGGCCGCCGGGCGCCCTAGAAGCCGCGGGTGCGCTTCGCCGCGCCGCGTTTGGCCGCGCTGGCCGCGCCGGGGATGCGCATGAAGAGGCGGGAGGTCTCGGAGCCGAGGTTGACGCCGATCGCGATGGCCAGCGCGATGGCCGCGGCGTTCGTCAGGGAGCCCAGCCCCTCGTTCAGCCGGTCCTCGGCGATCAGCAGGAGCCCGTAGTACGTGGCCGATCCGGGCAGCAGCGGACCGATGGCGGCCGTGACGAAGGGGAGGGCCGAGGAGAACCGGTGCCGGGCGAGGAGCTGTCCGAAGAGGCCGACCAGCCCGGCGGCGATCGCCGTGGACGGCACCGGGGGCATCTTGGCGGCGTAGTGCAGGGCCCCGTAGATCACCCAGGCGATCCCGCCGTTCAGCGTCACGAACCACACGGTGGAACGTTCCTGCTGGAGCAGGATCGCGAACGTGAACACCAGGACCATCGAGGCGGCGATCTGGAGCAGGGGCCGCTGCTCGATCTGCAGGACGTCCTCCGGCTGCGGATTGGAGCCGAACTGGACGCCGACGAAGAGCACCACCAGCACGCCCATGATGATGCCGATGAAGAGGTACATGACCTCCAGCAGCCGGGCGGACGCGGTGATGTAGTAGCCGGTCAGACCGTCCTGCACGGCCGCGACCAGGGCCCGCCCCGGCAGCAGGGCGAACAGCCCACCGGTGATGATCGCCGAGGAACGCACGTCGAGGTCGGTCATCTTCAGGGCCACGCCCATCGCCGCCGGCGGCATCGCCGCGACCACGAACTGGTAGAACTCCGGCAGCCCGCGCCCGGCGCACAGCCAGGCCAGCCGGTCACCGAGCACCGCCCCCAGTGCGGCTGCGAAGAACACCAGCACGCCACCGCCGACCAGCGTGGAGGCCGCGCCGGCGAGCAGGCCGGCGGCGCCGGTGAGCACCCAGCCGGGGTACGGGTGCCGGTTGCGGCGGATCTCGGCGAGCCGGCGGTAGGCGTCCTCCAGCGAGATCTCGACCTCGTGCGCGGTGATGTCGTTGACGAGGGCGAACACCGCCGAGAGCCGGGTGTAGTCCGTGCCGCGGCGGCGGACGGTGCGGTTCGCCGACACGGGGTCGTCCACCAGGGAGGGCTGGTGGGTGATCGACAGCAGGGTGAAGGTGACGGTGGGCTCGCAGCGGTCCAGGCCGTAGCTGCGGGCCACGGCGAACATCGCGGCCTCCACGTCCTCGGCGCCCTCGCCGCCCGAGAGCAGCAGCTCGCCGATGCGCAGCGTCAGGTCGAGCACGCGGCCCACGGCGGGCCCGGTCTCCACGGCCAGCCGCTGCGAGGGCTCCGGCACCGGCCGGACATCGACCGGCATGCGCAGCACCGTGCGCATGCGGTCCTGCCAGGGGGACTCCTTCAACCGGGTGACGGGGAAACCCGTCGGGCCGGTGTAGGCCGGCGGGGAGTGGGCGGCGCTGTAGGTGTGCGGGGTGGCGAAGGCGGACGCCGGGCCGTCGGGGTCCACGGGCACCGAGGCGAGGCCGTCGGGGACGGCGAACTCGGAGGTCGGCTGGTCCTCCTCGGTCGCGTCGGGGTCCACCCCGACCCCGTCCGGCACGGCGAACGCGCTGTGCGCCTCGTCCGACTTCGGCTTCCGGTCCTCTGTCCCGGATCCCTCGCCCTCCGCCACGCGTCCTCCAGTCCCTGGCCCGGCCCGTATCAGTATGCGGAACGCCTTGATCCGTCGCGCAGGCAGGACCGCGCCGGACCGGCACCGTCTCCCGTACCCGAAGACGCACGGGAGACACGCGGGTGGTGTGCGTGAGGCCCGTGGGAGGCGCCGGTGAGGCGCGGGGGCGAGGTGCGGGGGCGAGGTGCGCGGGAGACGGGGGTCGGACGCGCCGGGCACCTCCGGACACGACGACGGGCGGCACCCCGTTCAAGGGGTGCCGCCCGTGGTGTCACAGGGGTCGCAGCGGCCTCAGACCCGTTCGGTCAGTCCCGCTCCGTCACCGAGCGGAGCTCAGTGGTGGCCGCCCTGGGCCTCGAGGCGCTTGAAGGAGGCCTCGATCTCGGCCTCGGCCTCGGTACGGCCGACCCAGTTCGCGCCCTCGACCGACTTGCCCGGCTCCAGGTCCTTGTAGACCTCGAAGAAGTGCTGGATCTCCAGGCGGTCGAACTCGGACACGTGGTGGATGTCGCGCAGGTGCTCCACACGCGGGTCGGACGCCGGCACGCACAGCAGCTTGGCGTCGCCGCCCGCCTCGTCGGTCATGTTGAACATGCCGATCGCGCGGCACTTGATCAGGCAGCCCGGGAAGGTCGGCTCGTCAAGGATGACCAGCGCGTCCAGCGGGTCGCCGTCCTCGCCGAGGGTGTTCTCGACGAAGCCGTAGTCGGCCGGGTAGCTGGTCGAGGTGAAGAGGCGACGGTCCAGACGGATCCGGCCGGTCTCGTGGTCCACCTCGTACTTGTTCCGCGAACCCTTGGGGATCTCGATGGTGACGTCGAACTCCACGTCCTGCTCCTCCATGATCAGCTTCAGCAGCTTGATTGCTTCGGGACTGCGCCGACTCACCTGCGTGCGTGGCCGACCCGGCCCTGCCGGGTGGGGTGCCATGCTCGCGGCAAGACGCAATGGTTAAGTGTCCCTCACGCATATGTGTGATCGCGAAAGGGGCTGGTCCGAGGTGCCATTGGCCAAGACATGGCAGCTCATCGCGGTGTCGGCCGTCGCCGGCCTCGCCCTGTCGGCCGCGACGGTGGCCGCCGCGGGTCCCTGGGACTCCGGCCAGCGTAAGGCCGAGCGGGACAGGGCCGCCTCCTGGAGCCGTACGGGTGGCGCAGATCACGGTACGGACCCCGCCGCGGCGCTCCCGCGGGCCGCCCCCAGCGCCCCCGGAGTGCTCGCCGGCGTCCGCCCGGCCGGAGCGGGGCCGGGCGAGGGCCTCGGGGACGGCTCAGGGGACGGCACCGGGAAGCAGGCAGGCGCCGTGGACCCCGGCGCCCTCGCCGCGGCCCTGCGGCCGCTGCTCGCCGACCCCGCGCTGGGGACCCTCCAGGGCGCCTCCGTGATCGACACCGCCACCGGCACGGTCCTCTTCGAGTCCGGGGCCCGGGAACCCATGACCCCCGCCTCCACGGTCAAGATCGCCACCGCCGCGGCCGCCCTCGCGGCCCTCGGTCCCGACCACCGGATCCGCACCACCGTGACCCCGGGCGCCGGAACCGGCCGGATCGTCCTGGTCGGCGGCGGCGACCCCTCGCTCACCGCCAGGAAGAAGGCCCCCGCCGGGTCCGGCGGCAGCCTCGTCGCCCTCGCCGCGGACACCGCGCAGGCCCTCAAGGCCGCCGGCACCACCTCCGTGTCCCTCGGCTACGACGACTCGCTCTACACCGGCCCCGTCCTGCACCCGATCGGCGCCAATCCCAACCTCGCGCCCGTCACGGCCCTGACCGCCGACGAAGGACGCCCCGACGAGTCCTTCTCCGGCCCCGTCAAGCGCAGCACGGACCCCTCCCGCGACACCGCCCGGGCCTTCGCCGCCCTGCTGGGGGAGCGCGGGGTCAAGGTCACCGGCGAACCCGTCAGGGCCAAGGCCGCCACGGGCGCCGTCCCGCTCGCCGCCACCCTGTCGCCGCCGCTCGCCGGGCTCGTCGAGCGGATGCTGACCTACAGCGACAACGACATCGCCGAAGCCCTCGCCCGCCAGACCGCCCTCGCCTGCGGAGCACCCGCGAGCTTCGACGGCGTCGCCCGCGCCACCGGCGCGAAACTCGCCGCCCTCGGCGTCGACACCGCCGGAACCCGCTTCGCCGACGGCAGTGGGCTGGGCCGCGCCGACAGGATCAGCGCCGGCCTGCTCACCGCGATCCTCGCCAAGGCCGCCGACCCGCAGCGGCCGGAGCTGCGGCCCGTCCTCACCGGACTGCCCGTCGCCGGATTCACCGGCACCCTGCGGGGCCGCAACTCCGGCACCTCCCCGGCGGCCGGCCTGCTGCGGGCCAAGACGGGCACCCTGACCGGCGTGAACTCCCTGGCCGGCACCGTCGTCGACCCCACCGGCCGACTGCTCGCCTTCGCGTTCCTGACCGCGAACACCCCGGACGCCGGCCCCGCCGAGAAGGGCCTCGACAAGCTCGCGGCCGCCGTGGCCACCGCCAACTGAGGATCCCGCCCGGCTCCTGGGGATCCCGCCCGCGCCGAGGTCCACGTACGGTTGACGCATGACGAGCTTCGGTGGTGCGGAGATGGTCGACTGGAACCTCGCGGTGGCGACCGCGACCAGGCTCGTGCGGCCCGGTCCGGAGGTGAGCCGGGACGAGGCGCGGGCCGTCGTCGCGGAGCTGCGCAGGCACGCCAAGACCTCCGAACGGCACGTGCGCGAGTTCACCCGGATGATGCCCGAGGGCATGACCCCGGCCGACACCCCCGTCCTCGTCGTGGACCGGGCCGGCTGGGTCAAGGCCAACGTGGCGGGCTTCCGCGAGCTCCTGTCCCCCCTCCTCGGCAAGATGCAGGACCGCCGCTCCGGCACCCCCGGCGGCGCCGTCCTCGGCGCGGTCGGCGGCAAGGTCACCGGAGTCGAGCTGGGCATGCTGCTCAGCTTCCTGGCCTCCCGCGTGCTCGGCCAGTACGAGACCTTCGCGCCCGCGGGCCTCGACCTCCCGGGCTCCGCCACGGGCGGCCGGCTGCTGCTCGTCGCGCCGAACATCGTCCACGTGGAGCGGGAGCTGGAGGTGGACCCCCACGACTTCCGGCTCTGGGTCTGCCTGCACGAGGAGACGCACCGTACCCAGTTCACGGCCGTCCCGTGGCTCCGCGAACACCTGGAGGGCGAAATCCAGACGTTCCTCGGCGCCACCGAAATGGACCCGATGAACGTGCTGGAGCGGCTGCGCGAGGCCGCCCAGTCCTTCGCCGGCGCCCGCCCCGACGCGGAGAGCGGGGACGAGGGCCGCTCCCTCGTCGAGCTCGTCCAGACCCCCGAGCAGCGCGAGGTACTGGCCCGCCTCACCGCCGTCATGTCCCTCCTGGAGGGCCACGCCGACTTCGTCATGGACGGGGTCGGCCCCGAGGTCGTGCCCTCGGTCTCCGAGATCCGCGAGAAGTTCCAGCAGCGCAGGGCCAGCGGAGCCGGCCGGCTCGACGCCGCCCTGCGCAAGCTCCTCGGCCTCGACGCCAAGCTGCGCCAGTACCGCGACGGGGAGCGCTTCGTGCGCGCCGTCGTCGGCCAGGTCGGCATGGACGGCTTCAACCGGGTCTGGACCTCCCCGAACACACTGCCGACCAAGTCCGAGATCGCCAGGCCCGCGGACTGGGTGGCCCGCGTCCACCGCAAGGGGAGCGAGCAGAGCGAGGCAAGCGAAGAGGTGTGATCACAGAGGCGTAAAGATGTCCCTCTGGGGGAAGCAGCGTCACCCGTCCGAGGGACCGTGGGGCGTGGAAGGGCGTGCGATGCTCAGGGAACGGCTCGGTTCTGTCACCATCGACGCACTCTGAGTGACAACCCCCCGCCCGCGGGGGGAGCCGGGCAGCACCCCGGCACACCACCTCCCACGCCTCCCCAGCGCCTCCGAGGCACCGAACTCCACCGAAGGGCACCGGACATGGGTCCCCATCCTGCGGTCGCGGCGATACGCCTGGCGGTCCGCCGCGTACTCCACGACGTCCTCACCGACCTCACTGACCGCCCCGCTCCCACCCCCGCACCCCGGGTCGGCCGCCCCGGCCGCACCGTCGGCTCCTCGGCCGGTGCCGCCCCCCACGACCCCCTCCCCGGCACCGCCCCGCTGGTCCTCGTGGCCTGCTCCGGCGGCGCGGACTCCATGGCGCTCGCCTCCGCCCTCGCCTTCGAGGCCCCCAAACTCGGAATCCGGGCCGGCGGCATCACCGTCGACCACGGCCTCCAGGACGGCTCCGCCCTGCGCGCCGCCGAGGTCGTCTCCCGCATGACCGCGCTGGGCCTCGGCCCCGTGGAGTCCGTCGCCGTGCGCGTCGGCCGCGACGGAGGCCCCGAAGCCGCCGCCCGCGACGCCCGCTACGCGGCCCTGGACGAGGCCGCCGACCGGCTGGGCGCCGTCGCCGTGCTGCTCGGCCACACCCGCGACGACCAAGCCGAAACCGTCCTGCTGGGCCTCGCCCGCGGCTCCGGCATCCGCTCGCTCTCCGGCATGGCCGAGGTCTCCGGAGGCCCCGGGGACCCCGGCGCGCGAGGCGGCCGCAGCCACCGCTACCGCCGGCCGTTCCTCCAGGTGGACCGGCAGACCGCCCGCAAGGCCTGCATGGTCCAGTCCCTGTCGGTCTGGGACGACCCGCACAACCTCGACCCCGCCTACACCCGCTCCCGGCTGCGCCACGAGGGACTGCCCGCCCTCGAGAAGGCACTCGGCAAGGGAGTCGTGGAGGCGCTCGCCCGCACCGCCCAGCTCTCCCGCGACGACGCCGACGCCCTGGACGCCTGGGCCGCCGAGGCCGAGACCGGCGTACGCGACGAGGACGGCCGCCTGGAGTGCGCCAAGCTGTACGCCCTGCCCCCCGCGGTCCGCCGCCGCGTACTGCGCCGGGCGGTCGTCGCCGCCGGTTCCCCCGCCGGTTCCCTCTTCGCCCGCCACATCGAGGAAGTCGACCGGCTCATCACCGGATGGCGCGGTCAGGGAGCCATCAACCTGCCCGGCCGGGTCGAGGCCCAGCGGCAGGGTGGCAGACTGGTCATCCGGCAGGGCTGATTGGTGCTGAAACACGGCTGAGACCTCCGGGGTCACCCCCGGAGCCCCAGCCGACAACGAAAGTGATGCGGGTGGACGAGAAGGACATGGGCAGCGACCTCCAGTCGGTGCTCATCACCAAGGAAGAGATCGACGCGAAGCTGGCCGAGCTGGCCGCGAAGATCGACGCGGAGTACGCGGGCAAGGACCTGCTCATCGTCGGCGTCCTCAAGGGCGCGGTGATGGTGATGGCGGACCTGGCGCGTGCCTTGTCCACCCCGCTCACCATGGACTGGATGGCGGTGTCCTCGTACGGCGCCGGGACCCAGTCCTCGGGCGTGGTCCGGATCCTGAAGGACCTGGACACCGACATCAAGGACAAGCACGTCCTGATCGTCGAGGACATCATCGACTCGGGCCTGACCCTGTCGTGGCTGCTGTCGAACCTCGGCTCCCGCCAGCCGGCCTCCCTGGAGGTCGTCACGCTGCTGCGCAAGCCCGACGCCGCCAAGGTCGCGATCGACGTGAAGTGGGTCGGCTTCGACATCCCGAACGAGTTCGTCGTCGGCTACGGCCTCGACTACGCCGAGAAGTACCGCAACCTGCCGTTCGTCGGCACCCTCGCCCCCCACGTCTACGGCGGCTGATCCAGCGCCCGACAGGGGAACCCTGGAGCGTTTCCCGCCGTTGGAGCATGGAAAGGCGGGTCTGTCAGCCGTCCCATGAGGCCACGGGTGACAATGCAGGGGTACATTCCGAAGAACAGTCTTTACTCACAGCAGCATTTACCTACGGGCAGGAGGGACGGGGTGCCTAGCGCCCCGTATGGATGGACGTGAAGCGATACTTCCGTGGGCCGGTTATGTGGATCGTGCTGGCCGTCCTCGCCGTGGTCGTGTTGATGAACGTCGTCGGCTCCGGCGGCGGCTACAAGTCGGTGGAGACCAGCGAGGTCATCAAGGCGATCAACAGTGGCCAGGTGGACAGCGCCAAGCTCACCACCGGTGACAGCCAGATGATCAAGATCGAGCTGAAGAAGGACCAGAAGCTCGGCGACAACGACGGCACCAAGTTCCAGGCCAACTACATCGGGGACCAGGGCGTACAGCTCGCCCAGAACCTCCAGACCAAGTACGAAGCCGGTCAGATCCCTGACGGGTACTCCGTCACGCCGGACAAGACCAGCCCGTTCCTGAGCGTGCTGCTCTCGCTGCTGCCGTTCGTCCTCATCGTCGTGGTCTTCCTGTTCCTGATGAACCAGATGCAGGGCGGCGGCTCCCGGGTCATGAACTTCGGGAAGTCCAAGGCCAAGCTCATCACCAAGGACACCCCGAAGACGACGTTCGCCGATGTCGCGGGCTCCGACGAGGCCGTCGAGGAACTCCACGAGATCAAGGAGTTCCTCCAGGAGCCGGCGAAGTTCCAGGCCGTCGGCGCCAAGATCCCCAAGGGCGTGCTGCTCTACGGCCCGCCCGGCACCGGTAAGACCCTGCTCGCGCGTGCCGTCGCGGGCGAGGCCGGTGTCCCCTTCTACTCGATCTCCGGTTCCGACTTCGTCGAGATGTTCGTCGGTGTCGGTGCCTCGCGTGTCCGCGACCTGTTCGAACAGGCCAAGGCCAACGCCCCGGCGATCGTCTTCGTCGACGAGATCGACGCCGTCGGCCGGCACCGCGGTGCGGGCCTCGGCGGCGGTCACGACGAGCGCGAGCAGACCCTCAACCAGCTGCTCGTCGAGATGGACGGCTTCGACGTGAAGGGCGGGGTCATCCTGATCGCCGCCACGAACCGTCCCGACATCCTCGACCCGGCCCTCCTGCGCCCCGGCCGCTTCGACCGCCAGATCGCGGTCGACCGTCCGGACATGCAGGGCCGTCTGGAGATCCTCAAGGTCCACCAGAAGGGCAAGCCGGTCGCTCCGGACGTCGACCTCGGCGCCGTCGCCCGCCGCACCCCCGGCTTCACGGGTGCCGATCTCGCCAACGTCCTGAACGAGGCCGCGCTGCTCACGGCCCGCTCGGACCAGAAGCTGATCGACAACCACGCGCTGGACGAGGCGATCGACCGCGTCGTTGCGGGCCCGCAGAAGCGGACCCGGATCATGTCGGACCGGGAGAAGAAGATCACCGCGTACCACGAGGGCGGACACGCCCTGGTCGCGGCGGCTTCCCCGAACTCCGACCCGGTCCACAAGATCACCATCCTGTCCCGCGGCCGGGCCCTGGGCTACACCATGGTCCTGCCCGACGAGGACAAGTACTCCACCACGCGCAACGAGATGCTCGACCAGCTCGCGTACATGCTGGGCGGACGCGCGGCCGAGGAACTGGTCTTCCACGACCCGACCACGGGCGCCGCGAACGACATCGAGAAGGCCACGGCAACGGCCCGCGCGATGGTCACCCAGTACGGCATGACCGAGCGCCTCGGCGCGATCAAGTTCGGCGGGGACAACACCGAGCCGTTCCTGGGCCGCGAGATGTCGCACCCGCGGGACTACTCGGAGGAGGTTGCCGCGCTGGTCGACGAAGAGGTCAAGAAGCTCATCGAGACCGCGCACAACGAGGCCTGGGAGATCCTGGTCGAGAACCGCGACGTCCTCGACAACCTGGTCCTCGCCCTCCTGGAGAAGGAGACGCTCAACAAGGAGCAGATCGCCGAGGTCTTCTCGACGATCGTGAAGCGCCCGGCCCGCCCGGCGTGGACCGGCTCCTCGCACCGCACGCCGTCCACCCGTCCGCCGGTGCTCTCTCCCAAGGAGCTCCAGCTGACGAACGCGGCGAACGGCACGTCGGCCTCTTCGGCCACCGTCTCGGTGGAGAAGACCCCGGAGCCCTCCCCGGAGGAGCACCCGGAGGCTTAGTACCTCCCGGAATGGATGCCGCGCCCCCCAGGTTCTAGCCTGGGGGGCGCGGCACTTTTACGCGCCGGCGACTGCGCAGACAGGAACGAGGAAGAGATGACCGACCCAGTGACCCTGACCGGTGGCGAGGGCACGATCGGCGAGTTCGACGAGAAGCGCGCCGAGGCGGCCGTCCGCGAGCTCCTGATCGCGGTCGGCGAGGACCCGGACCGCGAGGGGCTCCTGGCGACTCCGGGGCGGGTCGCGCGGGCGTACAAGGAGATATTCGCCGGCCTCTACCAGAAGCCCGAGGACGTCCTGACGACGACGTTCGACCTCGGCCACGACGAGATGGTCCTCGTGAAGGACATCGAAGTCATGAGTACCTGTGAACACCACCTCGTCCCCTTCCACGGGGTGGCGCACGTCGGCTACATCCCGTCCGTCGACGGCAAGATCACCGGTCTGTCGAAGCTCGCGCGTCTCGTGGACGTCTTCGCCCGCCGCCCGCAGGTGCAGGAGCGGCTGACGACGCAGATCGCCGAGTCGGTCATGGAGATCCTGGACCCGCGCGGGGTCATCGTCGTCATCGAGTGCGAGCACATGTGCATGACCATGCGCGGAGTCCGCAAGCCCGGCGCGAAGACCATCACCTCGGCCGTCCGCGGCCAGCTCCGCGACCCCGCGACCCGCAACGAGGCCATGAGCCTCATCATGGCGCGCTGACCGTTCCGCCCGCCTGCCGCGCCGGGGAAGGCCGCGGCGTGGCAGGACCGGGCGGCAAGGGCACTGCCTAGGCGCGTACCGGGGTCTCCGGGCCGTCCTCGTCGTCCGGGAGTTTCAGGACGTGTTCCAGGAAGAGGGCCGCCGCCACGACCGCCGCGCCCGCCAGGACCGAGAAGCCGGCGTACCAGGTCTGGTCGCGGCGGGCGGGGACGTCCAGGGCGGTGGTGAGGAGGAAGACGCCGACGCCGCCGTAGGCGCCGGCGACCAGGGCGGCGACCAGGGCGCTGGCCTGGCCGAAGACCACGGCGCGGGCCGCCATCAGCGGCTCCACGCCCTTGGCGCCCGGCGCGCGCTCGCGCTGGGCCTTCAGGCGGGAGCGCAGCGACAGGGCCGTCGCCAGCAGGACCACCGCGATGGCGCCGAGGACGATCGGGGCGGCCACCGGGACGCCGGGGAGCGTGCCGTACGCGTTCCACAGCCGGGCTCCGGCCCAGGACAGCACCGCGGCGATCGCGAAAATGCCCGCCAGGACCGCCGGCTTCAGTTGCTTCACGTGCGTGCGCCTCTCCCGCTCTCCGTGCGTGCGTATCCGGTGATCCTAAGTGGTCGGCGGAGCCGCCCCGCGGGCGCGGCTCACTCGGGGAGGCGCAGCTCCAGGTCCTCGCGCTGGGTGAGCCCGGTGAGGCCGACCGCCGACAGGAGCGAGGAGACGGGCCCGTGGCCCGGGATCTGCGCTTCGGGGTCGATGTCGTTCCAGGGGGCCAGCACGAAGGCGCGCTGGTGGGCGCGCGGGTGCGGGAGGGTGAGGACCGGGTCGGCGGAGACCACGTCGGCGTAGGTGATGATGTCGACGTCGATCGTGCGGGGCCCCCAGCGCTCCTCGCGGACGCGGTCGAAGGCCTCCTCGATGGCGTGCCCGCGCTCCAGCAGCGAGCCGGGCGGCAGGGTGGTCTTCACCGCGATGACCGCGTTGAGGTACGAGGGCTGCGAGCCCGTCTCCACGCCCCACGGCTCCGTCTCGTAGACGGGGGAGACGGCCTTGACCCGGAGGCCCGGGGTGTCGCCGAGGGCGTCGATGGCGCCCTGGAGGGTCTCCAGGCGGTTGCCCAGGTTCGCGCCGAGCGCGACGACGGCCCACTTGGGGTTGGACAGGGTCACGTCCGCCGCGTCGACGGCTTCGACCACGGAGGCGGGTACCGGCTGGACGGTGGGGTCGCTCTGGGCTTTCATTCCGTTGTTCACGCGCGGCTCCGTGTGATCGTGATGGTCACGTCGTCGAAGGGAACGGTGATCGGCGCGTCCGGCTTGTGGACGACGACCTCCACCTGGGCGACCGCCTCGTGCTTGAGGCACTGCTGGGCGATCCGCTCGGCGAGGGTCTCGATCAGGTCCACGGGCTCGCCCTGGACCACGTCGACGACTTCCTCCGCGACTACCCCGTAGTGCACGGTCTTAGCCAGGTCGTCGCCCGCCGCCGCGGGGCGGGTGTCGAGGTGGAGCACCAGGTCGACGATGAAGGTCTGGCCTTCCTCGCGTTCCCGGGGGAAGACGCCATGGTGCCCGCGAGCCTTGAGGCCGCGCAGCGCGACACGATCCACGCGAATCACTCCTGCTTTTCGTAGGTGCTTCCGGTCCGGGACTCCCCGGATCCATGGCCTAAGCCGAGTGCGGTCGGCGTCGTCCATCTTCGAATTTACCTGCGAATTTACTCGCGAATGACTCGGCACCCCCACGGTGGGGTCAGGAGGACTCCTCCTCGTCGTCCTCGTCGGAGTCCGTGAGGACGGGGGAACCGTGGTGCGACCACAGCCGCCAGCCCTCCGGTGTGCGTCGGAACACATTCGTGGCGACGACGAGCTGGCCGACGAGCGGGCCCAGTTCTCCGCCGTCCTCGGCGGGCCCGCCGCTGAGGATGTTCTCGGTGCACGTCACCAGCGCGGTGTCGCCCAGGACGGTCACCTTGGTGTCGGTGAGGAAGAACTGGATGTACTCGGTGTGCGACATGATCAGCGCGTAGGAGCGCAGCACTTCGCCCCGTCCGGACAGCACCGGCCAGCCCGGGTGCACGCAGGAGATCTCGTCCTCGAGCCAGAGCGCCGACAGCGAGTCGAAGTCCCCCCGCTCCATGGCCTCGTAGAAGGCCGTGTTGACCTCTTCGACGGATTCGATGTCGGTACGGCTCACCGTGCCCCTTCCTCGTTGCTACGGGTCGTACGCAGTGCCCCTTCCACGGCGCGGGCCACCCGAACCGCGTCGGCGCTCGCCCGTACCTCGTGGACCCGTACGGCCCAGGCGCCCTGGGAGGCGGCGAGGGCGGAGACGGCGGCGGTGGCGGCGTCGCGTTCGCGGGCGGGCGGCGGGGAGGCGTGGTCGGCGCCGGCCAGCACCCGGCCGAGGAAACGCTTGCGCGAGGCGGCCACCAGCAGGGGGAAGCCCAGCGCGCGCAGTTCGGCGAGGTGGGCGACCAGGGCCAGGTCGTGCTCGGCGTTCTTGGCGAAGCCCAGGCCCGGGTCGACGAGGAGACGCTCGGGGGCGATGCCGCCGGTGACGACGGCGTCGATGCGGGTGCGCAGTTCCGCGGTGACCTCCGCGAGGACGTCCTCGTAGACGGCGAGGCTGTTCATGCCGTCGCTGAATCCGCGCCAGTGCATGACGACGAAGGGCACCTCGGCGGCGGCGACGGCCGGGATCATCTCCGGGTCGGCGAGGCCGCCGCTGACGTCGTTGACCAGGGTGGCGCCGGCGGCGACGGCCCGGGCGGCGACGGAGGCGCGCATCGTGTCGACGGAGACGACGACCCCTTCGGAGGCGAGGCCGCGGACGACGGGGACGACCCGGCGCAGCTCCTCCTCCTCGTCGACGCGGGAGGCGCCGGGGCGGGTGGACTCGCCGCCGACGTCCACGAGGTCGGCGCCCTGGGCGACGAGGTCGAGGCCGCGCTTGACCGCGGCGGTGGTGTCGAACCAGCGGCCGCCGTCGGAGAAGGAGTCGGGGGTGACGTTGACGACGCCCATGACCGCGCAGCGGTCCCAGTCGGGGAGGCCTGTCACCAGGCCCCTGGGGGCGGGGCCGCTGTTCGTGTTCATGGTTCCCAGGGTAGGGCTCCTGGCCTTGGCCTTGCCCTGGGTGGCCGGGTGGCCGGGTGCTCGGCCGGCCGGGTGGCCGGTGGGTGGGCGGGTGGGGAACGGGGGAAGGGCGGGCCGCTCCGCGCCCCGCCCTTCCCCCGTTCCCCGCGCCACGCCCTCAGGCGGCCTGGACCTCGCGCTCCGCCTGGGACGGGAGGGCCGGGGCCTGCGCGTGGTGGTGGGCGCAGGTGCGGACCGGCTTGGGGCGCCGGCGGGCGGCGAACAGCCGGGGCAGGGCCAGTGTGACGAAGCCCTCGGCCTGCATCGCGGCGAAGCCGATGCGGGGCAGGTCCCGGGTGGTGCGGAAGACCACGAAGCGCGGCTCCCAGCGGGGGCGGAACTTCGCGTTGAACTTGTAGAGCGATTCGATCTGGAACCAGCGCGAGAGGAACACCAGCAGGCTGCGCCACATCCGCAGGACCGGGCCGGCGCCGATCTTCTCGCCGCGGGCCAGCGCCGAGCGGAACATCGCGAAGTTCAGGGAGACCTTCTCGATGCCGAGCGCCGGGGCGGCCTCCAGGGAGGCGACGATCAGCAGCTCGTTCATGCCGGGGTCGGCGGCGCGGTCGCGGCGCATCAGCTCCAGCGACATGCCGTCCTTGCCCCAGGGGACGAAGTGCAGGACGGCCTTGAGGTCGCCGAAGGGGGAGGTGTCGCCCTCCTCGACGCGGTGCGCGGTGGCGATGTAGCAGTCGCCGTCGCCGGGGTCGCCGACGCGGCCCAGCGCCATGGAGAACCCGCGCTCGGTGTCGGTGCCGCGCCAGGCCTCGGCGGCGCCGCGCACCTGCTCCAGCTCGGTCCCGGTCAGCTCGCTGACCCGGCGGACCTTGGTGGTGTAGCCGTTGCGTTCGATGCGCTTCACCATCTGCCGGACGTTGCGCATCGCCCGGCCGGAGAGGGAGAAGTCTTTGACGTCGACGATCGCCTCGTCCCCGAGCTCCAGGGCGTCGAGGCCGGTCTCGCGGGTCCAGACCTCGCCCCCGGTCTCGCTGCAGCCCATGACGGCGGGGGTCCAGGAGTGGGTCTTGGCCTCCTCCATGAACCGTTCGATGGCGCCGGGCCAGGCCTCGACGTCGCCGACCGGGTCGCCGGAGGCGAGCATCACGCCGGAGACGACGCGGTAGGTGACGGCGGCCTTGCCGCTGGGGGAGAAGACGACGGCCTTGTCGCGGCGGAGCGCGAAGTGGCCCAGTGAGTCGCGGCCGCCGTGCTTGGCGAGCAGCTCGCGGAGCTTGACCTCGTCGTCGGCGGTGAGCCGGGCGGCGGGGTGCTCGGGGCGGAAGGCCAGGTAGATGGTGGTGACGGCGGTGAGCATGCCGAGTGCGCCGAGCGAGTAGCCCACGGTCCAGGACACCCGGCCGGCGTAGTCGACGGGGCCCTCGACGCCGAAGAGCCCGTAGACGACGTGGCTGATCTGTTCATAAACACCCGGATTGCCTACAACGCGGCCGGGGTGCGAGTTGACGATGACCAGGCCGAGCCCGATGGAGCCCGCGCTCATCAGCACGAAGTTGGCGAGCGCCTTCCAGCGGCTGCGCGGATCGGGCAGCGCCTTGAATTCACTCTGGTGGCGGATCAGGAGCGCCAGGAGCACCGCCGCGATGACCACGCCGATGATCGAGTGGCGGTACGTGAACTGCGCCACGGCGCCCGCCGGCAGCAGCACCACCGCGGCCCGCCAGGCGCGGCGCTTGCGGCGCTTGAGCCCGTGGGCGAGCAGCAGGAGCAGGACGCCGGCGCTCAGGGCCAGGGCGGCGGCGAAGGGGCCGACGGAGCCGGGCAGCACCTCGGTGACCGCGTGGATGCGGCTGTGCCGGAAGCGCGGGAAGACCCCCGCGGCGATGTCCAGCAGGCCGACGACCGTGACGGCGGTTCCCACGACTCCGGGGACGGACTCCGGTCGTGGGCCTCGGAGGATTCGGCTGACAGGCTTCGGAACCTGTCCCGACTTATCGCCATCTATCCTGCTAGACATCGCTTCCCGTTGCTCCGCGAGAGATCATGTGGCCGAAGGCCGCTGGGGCCTTTCGTTGGGTGGTGCGTCCCCTAGGACGACATCGAAGGGGAGCGGGTTCACTCTTCCGTCGAGAAAAAAACTAGTCCTGCCATAGAAAGTCGACTGACTGCTCATGGGTCTCACCAGTAATACGGTTCTGGCGCTGGCCATCCTTGCCGGTGTGCTGCTGTTCGCGGCCACGGTGTGGTTCTGGCCGAAGCTCTCGGGCCGCTCCTGGCGCTCGGTCGTCGGCCGGATCGGCCTTCTGCTGGCGACGCAGCTGGCGATGTTCGCGGCGATCGGTCTCGCCGCGAACAAGTCGTTCCTCTTCTACGGCTCCTGGGCCGACCTCTTCGGCCAGGAGACGTCGGTCGGCAAGGTCGTGGACCACTCGATGAGCAGCGACGACATCAAGGTGGTCGACAAGCAGCACCTCGACGTGCCCGGCGGTGCCAAGCCCCCCGTCGGCGGACAGATCCTGAAGGTGTCCGTAACGGGCCAGAAGTCGAAGATAACGAGCCCCGGGTACGTGTGGCTGCCGCCGGAGTACTTCCAGCCGCAGTACAAGGACAAGAACTTCCCGGCCTCCATCGTCCTCACGGGGTACCCGGGCATGGCCGAGAACCTGATCAAAGGGCTCGACTACCCGATGAAGGCCTTCAGCCTGTCCAAGGCGGGCAAGATGAAGCCGATGATCCTGGTCATGATGCGTCCGACGCCGGGCGCGCGCGACACCGAGTGCGTGGACATACCCGGTGGCCCGCAGACCGAGACCTTCTACGGCCAGGACCTCCCGCAGGCCATCCGGAGCACCTTCCGGGTCGGCGAGAAGCCCTCGAACATGGGCTTCATCGGCAACTCCACGGGCGGGTACTGCGCCCTGAAGATGACGGCGCACCACCCGCAGACCTTCGGCGCCGCCGCCGGGCTGTCCGCGTACTACGAGGCCGCGAACGACCCGACGACCGGTGACCTCTTCCACGGGGACGCGCAGCTGAAGGCCCGCGCGAACGTGCTGGAGTCCATCAAGGCCAAGCAGCCGACCGGTACGTCGTTCCTCGTCACCAGCAGCGAGAAGGGCGAGCCGAACCTCGCCGGCACGAAGCGGTTCATCAAGCTGGTCAAGGGCCCGGACCGGGTCTCCTCGATCATCCTCGACAGCGGCGGCCACAACTTCAACACCTGGCGCCGCGAGATCCCGCCGATGCTGGTGTGGATGAGCGGCAGGATCCAGGCGTAGCGGGGGCCTCCGGGAGGAGGCTCAGGCCTCCTGCAGGCCGGCCCGGCGCAGGGCCCGGTGGACCCCTTCGGGGGTGAGTACGCCGATCAGCGCGCCGGAGTCGGGATCCGTGACCCCGATCCGGCCCGAGTCCTCCTGGAGCAGCAGCGCGAGCGCCTCGCGCAGACTGGCCCCCAGCGCCACTCCGGCGGTGGGGGCCTTTTCGCCGGAGGCCGGCTCGGCCAGGTCGGCCTCGGCCACCGCGGTGACCGCGAGCCGCTTGAGACCGCGGTCGGCGCCGACGAAGCCGGCCACGTAGTCGGTCGCCGGGGCGCCCAGGACCTCGGCCGGCCGGGCGAACTGCTCGATGGTGCCCGCTCCGTAGACCGCGATGCGGTCCCCGAGCCGGACGGCCTCCTCCAGGTCGTGCGTGACCAGCAGGATCGTTTTGCGCACGGTCTGCTGGAGCGCCAGGAACTCGTTCTGCAGCCGCTCGCGCACCACCGGGTCCACCGCGCCGAACGGCTCGTCCATCAGCAGCACCGGCGGGTCCGCGGCGAGCGCCCGGGCCACGCCGACGCGCTGGCGCTGCCCGCCGGAGAGCTGCTCCGGGTAGCGGCCGCCGTAGACGGCCGGATCCAGCCCGACCAGGTCGAGGAGTTCCGCGGCCCGCGCGCGGGCCTTGGCCTTCGGGGTGCCGATGAGCTGCGGCACGGTGGCCGTGTTCTCCAGCACCGTCTTGTGCGGGAACAGTCCGACCTGCTGGATGACGTAGCCGATGCGCCGGCGCAGTTCGACCGGGTCGGCGGCGGCGATGTCCTCGCCGTTCAGCAGGATCCGGCCGGACGTGGGCTCGATGAGCCGGTTGACCATCTTCATCGTGGTCGTCTTGCCGCAGCCGGAGGGGCCCACCAGGGTGACCAGTTCGCCCTCGGCGACCTCGAAGGACAGGTCCGCGACGGCGGTGGTCCCGTCGGGGTAGCGCTTGGTCACTTGCTCGAATCGGATCACCCCGCCATCTTTCCCTACCCGCGGGGTCCGTTTGTGAAGGGCGTGTTGCCCGCGTGCGAAGGATTCCGGCCATTGTCGGTGCCGGGGGTTATGGTCGCTCCTACGTGCGGTCTGTGACGGGGGGTGAGGAGCGATGGCCGGGCAGAGCTGCCTGGTGGCGAACGACTGGATCTGCTGGGAGTACGTCACGTCCCGCTCCCAGGAGCTCACCGACGCCACCGCCGAACACCTGTGGATCACCGGTGTGTCCGTGCTGATCGGCATCGCCGTGGCCCTGCCGCTGGCCCTGCTGGCCCGCCGCGGCCGCCGCTGGGCGGCCCCCGTCCTCGGCATCACCACCCTGCTCTACACCGTGCCCTCGCTGGCCATGTTCTCCCTGCTGCTGCCGTTCTTCGGGCTCTCGGCGGCGCTGGTGGTGACCGGCCTGGTGCTGTATTCGCTGACCATCCTCGTGCGCAACGTGCTGGCCGGGCTCGAAGCCGTGCCCGAGGAGGTACGGGAAGCCGCGCGCGGGATGGGGTACGGCCCGGGCCGGCTGCTGTGGCAGGTCGAGCTGCCGCTGGCGCTGCCCGCCCTGCTGGCCGGCGTACGGATCGCGACCGTCTCCACGGTCGCGCTGACGACGGTCGGCTCCATCGTGGGCAAGGGCGGCCTCGGCAACCTCATCGCACCCGCCGTGAACAGTTCCTTCAAGGCCCAGGTGCTCACCGCGTCCGTGCTGTGCGTGCTCCTCGCGCTCGCCCTGGACCTGGCCCTGCTCGGTCTCCAGCGGCTGCTCACCCCGTGGACCCGGGCGACCCGCGCGCCCCGGGCCAGGCGGGCCGGACGGGCCGCCCGTACCGCCGACGTCAGCGGGGGAGTGTGATGGGCGTACTGGGACAGGCCTGGGACTGGCTGGCCGACGGGGCCAACTGGTCCGGGGAGAACGGCGTCTGGCACCGGCTCGGCGAGCACGTGTACGTCAGCGGGATCGCCCTGGCACTGGCCTGCGCCCTGGCCCTCCCGGTCGGGCTGTGGCTGGGCCACCTCGGCAAGGGCGGCGGCCTCGCGGTCAACATCTCCAACATCGGGCGGGCCGTCCCGGTCTTCGCGGTGCTGGCGCTGTTCATGGTCTCCCCGCTGCGCAACGCCGGGTACGTGCCCACCATCATCGCGCTGGTCCTGTTCGCCGTACCGCCCCTGCTGACCAACGCCTACGTGGGCATGCGCGAGGTGGACCGCTCGGTCGTGGAGGCCGCCCGGGGCATGGGCATGTCCGGCCGCCAGCTCTTCTGGCGGGTGGAACTTCCGCTGGCCCGCGGACTGGTGATGACGGGGCTGCGCTCGGGCGCCGTCCAGGTCATCGCCACGGCCACCATCGCCGCCATGGTCGGCCAGGGCGGCCTCGGCCGGATCATCACCGCCGGCTTCAACACGTACAACACCCCGCAGGTCGTCGCGGGCGCCCTGCTGGTCGCCGCGCTGGCCCTGCTCGTGGAGGGCGCGCTCGTGGCGGCCGACCGGCTGCTGCCGGGCGCGGCCGCCCGCTGAGCGCCGCCCCGCCGAGTGACGCCCCCACACGTACACCCACCCCTTGAAGGAGATTGAGATGAGCAAGTCCACGCGCGCCCTCGGCGCGGCCCTGGGCGCGGTCGCCCTGACCGCATCGCTCGCCGCGTGCGGCGGCGGCGACAGCCTGGAGAAGACCAAGGACGGTGGCTCCTCCGCCGCCGCCTCCGGGTCCTCCGAGGGCGGCAAGGGCGGCAAGCTGGTGATCGGCGCCGCCGGCTTCACCGAGTCCAACGTGCTGGCCGAGCTGTACGCGCAGGTCCTCAAGGACGCCGGCTACAGCACCTCGATCACCACGGTCAGCAACCGCGAGCTGTACGAGCCCTCGCTGGAGAAGGGCGAGATCGACGTCGTCCCGGAGTACGCGGCGACCCTCGCGGAGTTCCTCAACGCCAAGGTCAACGGCTCCAAGGCGCCGACGGACAAGCCCGTCGCGTCCAGCGATGTGACCGCGACGGTGGCGGCCCTGGAGAAGCTGGCGGGCCCGCTGGGGCTGAAGGCGCTGCCCGCGGGCTCGGCGGTCGACCAGAACGCCTTCGCGGTGAGCAAGGAATTCGCCGCGAAGAACAATCTCAAGACCCTTTCCGATCTGGGCAAGTCCGGCCTGAAGGTGAAGATCGCGGCGGGCGACGAATGCGCCGTGCGGCCCTTCTGCGCCCCCGGGCTGAAGACCACGTACGGAATCGATGTGTCCGGCATCGACCCCAAGGGCGTCGGAACCCCGCAGGCCAAGCAGGCGGTCAAGGACGGCACGGACCAGCTCGTCCTGACCACCACCACGGACGCCACGCTCGACAGCTTCGGCCTGGTCCTGCTGGAGGACGACAAGAAGCTCCAGAACGCCGACAACGTGCTCCCGGTGGTCAACGCCAACGACGCCGGCGCCCCCGAGGTCGCGGCCGCCCTCGACAAGGTCACCAAGGCGCTCACCACCGCCGATCTGGTCGAGCTGAACCGCAAGGTCGACGCCGAGCGCGCCAAGCCGGCGGATGTCGCCAAGGCCTACCTGGAGTCCAAGGGCCTGCTGAAGAAGTAGGAGTTGCGCCTTTCGTGCGCCAAGTGCGGTAACCGCTCGGGAACAGATTGCCGAGCGGTTACCCCACGCGCTGTCCACGCCCTGTAAATTTCAGGCCATGCCCCGTGGACGCCACCGCAATCCCGAACCACTTCACCGGCTGCTCACGCCGAGCGCCGTCGCCGGTGTGTCCGTCGCCGGCGCAGGCGCCGCCTGGCTCCTCGCGGAACCCATGGCGCTGCGCCTGCTCGTGACGCTCACCGCGGCCGCGGGGCTGGCCGGAGCCGTGGTCATGCGCTCGTGGGACCTGGCGGCAGGACGCCGGGTCAGCGAGCTCGGGCGCGAACGGGTCAAGGACGAGTGGCGCACCGACGAGCGGATAGCCGAGCTCGAATCCGACCTCGAAGAGGCCCGGGTGCTGCGCGCCAAGCTCGACGCCAAACTGCGCGCCAAGCGGGTCGAACTCGCGGGCCTGCGCGGGGAGCACGCGTCGCTGCTGCGCCGGTACGCCACCGCCGAGACGGAGCGGGCCAGCGCCCTGGAGGGACGCCGGCTGCTGGCCATCGAGGCCGCGGCGGCCCCGGCCGCCTCCGCCGCCGCTCCCCGGGAACTTCCCGCGGTCACCGAGGAGCGCACCAGCGCCGGCGCCGCCACCTCCGTGGGCTTCGCCCGCGCCCATGCCGCGCTGGTGGCACTGGCCGACAAGAAGGGCAAGGCCTCCGGGCCCGGCCCCGAGGGCGGCCGGAGCGGCTCCCCGGCCCTCCCGGCGGGCTCCACGGCCCCCGAGGCCCGCGCTCTCACCGCCGCCGCCTCCGCAGCTCCTTCCGCCGCAGCAGGCCCTTCCGCCGCCGCGGCCCCTTCCGCCGCAGCGGCCCCGGCCACCCCCGGCGCCCAGGCGAAGCCCGCCGCGCTGGAGGCGCACGCGCGCCCCGCGCTCGCCGGCCCGGCGAGCGCATGCTGCACTTCGAGCTGTCCCTGGCCTGCGAGGTCTTCGGCTCCGACCTGACGCACCTCGTGGACCCCTGGTACGCGTTCTCGCTCTGCGGA
>NZ_JBSFDF010000070.1:0-32786 GCF_053593795.1 Streptomyces sp. NPDC002104 | reverse complement strand
ATGCGGACCTCGGAAGCCGACAGCTTCTTGGCGGAGGTGTCCGCGACGTTCGCCTTCGGGGCGTCGTCCTTCTTCGCCTCGGAACCGTAGCCGCACGAGGCGAGGGCGCCGATCAGGAGCGGCAGGGTGGCAGCGGCGACGACGCTGCGGCGAAGAGCGTTACGGGTGGTACCGGTGGCAGGCACGGGAGGACTTCCTCTCGGAGCGCCGTGAGGTTACGACGCAGGTCTTCGTCTGTGGAGCAGGGGCAGGTACGGCTCGCGGGGGGTGTGGGCGCGCATGCGGTGCGCGTACGTCATCACGCACATCGCCCCACACCTCCCTGGCCGCTGCCGAGGGAGCCGCTGCCCACACGGCCTCCCTCCTTCGCGAAGGTGGAGTAGATATCGGCAAGCATGATCAGAAGTCCCACCCTTCTTCATCCGCCTGCACGGTGGTCGCCGCGGTCGAGGCGAAGGACTCGCCGACCATGCCGGCCGCCAGCGTCGTGCCGTCCGCCGGGTCGATCAGCAGGAAGGACCCGGTGCGGCGCGAGTCGGCGTACGCGTCGAGCGCGAGCGGCTCGGCGGTACGGACGACGACCCGGCCGATGTCGTTGGCCACGAGCTGCCCGGGGTTCGGGTGCTGGGACAGGTCGTCCAGGGTCAGCCGCGAGGGGATCTCCTTGACGATCGCCTTCACCGTGCGCGTCGTGTGCTTGATCAGCACCCGGGCGCCCACGGCGAGGGGCTGGTCCGCCACGTGGCAGACCGTCGCCACGACGTCCTGCGTGGTGGCGGGGGAGCTCGACGACGGCGCGATCAGATCGCCGCGCGAGATGTCGATGTCGTCCTTGAGGCGCAGGGTCACCGACTGCGGGGCCCACGCGATGTCGACGCTCTCACCGAGCGCGTCGATGCCCTCGATGACCGAGGTACGGCCCGACGGCAGGACGGTGACGGCCTCGCCGACCCGCAGCACGCCGGAGGCGATCTGGCCCGCGTAGCCCCGGTAGTCCGGGTGCTCGGCGGTCTGCGGACGGATCACGTACTGCACCGGGAAACGCGCCGGGCAGGCGGTGAGGTCGTGGCTGACCGGGACGGTCTCCAGGTGCTCCAGCACCGTGGGGCCGCCGTACCAGTCCATGTTCGCGGAGGGCTCCACCACGTTGTCGCCGGCCAGGGCGGAGATCGGGATCGCGGTGATCTCCGGGACGCCCAGACCCGTGGCGTACGCGGTGAACTCCTCGGCGATCGACGCGAAGACGGTCTCCTTGTAGCCGACCAGGTCCATCTTGTTGACGGCGAGGACCACGTGGGGGACCCGCAGCAGCGCCGCGACGGCGGCGTGCCGGCGCGTCTGCTCGATCACGCCGTTGCGGGCGTCGACGAGCACGACGGCGAGGTCGGCGGTGGAGGCGCCGGTGACCATGTTCCGGGTGTACTGCACGTGCCCGGGGGTGTCGGCCAGGATGAACCGGCGCCGGGCGGTCGCGAAGTAGCGGTAGGCCACGTCGATGGTGATGCCCTGCTCCCGCTCGGCCCGCAGGCCGTCGGTGAGCAGCGCCAGGTCGGGAGTGTCCTGACCGCGGCTGGCCGAGACCCGCTCCACGGCTTCCAGCTGGTCCGTGAGGACCGACTTGGAGTCGTGCAGGAGGCGGCCGACCAGGGTGGACTTGCCGTCGTCGACGGAGCCCGCGGTGGCGAAGCGCAGCAGCGTGGTCGCCGACAGATCGGCGAACTGCTCGGTGGTGGAGGTCATTTCTAGAAGTACCCTTCGCGCTTGCGGTCTTCCATCGCGGCCTCGGACAGCTTGTCGTCGGCGCGGGTCGCGCCCCGCTCGGTGAGCCGGGAAGCGGCGATTTCGGTGATCACGGCGTCCAGCGTGGTGGCGTCGGAGTCGACGGCACCGGTGCAGGACATGTCACCGACGGTGCGGTAGCGGATCAGGCGGGTCTCGGTGGTCTCGCCGTCCTTGGCGCCGCCCCACTCGCCGGCCGTCAGCCACATGCCGTTGCGCTGGAAGACCTCGCGCTCGTGGGCGAAGTAGATCTCCGGCAGTTCGATCTTCTCGCGGGCGATGTACTGCCACACGTCCAGCTCGGTCCAGTTGGACAGCGGGAACACGCGCACGTGCTCGCCCGGCGCGTGGCGGCCGTTGTAGAGCTGCCACAGCTCGGGGCGCTGGCGGCGCGGGTCCCACTGGGAGAACTCGTCGCGCAGGGAGAAGACGCGCTCCTTGGCGCGGGCCTTCTCCTCGTCGCGGCGGCCGCCGCCGAAGACGGCGTCGAACTTGAGCTGCTGGATCGCCTCCGTGAGGGGGACGGTCTGCAGCGGGTTGCGGACGCCGTCGGGGCGCTCGCGGAGCTTGCCGGCGTCGATGTACTCCTGGACGGAGGCCACGTGCAGGCGCAGGCCGTGCTTGGCGACCGCGCGGTCGCGGTAGTCGAGGACCTCGGGGAAGTTGTGGCCGGTGTCCACGTGGAGCAGGGTGAACGGCACCGGCGCGGGCGCGAACGCCTTCAGCGCCAGGTGCAGCATGACGATGGAGTCCTTGCCGCCGGAGAAGAGGATCACCGGCTTCTCGAACTCGCCCGCCACCTCGCGGAAGATGTGCACGGCCTCCGATTCGAGGGCGTCGAGGTGCGACAGCGCGTAGGGCGCGTCCGTCCCTTCGTGGACGTGTGCGACGGTGGCGGTCATGCCAGACCCCTCTCGGTGAGCAGCGCGTGCAGGGCCGATGCCGACTCCTGCACGGACTGCGTGTGCGACTCGATACGCAGGTCCGGGGACTCCGGTGCCTCGTACGGGTCGTCGACCCCGGTCAGACCGGAGATCTCGCCCGCCGCCTGCTTGGCGTACAGGCCCTTCACGTCACGCTCGGAGCACACCTCCACCGGAGTGGCCACGTGCACTTCGAGGTACGTCGTGCCCTCGGCGGCGTGCCGCTTGCGGACGGCCTCGCGGCTGTCGGCGAACGGCGCGATCACCGGGACGAGCGCCTTGACGCCGTTGGACGCGAGGAGTTCGGCGACGAAGCCGATCCGCTGCACGTTGGTGTGCCGGTCCTCGCGGCCGAAGCCGAGACCGGCGGAGAGGAACTCGCGGATCTCGTCGCCGTCGAGGACCTCCACGCGGTGGCCCTCGGCGCGCAGCCGCTCGGCCAGCGCGTAGGCGATGGTGGTCTTGCCCGCGCTCGGCAGCCCGGTCAGCCACACGGTGGCGCCCTGGTCGCTCACGCTCATCTGGTTCGTCTCCGTAAGTTCTTCGCTGGTCGTCATCAGCCGTGCAGTCCGCACTCGGTCTTGCCGCGCCCGGCCCAGCGGCCGGCGCGGGCGTCCTCGCCCTCCACCACCCGTCGGGTGCAGGGGGCGCAGCCGACGGAGGCGTAACCGTCCATCAGCAGCGGGTTGGTGAGCACGCCGTGCTCCAGGACGTACGCGTCCACGTCGTCCTGGGTCCAGCGGGCGATCGGCGAGACCTTGACCTTCTGCCGCTTCTCGTCCCAGCCGACCACCGGGGTGTTCGCCCGGGTCGGGGACTCGTCGCGGCGCAGGCCCGTGGCCCAGGCGTCGTACGCGGTCAGGCCCTCTTCGAGGGGCTTGACCTTGCGCAGCGCGCAGCACAGGTCGGGATCGCGGTCGTGCAGCTTCGGGCCGTACTCGGCGTCCTGCTCGGCGACGCTCTGGCGCGGGGTGAGCGTGATGACGTTGACGTCCATCACTGCCTCGACCGCGTCACGGGTGCCGATGGTCTCCTCGAAGTGGTAGCCCGTGTCGAGGAAGACCACGTCCACGCCGGGGAAGGCGCGGGAGGCGAGGTGGGCGACGACCGCGTCCTCCATGGAGGAGGTCACGGCGAACTTCTTGCCGAAGGTCTCGGCCGCCCAGGTGAGGATCTCCAGCGGGGTGGAGTCCTCGAGGTCCCGGCCCGCCTGCTCGGCCAGAGCCTTGAGACCGGCGGCCGTGAGACCGGCGTCCTGAATCGTGGTCATATCTCGTCCCCTCCAGCGTCATTGGACTGAACACCCCGGGCCAGCAGCCCGAGGTACTTCAGCTGGAAGGCTCGATTGCAGGCCCTGCATTCCCAGGCGCCGTGGCCTGTTTCGTTCGGGAACAGGTCCTCGTCGCCGCAGTACGGGCAGTAGAACGGTGCGGCGCGCTCGCTCACGACAGGTCCTCGTCCTTGGCGCGGGTGACCCAGCTGGCGAAGCGCTCGCCGTCCTCGCGCTGCTTCTCGAAGCGCGTGACGACCCGCTCGACGTAGTCCGGCAGACCGGCCGAGGTGACCTTGAGACCGCGGACCTTGCGGCCGAATCCGGCCTCCAGGCCGAGCGCGCCGCCCAGGTGGACCTGGTAGCCCTCGACCTGGTTGCCGTCGTCGTCCAGGACCAGCTGGCCCTTGAGACCGATGTCCGCCACCTGGATACGGGCGCAGGCGTTCGGGCAGCCGTTGATGTTGATGGTGAGCGGCTCGGCGAACCCCGGCAGGCGGCGCTCCAGTTCGTCGATCAGCGAGGCGCCGCGCGCCTTCGTCTCGACGATGGCCAGCTTGCAGAACTCGATGCCGGTGCAGGCCATCGTGCCGCGGCGGAACGGGGACGGGTTGACCCGCAGGTCCAGCGCCTCCAGGGCCGCGACGACCGAGTCGACCTTGTCCGCCTCGATGTCGAGCACGATCATCTTCTGCTCGGCGGTGGTGCGCAGCCGGCCGGAACCGTGCTGCTCGGCGACGGCGGCGATCTTCGTCAGGGTGGCACCGTCGACGCGGCCCACGCGGGGCGCGAAGCCGACGTAGAACTTGCCGTCCTGCTGCTGGTGCACGCCGACGTGGTCGCGCCACTGGCCGCTGGGCTGCTCGGGCGCGGGGCCGTCGGTCAGCTTGCGCTTCAGGTACTCGTCCTCCAGGACCTGGCGGAACTTGGCCGGGCCCCAGTCGGCGACGAGGAACTTCAGGCGGGCGCGGGTGCGCAGCCGGCGGTAGCCGTAGTCGCGGAAGATCGAGATGACGCCCTCGTAGACGTCCGGGACCTCGTCGAGCGAGACCCAGGTGCCCAGGCGCACACCCAGCTTCGGGTTGGTGGAGAGACCGCCGCCGACCCAGACGTCGAAGCCGGGGCCGTGCTCGGGGTGGTTCACGCCCACGAAGGCGATGTCGTTGATCTCGTGCGCCACGTCGAGCAGCGGCGAGCCGGAGATCGCGGACTTGAACTTGCGGGGCAGGTTCGAGAAGGCGGGGTTGCCCACGATGCGGGCATAGATCTCGTCGATGGCGGGGGTGCCGTCGATGATCTCGTCCAGCGCGATGCCGGCGACGGGCGAGCCGAGGATCACGCGGGGGGTGTCACCGCAGGCCTCGGTGGTCGAGAGGCCGACGGCCTCCAGACGGCGCCAGATCTCCGGGACGTCCTCGATGCGGATCCAGTGGTACTGCACGTTCTGCCGGTCCGTGAGGCCGGCGGTGCCGCGGGCGAACTCCTCGGAGATCTCGCCGATGACGCGCAGCTGCTCGGTGGTCAGCCGGCCGCCGTCGATGCGGACGCGCAGCATGAAGTACTTGTCGTCCAGCTCCTCCGGCTCCAGGATCGCGGTCTTGCCGCCGTCGATCCCGGGCTTGCGCTGGGTGTAGAGGCCCCACCAGCGCATACGGCCGCGCAGGTCGTTGGGGTCGATCGAGTCGAAGCCCGCCTTGGAGTAGATGTTCTCGATGCGCGCCCGCACATTGAGACCGTCGTCGTCCTTCTTGAACTGCTCGTTGCCGTTGAGGGGCGTGTGGTGGCCGACGGCCCACTGGCCCTCACCGCGGTGACGGCCGGTCTTGCGGCGCGCGGCGGCGGGTGCGGCGGCTGCGGTCGTATCGGGGGTGGCGGCCATGGCGGTACGTCCTTCTTCGGCGGCTCGAGGCAGGGGCAGGGGGAGCGGCGGCGTGACCCCTGGCGCGCGTGGAGCGGATGTGGCCGATCCGCGGCCTTCGTGGGGCTGCGTTCGGCCTACAGGGGACTGCGGTGATTGCTGACGGCGGGCGGTGTGTTCGCTTCCGCGGCGACGTCGGTGCGGGGCGCTGTCGCGGCGGTGAATTGCGTCAGCGCGCCGGACAGATGGCGCTGGACATGCGGCCGAGGTCGACGTGCCGCCGACTCACCAAGGCAATTCCAGCTCCGTTCATGGGGGGAAGCGTGGCATGTGGCGATTGGAGGAGTCCACTACTGTCCACAATCCGGACGAACTCGTCTCGCATCGCAAGATCCCGGTGACGGGGGTCACCCCGCGGGCCCCTCCGACCCCTCCCGCCCCGCCGCCGGCGGGGCCCCTCCGGCCGGCCCCGCCGGGCAAGGGCCGGCCCCGCCGGGCTACGCGCCCGGCCAGGGGCCCGGGGTGGGGGTGACGGCCTTCTCCTCCGTCTCCTCCTTGAAGACCTTGAAGCCGCGGCGGAGGTAGTTCGCCATGGCGGTCGGGCCGTCGTCGCTGCACGTGTGCAGCCAGACGCGCCGCGTCGGGGCCAGCTCCGGCCAGCGCTCGGCCAGGGACCAGGCCCGCTCGATGCCCACGGTCAGCAGGTGGCCGCCGATGCGCCGTCCCCGGAATTCGGGGAGGAGGCCGAAGTACATGATCTCCACCATGCCGTCGGGCTGCGGGTCGAGTTCCACGTACCCCGCCGGGGTGCCCCGGTCGTACGCCACCCACGTCTCCACGCCGGGACGGTCCAGCTGCTCCACCCACTGCGCGCGGGTCAGTGACAGCCGGTCCGTCCAGTGGATGTCGCCGCCCACCGAGGCGTAGAGGAACCGGCTGAACTCGGGAGAGGGGACCTCCGACCGGACGATCCGGATCTCCGGACCCGGGACGGCCGCCGCGACGAGGTCGGACGGATCGGTCATTTCCAGGGACCAGGTGGTCAGTGTGCTCGTGCTCATGGACGTCAGGGAATCACGCCGGCCGCGGCCGGGCCCAGCCGGGCGCTGACGACCGCCGGCGCCGTGGAGTGCGGCAGCAGCGCGGCCGGGTTCGCCGGGCGGATCAGCTCGACCTCCACGTCGTGCGCGAACCGGTACGGGCGGTGGGCCAGCACGCCGCCGAGGTTGCGGCGCACCCGCGAGATCTCCGCGCGGACCGTCACCGTGCGCGTCGGGTCCCCGAACAGCTCCTGCGCGAGCTCCGCCGCCGAACGCCCCCGGGGGGACTCCGCCAGCAGGAACAGGAGCTCCGCGTGGCGCGGGCTCAGCTCCTGCGACCAGCTGCCCGCGGCCCCGTAGACGGTGGCCCGCCAGGCGCCCGGCCGGCTGAGGTCGAGGACGACGCGGGCGGCCGCCCCGGCGCCGGTACGGGCCTCGGTGACGTTCACCAGCCAGCCGCCCGGCAGCGGCTCCACCAGGCAGTCCCCGAGCTGCGGCACCCACACCCGGCCCGGTCCGAAGGTCTTCGGCAGCGGGATCCGCTCCGTCGGAGCCAGCCCCGTGACGGCCGCCGTCCACCCGTTGCCGTCCACGGCCAGCGCCCGCCCCGGCATCCGGGCCAGCAGCGGGGCCGCCACCGACCGCAGCCGCTCCAGCGATTCCAGGTGCCGCACCCGCAGCTCCCGCTCGGCGAGCCGGGCCACCGAGCTCACCCAGGCCAGGGTCGCCGGGTGCATGGTGGCCAGCGGCCCGCTGACGTCGAGCACGCCCAGCAGCTGCCCGTCGCGGGGATCCCGTACGGGGGCGCCGGCGCAGGTCCAGTCGTGGTGGCTGGAGACGAAGTGCTCCGCCGAGAACACCTGGACCGGTCTGCGGGCCACCAGGGCGGTGCCGACCCCGTTCGTGCCGACCACCGCCTCGTCCCAGTGGGCTCCCACGCCGAAGCCCAGCCGGTCCGCGTTGCGCAGGATCGAGGAGTGGCCCTCGCGCCACAGCAGCCGCCCGTCGGCGTCGGCGACGACCATGATGTGCAGGGCCTCGTCCAGCGAGGGCAGCAGCCCTTCGCGCAGGACGGGCAGCAGCTCCCGCAGCGGAGAGGTCTGGCGCCGCTCCTCGGTCTCGGCGGCCGACAGCATCCGCGAGCGGCTGTCGCGGTCGGGGTGGACCCCGCCGGCCATCATCCGGCGCCAGGACTCGGCGATCTCCGGGCGCGGCCTGGCCGGCGGCCGGTCCCCGGCGAGCGCGGCCGCCCGTACCCCCTTGAGCAGACGCGCGGCCTCGCGCGCGTCCATGGCCGAGATGCGTGCCACATCGACCGCGCCGCCTGTGGTGTGGACCACCGGAACCTCCCCGTGCCGAACATGCGTACGACGGTTCCCGCCCGCCGGGCCGTACGGTGCGCGCCGTTTCCCAGCGGCGGACCGGTACGGCCGGAGGGCGGTTCCGAGTCAAAGGTTGCAACGTCTTGCAACTCTCGCCAAGTCCCGGTCGCCCGATCGAAACTGTGCGGACGTCGCCGAGCGACGTGACAGCTCCTTCCTCGGGGCTTCTCGGATCAGGGGTGGTGCCGAGTCGGCGCGGCGCCATCCCTGTTCCAGGTCAACGGGCCCGGATCCCGCACCGCAGTGCTTTTCGGAGGGTTGGGGCCCTCCGCAACAGCCTGGCCTCCGGAGGGTTGGGGCCCTCCGCCGGCCCGCGATCAGGACGCGATCAGGGTGCGATCCGGGCCCGTTCCACCACCGATCCCAGATCCAGACTGTGCGGCAGCGTGCCGAAGGCCGCGCCCCAGTCCCCGCCCAGGCGCGAGGCGCAGAAGGCGTCGGCCACCTCCGGCGGGGCCCAGCGCACCAGCAGGGATCCCTGCAGCACCAGGGCCATCCGCTCCACGACCCGCCGGGCCCGTGCCTCGATGCCCTCCAGGTCCGCGAGCTCGGTCAGCAGGTTCTTGATGGCCGAATCGAGCCGGTGGTCGGCGCCGCGGGCCAGGCCCACCTCCTGGAGGAAGGCGTTCAGCGCCTGCGGCTCGCGCTGCAGGGCGCGCAGCACGTCGAGGGCCTGGACGTTGCCCGATCCCTCCCAGATGGAGTTGAGCGGGGACTCGCGCAGCAGCCGGGGCATCCCGGACTCCTCGACGTAGCCGTTTCCGCCCAGGCATTCCAGGGCTTCGGCCACCATCGGCGTACAGCGCTTGGTCACCCAGTACTTCGCGGCGGGCACCGCGATGCGCAGGAAGGCCCGCTCCTGCTCGTCGCCCCGGCTCTGGACGGCGTCGTACGCGGCCGCGAGGCGCAGGGTGAGGGTGGTGGCCGCCTCCGACTCCAGGGCGAGGTCGGCGAGCACGTTGCGCATCAGCGGCTGGTCGATGAGCGGTGCTCCGAAAGCAGAGCGGTGCTCCGTGTGGTGAGCGGCCTGCGTCAGCGCCTGCCGCATCAGCGAGGCCGAACCGATCACGCAGTCCAGCCGGGTCGCCGCGACCATCTCGATGATGGTCCGCACCCCCCGGCCCTCCTCGCCCACCCGGCGCGCCCAGGTCCCGTCGAACTCCACCTCGCTCGACGCGTTCGACCGGTTGCCCAGCTTGTCCTTCAGCCGCTGGATCGCGAACACGTTCCGCGTCCCGTCGGGCAGCACCCGCGGCACCAGGAAGCAGGTCAGCCCGCCCGGCGCCTGCGCCAGGACGAGGAACCCGTCGCACATCGGCGCCGAGCAGAACCACTTGTGCCCCGTCAGCAGGTACTCGCCCGAGGCGTCCAGCGGCACCGCCGCCGTCGTGTTCGCCCGGACGTCGCTGCCGCCCTGCTTCTCCGTCATGCCCATCCCGAAGAGCACCCCGGCCTTCTGCCCGGCGGGCCGCAGCCCCTCCTCGTACACGTGCGAGGTCAGCCGCGGCTCCCATTCGGCCGCCAGCGCCGGATCGGTCCGCAGCGCCGGCACCGCCGCGTGCGTCATCGAGACCGGGCACCCGTGCCCCGCCTCCGCCTGCGACCACACGAAGAACCCGGCCGCCCGCCGCAGATGCCCCGCCGGCCGCCCCCAGGCGTCGGTGAGCCCGGCCCCGACCGCGTGCCCGAGCAGCCGGTGCCACGAGGGGTGGAACTCCACCTCGTCGATCCGGTTCCCGTACCGGTCGTGCGTCCGCAGCTTCGGCGGGTTCTCGTTCGCCAGCGCCCCCCATTCCTGCGCCTGCCGGGACCCGGCCGCGCGCCCCAGACCGGTGAGCTCCTCCCTTACCTCCGCGGCGAGTTCGGGCGCGGCGTCCGCGAGGTGCCGCTCCACCCCCTCGCTCAGGACCCGGTCGCTGCCGTAGACGTCGTGGCCCACGAGAAGCGGGGCCTGATTGCTGACTGTGTGGGTGGTGGCTGCCATGCCGATACCGTAAGGACGTGCAGCACGCGAAAGAAACACCCGAGCGGATTCCGGGACGCCTCCACCGGGCCCGCGCCCTCTACCGCAACGTCTCCAAGCGCAAGATGGCGTGGCTGCTGCTCAAGGACACCGTGAACTCGTGCATCGAGTACCGGATCCTCGGACTCGCCGCCGAGGCGGCCTTCTTCACCCTGCTCTCGCTGCCCCCGCTCTTCCTGGGCCTGCTGGGCCTCCTCGGGTACGTGGACGGCTGGTCGGGCGGCACCACCGTCGCCAGCATCGAGGAGAACATCCTGCGCGCGGTCGGCACCGTGCTCTCCGACCGGGGCGTCAACGACATCGCCAAACCGATGCTCGACGACGTCACCGGCCGCGGCCGCCCCGACCTCATCTCCCTCGGCTTCGCCTTCGCCCTGTGGTCGGGCTCGCGCGCCGTCAACGTCTTCATCGACACCATCACGGTCATGTACGGACTCGACGGACAGCGCGGCATCGTCAAGACCCGGCTGCTCGCCTTCGTCCTCTACGTGATCGCCCTGCTGATCGGCGCCATCGTGCTGCCGCTGATGGTGGTCGGCCCGGACGCGGTGGTGCGGCTGGTGCCCTGGAGCACCGAGGTGATCGCGGTCATGTACTGGCCCGTGGTCACGCTGCTCTCCATCGCCTTCCTGACCACGCTCTACCACGTCTCCGTCCCGGTCCGCTCGCCCTGGATCGAGGACGTGCCCGGCGCGCTGGTCGCCCTCGCCATGTGGGTGCTCGGCTCGTTCCTGCTGCGGATCTACCTCACCAACACGGTGGAGGGCCCGACCATCTACGGATCGCTCGCCGCCCCCGTGGCCATCCTGCTGTGGATCGGCATCTCGGCCTTCGCCGTCCTCGTCGGGGCCGCCGTCAACGCCGCGATCGACCGGGTCTGGCCGTCGGTGGCCACCGCCGCGGCGCGCGAGGCGAACGAGCGGGTCCGCGAGGCGGAGGCCGCCCAGCTCGTGGCCCGGGCGGCCGCCTGGCGGGCCCTGGCCGAGGGGGAGTCGGAGGACGACGAAGGCGACGAGGACGGGGGCATGCCCTCGGAGTTCCCGGAGCGCTGGTCGAAGTTCCTGCCTCCGGAGGACTACCACTCCCGCCTGCGCAAGCACTGACGGAGGGCTGGCGGAGCGCTGACGGAGCACTGGCGGAAGCGCCGGCGCGGCACGCGGCGACAGGGGCCGGCGCCGTAGCCTGGGTCGCGTGTACGAGGAACGGCCGTCCCGCGCCCTGCCCGGCGCCGTGCTCTGGCGGGCCGGCGGAAACGGCGGCGTGGTCCTGCCCGACGGGTGCATGGACCTGCTGTGGGTGGACGGGCGCCTCCTGGTGGCCGGACCCGACACCGCCCCGCACCCCGCCGGAGAGGTCCCCGGCTCCGGCTTCGCCGGGCTCCGGCTGGCCCCCGGGGCTGCGCCCGCGCTGCTCGGCGTACCGGCCCGCGTGCTGCGGGACCGGCGGGTGGAGCTGGCCGACCTGTGGCCCGCCGCCGAGGTACGGCGCCTTGCCGCGCGCGTGGCCTCGTACGGGGATCCCCGCGCGGGACTGGAGGAGCTGGCCCTGCTCCGCTCGGCCGACGGCGGGCTCCCGGACCCCCTGGTCGCGGAGGTCGCGGCCCGGCTGCGGGCCGGGCAGGGCGTGGCCGCCGTGGCGGGGGCCGTCGGGCTCGGGGAGCGGCAGCTGCACCGGCGTTCGCTCGACGCCTTCGGGTACGGCCCGCGCACGCTCGGGCGGATCCTGCGCCTCCAGCGGGCCCTCGCGCTGACCCGGCGCGGGCTGCCCCCGGCGGCGGTGGCCGCGCGGGCCGGCTACGCCGACCAGGCCCACTGGACCCGCGAGGCCCGCGCCCTGGCCGGGACCACGCCGGGGGCCTATGCGGCGGGGTCGGGTGCCTCGCCCGCTCCGGCTGCGGCGAAGAGGGAGACCCCGGAGCCGTCCGGGTCCAGGACCACGGCGTAGCGCTGCCCCCAGAAGGCGTCCCAGGGCTTGAGGTGGCCGGTGTGCCCCGCCTCCGTCAGCTCGGCGTACAGCGCGTCCACCTCGGCGGGGGAGCCGCACAGGAAGGCGAGCCCCACCCGGCCGTCGCTCGCGGGCCGGGTCCAGGCCGGGTCGAAGGAGCGGATGACCTCCTCCGTGTCCCAGCCGATCCGCAGCCCGCCCGGCAGGGCGGCCTCGACGTGCGGCTGGGAGTCCGCTCCGGCGGGGATGTCCAGGCCGAGACGGCGGTAGAAGGCGAGCGATGCGGCCATGTCGGAGACGACGATGCCGATCATGTCGAGCCGTGGGGTCGTTCGGGGAGTCGTTCGGGAAGTCATGACGTCAGGCTAGGGGCGCCGGGGCCCGGCGGTCTTGAACGAATCGGACACTGGGGCCGGTCATGCCGGATCGTCGCCGGTGACGACGGCGCCCTCGTCCTCCTGGGGCAGGTGCCGGTAGACCGTGGCGCGGGAGACGCCGAGGGCGGCGGCGATCGCGGTGGCCCCGCTGCCCGCCGCGTGCATCCGGCGGGCCGCCTCGATCATGGCCGGGCTCATGGCGGCGGGCCGCCCGCGCCGGCCTCCCGGTACGGGCCGTGCGGCCGGGGGAGCGGGCTCGGCGGGCCCCTCCAGCAGGCGCCGTACGCCGTCCAGCACGGCCTCGCGCAGCGCGGGGACGGGGGCGTCGGCGAAGAGCACCACGGGGTCGGAGAGCATGGCGACGGCCTGGGCGGCGCGCACCCGCTCCGCGAAACCGGGATCCGCCCCCGCGACCAGGGAGTTCGCCCGGAGGATGGCGTCGCGCAGGCGGGCGAAGGCCGGGCCGGGGGTGGTCAGGGCCGTGTCCTGGAGGTTCAGCCGGAGCAGGTGGCGGTGCGTCAGCCAGACGTCGAGGACCCCCTCGATGGCGGCCCACCGCGCCCGCTCGGGGCCGGTAGCGCCCACCGTGCCGGATCCACCGGGATCCGGCGGCGCGGCGGCGCGGGCCAGGGCGGCCGTCAGATCGCGGAGCATCGGCTCCACCAGGGCGCCGAGGATGTCGGCCTTGCCGGGGAAGTGGTAGAGCACCGCCGGCTTGGAGACGCCCACCCGCTCGGCGATCTCCCGCAGCGAGGTCTCGTGGAAGCCGTGGACCGCGAACAGCTCCATGGACACCCGCAGGATGCGCCTGCGGGTGTCGGAAGCCGTCTCGATATTCGACGCGTTCTGCGACGCGTTCTGCGGCGCGTTCTGCGGCGCGTTCTGCGACGCGACAGGGGCCGCTGGTGTCGCGTAAAGCGTCTCAGAATCCACGGTTCCGCAGGTGTCCATAACGAACAGCCTAGTCCCTCTGCCCACTTGGCGGCAGGATTTATCGCCGTTCCTGACCGACGGTAAGTCCACCGGTGTCACGAAAAAGAAGTGGCGCGCGGATGAGCGGGCTTGTTACGGTGGGGCCGTTCCCGCAGATCGCCGCGGGACCGTACGTCAGTACGTGTGCAGACCCGGAGGTGAGTTCATTGATGACTGTCATGGCGCAGGGCGTTGCCCGCACTCAGAAGACCATCAATGTCACTTCCGTGGTTTCCGGCTGACCTCTCACTTCTTTCGCGCCCGGTAGCGGCGCGCACCGCCGGGGCCACCCTGTGAAGGGTTTCCCTTGTCTTTCTCTTCTTTCCCGCAGGCTTCTCTCTCGCACGCCCTGACCCCCTACGGCTGGGACGACGCGTGGGCGGCCGAGTTCGCCCCGTACGCGGACCAGGGCCTCGTGCCCGGCCGGGTCGTACGCGTCGACCGCGGCCAGTGCGACGTCGTGACGGCGGACGGCACCGTCCGCGCCGACACCGCCTTCGTCACCCCGCACGACCCGCTCCGGGTCATCTGCACCGGCGACTGGGCGGTCGTCGAGGCGCACGGCACTCCGCGGTACGTGAAGACGTACCTGCCGCGCCGGACCGCCTTCGTACGGTCCACCTCCTCCCAGCGGTCCGAGGGGCAGATCCTCGCCGCGAACGTCGACCACGCGATCATCGCGGTGTCCCTCGCGGTCGAACTGGACCTCGGCCGCATCGAGCGGTTCCTCGCGCTCGCCTGGGAATCGGGGGCGCAGCCCCTCGTGGTCCTCACCAAGGCGGACCTGGTCCCGGACCCGGTCACCCTCGCGCACCTCGTCCAGGACGTGGAGGCCACGGCCCCCGGGGTCACGGTCCTCACGGTCTCCTCGATGACCGGGGAGGGCACGGACGTGCTCGCCGCGGTGGTCGGGGGCGGTACGAGCGTGCTCCTCGGAGTCTCCGGCGCGGGCAAGTCCACGCTGGCCAACACCCTGCTCGGGGAGGACGTGATGGAGGTCCAGGCCGCCCGCGACGTCGACGGCAAGGGCCGCCACACCACCACGACGCGCAACCTCCTCGCCCTGCCGGGCGGCGGTGTGCTGATCGACACCCCCGGACTGCGGGGCGTCGGGCTCTTCGACGCGGAGGCGGGCGTCGGCCAGGTCTTCTCGGAGATCGAGGAGTACGCGCAGCGCTGCCGGTTCCACGACTGCGCCCACGAGGCGGAGCCGGGATGCGGGGTGCGGGCCGCCGTGGACTCCGGGGAACTGGCGGAGCGCCGGCTGGAGAGCTACCGCAAGCTGCTGCGGGAGAACCAGCGGATCGTCGCGAAGACCGACGCGCGGCTCCGGGCGGAGATCCGGCGCGACTGGCGGCTCCGCTCGGCGGAGGGCCGCGCGAACTACTCCGCGAAGCGCACGGGCCGGGCCTGACGCCCACCGCCTCCGGGGGCACCCGCCCCCGGAGGCCGCCGCCCACCGGACGCGCCTGCCCCGGGACCCAGTGGGTCCCGGGGCAGGCGCGTACCCCGCTGCCCACGGGCGGGTCACGGCCGGACTACGGGAGGGCCAGGGACTTCTCGTGCTCGTCCTTCCCTTCCTTCCCTTCCTTCCCTTCCGTCTCTTCCTCTTCTTCCATGTCCGGCGTTCCTGCCGCGGCGGCCGCGGCGGCCGCGCGCAGGGCCGCTTCGACCCGGCGGTTGCTGGTCATGTTCGCCGTGATGGCGGTCATGGCGAGGAGGAGGCCGGAGGCGGCGTAGAGCGGGGTGCGCACGTCGTACGCGGTGGCCAGCCAGCCGCCCAGGAACGCGCCGAACGGGGCGGCGCACATGGAGAGCATGCGGGAGGTGGAGGCGACCCGGCCCATGAGGTGGGAGGGGACGACCGACTGCCGCAGGGAGGGCGCGAGCACCATCGTGGCGCCCATGCCCGCCCCGCAGACGGCGAGCGTGAGGCCGGCCACGTACGGGTTCCCGGAGGTGGCGAGGCCCAGGACGGCCAGTCCCTCGACCGCGGCCGTGCAGGTCAGCGCGGTGCCGGTGCCGAGTCGCCGGCCGAGGAAGGAGGCGATGGCCGCGCCGAGCAGGCCGCCGGTGGCCTCCGCGGTGAGGAGCAGGCCGAAGCCGAAGGCGCCGATGCCCAGTCGGTCGTGCGCGAAGAGGGCCAGGACGGTCTCCACGGCGATGAAGGCGATGTTCCCGACCGCCGGGCGGAGCGCGAGCCCGAGCAGCAACCGGTCCCGGAAGACGTACGAGGCACCGGCCCGCGCTTGCCGCAACAGCGACTCGCGGGCCTGCGGTACGGGACGGGGCACGCGGGGCAGCGACCGTACGAGCACGGCGGAGACGGCGAACGACACCGCGTCGGCGAGCAGCGGAACCGCCCGTCCGAGCGCGAGCAGCGCACTGCCCGCGGGCGGCCCGGCGAAGCCGGACGCGGCGGTCTGGGCGCCGCGCAGGCGGGAGTTGGCGCGCTCCAGGAGCGCGGAGTCGCGGCCGAGCAGGTCCGGCAGATAGGCCGTGGCGGCCGTGTCGAAGAAGAGTCCGCCGATGCCGAGCAGGAAGGCGACGGCGCCGAGCAGCGGAATGCTCAGCAGGTCCAGTGCGGCCGCGGCCACCGGTACCGCGAGCAGTGCCGCGCGGGCCGCGTCCGCGATCCACATCGTGCGCCGGCGGTCCCAGCGGTCCACCAGTGCGCCGCCGAGCAGCCCGAAGAGCAGCCAGGGCAGGGTTCCGGCGGCGGTGACGACGGCGAGTGCCATCGGATCCCGCGTCAGCGTCAGCGCGATCAGCGGGAGCGCGGCGTGCGTCACGCCGTCGCCGAGCGAGGACACCGTCTGCGCGGTCCAGAGCCGACCGAACCCGGTCGGGAACTTGCGTATGTCAGTGCTCACTTGGCGTCTCCCTCGGTGCTCCGGTCGCGACGGGACGGGTGGAACAGGGCGAAGACGAACGACGCGTCCGGCAGGGAAGGATCGGACAACTCCCGGTACTCGCGGGCCAATGCCTCCAGGCGGGTTCCCAGCTCCGTGAACTGCTCGTCGGTGAGGCGCAGATGCATCATCCCCACGTGCCGTTCGCTGTCCGACGGCGCCTCTTCCAGGTCCGCCACCGCGTGCCGCATCAGCAGATCCGGGCCGCCCTCGCCCCGGTCCGGCAGCACGATCGACCGCGCGGCCATGGCGTAGTACCGCTCCTCGACCCCCCGGACCTTCCGCGTCCGCACCACCTTCACCAGGCCGGCCCGCTCCAGCAGCCGCACGTGGTAGCTGGAGCTCCCCTTCGCCAGACCCACCCGCGCGGCGATCTGCGTGATCGTCGCCGGCTCGAAGCGGAGCACGGCCATGATCCTGTGGCGGGTGAGGTTGGAGACGGCGCGCAGCTGCTCGTCGGTGGTGACGTGGATCGCCTCGGGAGGCTCAGCGGTAGGCATGACGCAATGGTCAACGTTTCTTGACCATTGCGCAAGGGGGTTGATCCGGAGGGGGTCGATCCGGAAATCGGCCTGGCTGACGGGCCTGGGCCAGCGGGCCTGGCCGGCGGACCCGGTCGACGGGCCTGGTCGAGGGGTGCGGTCGAGGGGTGCGGTCGAGGGGTCCGGTCGAGGGGTCTAGCCGGGCAGGCCCCAGGACAGGACGCGGTCCGGGTGGATGCGGATGACCTCCGGGCTGAAGTGGGGTCCCAGGGAGTGCGGTCCCACCTCCAGCGTGGCCCGCCCGCGGATCTCGATGCCGCGCACCGTCCACGGACGGGTGCTGACCAGGTCGTCCACGACCAGGGAAAGCCGGGGGTTCGCGGTGAGGTTGCGCCATTTCTTCGTCGTGCCCATCGCGAGCCCGCCCACCAGGACCGTCCCGTCGTCCTGCGGGAAGAAACCCACCGGGTTGGCCTGGGGCTGCCCGGCCGGGTCCACCGTCGCGAGCCGGCCCAGCGGCTGCGCGCGCAGGTATGCCAGTTCGGCCTCGCTGAAACCCTTGAACTCCGTCATATCGGTCATGAGGGAGACGATCCCAGCGGGGTCCGCGCGGCGCATCGGGCCGAGGACCCAGACGGCCCTAAGCCTTAAGCCCCGGACGGACGCCTAGGCCCACACCACCGTGCCCACCCACGCCCCCACCACCAGCAGGCACGCGAACAGCTCCACCAGCACGCTCGTGCCCACCGCCCGCATCACCGCCCGTACCGACGCCCACGCCTCCCCGTGCGTGCCCAGGCGGCGCCGCTCGCAGAGGTAGACGCCGCCCACGAAGCCCGGGACCGTGCCGACGACCGGGATCAGCACGAAGCCCAGTACCGCCCCCGCACCCGCGTACACCACCATCCGGCGGGTGACGCCGACCCCCCGGAGCCGCCGCGGAGGCAGCAGCCACTTCACCACCTGCACCACCAGCAGCAGGGCCGTCGCGCCGGCCAGCAGGCCCCAGGCCACCGAGGACCGTTCGTGCAGCGCCCACCACAGGACCCCGGCCCAGACGAGGAGGGTGCCGGGGACGCCGGGGACCAGTACCCCGAGCAATCCGAGCACCAGCACCAGCCCCACCAGCAGCAACTGGGGCAGCTGAGGCAGATCCATCTGCTCAGCGTGCCCGACCTGCGGCTACCGGGCCACCCAGCCCCGTTCGTACGCGTGCCAGCCGAGCTGGAGCCGGGTCGTGACCCCCGACAGTTCCATCAGGCCCTTCACCCGCCGCTGCACCGTCCGCAGGCCCAGCTCCAGGTGCTTCGCCACGCTCGCGTCCGTCATCCCCGCCAGCAGCAGGGTGAGGATCTCCAGATCCGTGGTGTCCGGTCCGCCACCGGTCTCCTCCGGCGACCCGGTGACGCCCAGCCGCAGCGGGAGCGACTCGCGCCAGACCGCCTCGAAGAGGCCCATCAGGGACTCCAGCAGCCCCGACGCGTGCACCACCAGCGCCGCCGGCTCCGCGCCGCGCGCCGTCAGCGGGACCATCGCGAGCGTCCGGTCCGCGATGACGAGTTTGGTCGGCACGGCCGCCGAGACCCGGATGTGCTCGCCGCGCGCCAGCGCCGAGGAGGCCTCGCGGATCCCGCTCGGCTGGGTGAGCACCTCCCGTTCGATGACCACCCGGTAGGAGACCCCCCGGACGGCCGCCCGGTCCTCCGCCTCGTTGTCCGTCCCCGTCACCACCTGCGGCCGGCCGCTGACCAGCGCGAGCACCTCCTCCACCGCGCCGAGCTGGAGCTGGTGGAAGCGGTGGGCCACCGCGCTCGCTCCCGTCACCACCTCCACCAGGTCGTGCACGGCCGGCTCGGCGGCCTCCGCCCGGTACTCCTCCGCCAGCAGGGCCGCCGCCAGCTCCGCCTGCTCCAGCTCGTGCCGCTGCTGGGTGAGCAGGGCGCCCAGGGCCACCCCGGGCGGGGCCGCCACCCACCGGCCGGGCCGGGCGGAGGACTGGGCGGCGAGTCCGTGGCGCTCCAGGTGGCGCAGGGTCCGTTCGGTCTGCTGCACCGGCAGGGTCAGCCGGTGCGCGAGGTCCGGTATCTCCGCCGCCCCCAGCGCGACCAGCACGCGGTAAGCGGACTCCTGTCCTTCGTCGAGGCCTATCGCACCCAGCAACTCGTCCACCCAACCCTCTCGGAACCGTTCCTGGCGGGAAGCGGCCACGGCGCAAACCCGCCGCCGACATCATCGCCGCACCCGGCGCCCCTCTGCCAAGGTGGCGCCACCGCAGCACCAACATCCGCTGGCCAGAAGCCATTTACGCGGCGATTTCGCCGTGCAATGCAGTAGTTGGCCGGAATTCATCTGGGGAGAGCGATGCGCCCGATATCGCGTACGGCACTGGGAGCGGCCATCGCGGCCGTCCTGGCCGTCACGGCCGTGGGCCCGTCCACGGCGCAGCCGAGCGACGGAGCGTCCGGAGCAGGGTCCGGCACGGCGAAGAAGGCCCTCACCGGGAGCCAGGAGGCCGCGAAGCAGCCCACCGGCCCCGTCACGGTGACCCTGGTCACCGGTGACCGCGTCCTGGTGTCCACCGACGCGCAGGGCCGTACGGCCGCCACCGCGATGCCCCGCCAGGACGGCTCGCAGCCCATCGTGCAGACCCGCCAGGCGGGCAAGGACCTCTACGTCTACCCGGAGAGCGCGGTCAAGGCCCTCGCCGCGGGCACGGTGGACGAGGAGCTCTTCAACGTCACCGGCCTGATCCGGCAGGGCTACGACGACGCGCACGCCAAGAAGCTCCCGCTCATCGCGGTCTACGAGCGCTCCGCGAGCCTGGCGCGCAGCGCCCCGCCCGTTCCGCGCGGCGCCGAGCGGTCGCTGGTCCTCGGCTCCATCGGCGGTGTCGCCCTCGCCGCCGACAAGGCGAAGGCCGCCGACTTCTGGGCCGACGTCACGGGCGCGAACATCAACCCGCACGCCCGGTCTGCCGCCTCCGCCCCGCTGAAGAAGCTCTGGCTGGACGGCAAGGTCCAGGCGAACCTGGAGCGTTCCACCAAGCAGGTCAACGCCCCGCAGGCGTGGGCCGCCGGATTCGACGGCAAGGGCACCAAGGTCGCCGTCCTCGACACCGGCACCGACCTCGAACACCCCGACCTCAAGGGCCGGGTCACCGAGGCCAAGAACTTCACCGACTCCGACACCGCCGAGGACCGCCAGGGCCACGGCACCCACACCATCTCCACCGTCGGCGGCTCCGGCGCCGCGAGCGGCGGCGCGAAGAAGGGTGTCGCTCCCGGCGCCGAGCTGCTCAGCGGCAAGGTCCTCAACGACTCCGGTTACGGCCTGGACTCGTGGATCATCGCGGGCATGCAGTGGGCCGTCGACAGCAAGGCCGACGTGGTCTCCATGAGCCTGGGCGACCCCTCCCAGCTCTCCTGCGACGACCCGATGGCCGCGGCCACCGAGGCGCTGGCCCAGAGCAGCGGCACCCTCTTCGTCATCGCCGCCGGCAACGCCGGCCCCGGCAACAACACCGTCTCCTCGCCGGGTTGCGCGCCCAGCGTGCTGACCGTCGGCGCGGTCGACCGCGACGACACGACGGCCTCCTTCTCCAGCCGGGGCCCGGCCGGCCTGAACCACACCCTCAAGCCCGAGATCGCCGCCCCCGGCGTCGGGATCTCCGCCGCCAACATGGGCGGCCGCGGGGTGTACGCGTACCAGTCCATGTCCGGCACCTCGATGGCCACCCCGCACGTCGCGGGCGCCGCCGCCATCGTCAAGCAGCGCCACCCCGACTGGACCGCGCAGCAGATCAAGGCCGCGCTCGTCGGCTCCGCCAACACTGGGATCCCCGGTGACGTACGGGAGACCGGCGGTGGCCGGCTCGACGTCAAGGCCGCCATCGACACCACCGTCACCGGCGCCCCCGCGCTCCAGGGCGGCACCTTCAACTGGCCGCAGGACCGCAGCGACCGCACCTCCGTCGACGTCCCGTACACCAACACGGGGAAGAAGCCCGTCACGCTGAACCTCTCCGTGGAGAAGGTCACCGGCAACGACGGCTCCGCCGTCCGCAGCCAGGTCGCGCGGCTCGACCGGCGCACCGTGACCGTCCCGGCCGGCGCCACCGTCACGGTGCCGCTCGCCCTGGACCCCGCCGCGAGGCTGGAGCGTTCCCAGTACGGGGACGTCACCGGCCGGGTCGTCGCCACGGCGAACGGCGTGCACGTCTCCACCCCCTTCTCCCTGTACGTGGAGCCGCAGACGGTCACGCTGCGCGTCAAGCTCGTCGACCGCGCGGGCAAGCCCGCCGCCGGCCCGTCCTCCCTGGACGTCATCGGCACCGACGACGCCACCGGTGAGCGCCGCTTCAACGAGGGCTCCGCCGACCAGGTCTACCGGGTGCGCCCGGGCTCGTACTTCCTCTCCGCCTTCGTCGGCACCCCCGACGCGGGCGAGGGCGACGACCGGATGTACGACTCGCTCACCTACCTCGGCCGTCCGCAGACGGAGATCAAGAAGGACACGGTGATCGTGCTGGACGCCCGCAAGGCGGCCAGGCTGGGCATCGCCACCGACAAGCCCAGCGAGGCGCGCTCCACCACCCTCTCCTTCTCCCGCTCCTGGGGCGACGCCTGGCTCCACGCGGGCACCGCCATGGGCGGCCGCACCATCCGCGGCTACTACGCCTCGGTGGACGGCAGGGCCGGGGAGGGCGACTTCGAGTTCGGCAGCTACTGGAGGGCGGCCGCCCCGCTGCTCTCCGAGCTGAAGGCGAACGGCCGCCCCGTGCTGCACCCGATCACCGCCTCCACCGGCAGCGACAACCTCGACGGCACGGGCAGCGCCCCGCTGGTCGACGCGGGCGCGGGCACGCCCGAGGAACTCGCGGCCGTCGCCGCCAAGAACGCGATCGTGCTGGTCAAGACGGCGGACGAGGGCTCGGTCTACGAGATCGCCAACAACGCGAAGGCGGCCGGAGCCAAGGCCGTCCTCGTCCACCGCGACGCCCCCGGCCGCTGGCAGGCCTTCACCGGCTACGCGGGAGGCTCCCTCCCGCTGCTGACCGTCGAATCCGCCGAGGGCAAGGCACTGGCGGCCAAGCTCGCGCAGGGCAAGGTCACGCTGAGCTGGAAGGGCAGCGCGAAGAGCCCGTACGTCTACAACCTGGCCCAGATCGAGAAGGGACAGGTCCACGGGGACCGCACCTACCGGGTGCGCGACCGTGACCTGGGCGCCGTCGAATCGGCCTACCAGTCGATGGGCGTGGCCGCCGACTACATCGACGTGACCGGCGCCTACCGGCCGCTCGGCAACGCCGTGTACTTCGGCTCCATCGACACCGTCGCGGTACCGGGCAAGCGCACCGAGTACTACACCGCCGGGGACACCGCCTGGGACCACATGGTCTCCAGCAGCTTCCCGTGGGGCGAGTTCATGACGGACCAGCACCGCACGTACAAGGCGGGCTCGAAGCGCGCCGAGAACTGGTACGACGGGGTCATCGGCCCGGTGGCGCCCCGCGACACCGCGGGCAAGGAGCAGCTGGCCGCCGAGCGCCAGGGCAACATGATCGGCTTCGCCTCCGCCATGTGGGGCGACACCGGGCACTACGCGCAGCAGGGCGGCTTCGGCGACCTCGGCAACGTCTCGCTCAAGGTCGACGGGGAGTCGCTGGGCGACACCGGCTACCCGTTCGGGGCCTTCGAGGTCCCGGCCCGGGAGGCCACGTACGAACTGACCCAGTACCTGGAGAAGTTCGGCCAGCCCACCCGCACCTGGCAGCGCTCGTCGGGGATCCAGACCACCTGGACCTTCCGCTCGAAGCTGGACGCGGCGCAGTACTCGCAGCCGCTGCCGGTCATCTTCCCGCGCATCTCCGCCCCGCTGGACGGGCTGAAGACGCTGGCCGCTGCCAACGGCCAGAAGATCGGCCTCTCGGTCAGCGGGCACGCGGGCTACGCGCCCGGCGCGCTCACGTCGGCGAAGCTGTCGTACTCCTACGACGAGGGCGGCAGCTGGACCGAGGCGAAGGTGAGCGAGCGCGGCGGGCAGTGGACCGCGACCGTGGACCACGCCGGAGCGGCGGGCAAGCAGGTCATGCTCAAGGTCGAGCTGACCGACAAGAACGGCGCCACCGTCACCCAGACGGTCGCGCGGGCGTACGACATTCGCTGAGTCGTACGACGGAGAGCAGGGGGGTCCATCGGACGGCGGTCCGATGGGCCCCCCTTTTTCCTGCGTTCGCCGGATTTCGGTTGCGCCGGAGCCCGACAATGAGGGCCATGAGTCAGCGGGACGCGGGCGCGGATGACTGGTGGCAGAAGCTCTACGAGGACCCCGACGGGGGCCCCGAACCCGATCCCAGGGACACCCTGGATCACCGCTTCCGCTCGGCAGCGGTCCTGACCGCCCCGACCCCACTCCCGGGCCCCCGAACGGACCCGACCCCACCGCCGGACCAGGTCCCACCGCCGGACCAGGGCCCGGACCCGGACCAGGTCCCACCGCCGGACCAGGGCCCGGACCCGGACCAGGGCCCGGACCCGGACCAGGGCCCGGACCCGGACCAGGGCCCGGACCCGGAGCGGCGGCCCGAGGCGGAGCCGGGGCCTTCAGCGGCCGTTGCTCGGGGGGCTGCCCCGGCGCTACCCGTGGAGGAGGAGGCGGAGCCGCGCGGGGCGGTGGCCGGGGTGGGTCCGGAGCGTGCCGCTTCGGGGACCGTTGCCGAGGCGGGCCCGCAGCCCCCTGCGGCCGCGGCCGGGCCGCTGCCTGCGGCGGAGGCGCGCGGGGCGGGCCTGGAGCGTTCCGTGGCTGCTGCTTCCGGGGCCGTTGCCGAGGCTGGACCGCAGCCTCCTGTGGCCGCTCCCGGGCCGGTGCCGGCGGCGGAGACGGACCTGCGCGGGGCGGGTCCGGAGCATCCCTTGGCCGCTGTTCCCGGGCCAGTGCCCCAGGTGGAACCGGAGCTTCCTGCGGCCGACCCCGGGCCGCTGCTCGGAAGGGTACCCGCGCCGGAGGCGGAGGTACGCGGGGCGGTGGCCGGGGTGGATGCGGGGCCTTCCGTGGCCGCGGAATGGGAGCCCGATGCGGCTGCTCCCGGTCCAGTGCCCGCGGCGGCTGTGGAGGCGGCCGAGCCTGCTCCCCGGCCGGAAGCGGAAGCGGAGCCGGCGGCGCCAGCCACCTGGCCGGCGGCGGAGGACGCGTACGGCGGCCCGATGCTGCCGCCGCCGAGGGATCCGCGGGAGGGCGGCCAGACCTGGTACGCCCTCGGGAGCGTCTCCGTCCCGCCCGCGCTGCCCGCCGAGCCCGGGGAACCGTCCGACTGGAGCTGGGGCCCGAGGGACGAAGCGCCCCCGGCGGCTGCACCCCCGGAGCCGGACCCGGCGGGCCCCGCGCACGCCCCCGACGGCCCACATGCCGAAACCGGACTTTGGGGCGCGGCCGTGTCCGGCCAGGTGCAGGTGCAGGTGCCGGGACCGGGTGCGGGTACGGATACGACACCGGGAGGGGGACGGGGACCGGGTGCGGATGCGGTACCGAATCCCACACGGGGACCGGGGCCGACACCGGCACAGGGTGCGGATGCCGGTCGGGGTCCGTGGACGATGCCGGGCACCAACCCACCCCCGAGCCTGGACTCCCCTTCCGCAGCCGATCCGGACCCGTCCCCGGCAGGGGCCGACTCCGGCCTTGATACCGGCGCCGCTTTCGGCTCCGGCTCCGACCTCGGTCGCACCTCCGACCCCGGTCGAGGTACTGGCCCGGTAACCGGCACCGCCTCCGACCCCGGTCGAGGCACTGGCCCCGTAACCGGCACTGGCCCCGGTACTACCGTCGGCGCAGGCCATGGCTCCGGAACCAGCCCCCGTTCGGGCCCCGGCCTTGGCTCCGGCGTCGCCTCAGGCATCGACCCCGGCCTTGGTTCCACGTCCGGCACCGGCCTCGGTTCTGGAACTGGCACCGGAACCGGTAGGGTCCCGGGCCCGGGTTCGGGCTCTAGCCCCGGCCTCGGCTCCGACAGTGGCATCGGCTCTGGCCATGACGGCAGCCGCCAATCCGGCGCAGGCCATGGCTCCGGAACCAGCCCCCGTTCGGGCCCCGGCCTTGGCTCCGGCGTCGACCCCGGCCTTGGCTCCGGCGTCACCTCGGGCGTCGACCCCGGCCTTGGCTCCGGCGTCACCTCAGGCGTCGACCCGGGCCTTGGTTCCGCGTCCGGCACGGGCCTTGGTTTTGGAACTGGCACCGGAACCGGTAGGGTCCCGGGCCCGGGTTCGGGCTCTAGCCCCGGCCTCGGCTCCGACAGCGGCATCGGCTCTGGCCTTGACGGCAGCCGCCAATCCGGCGCAGGCCATGGCTCCGGAACCAGCCCCCGTTCCGGCGCCGGCCTTGGCTCCGGCATCGACTCGGGCCTTGGTTCCGCGTCCGGCACGGGCCTCGGTTCTGGGACTGGCACCGGAACCGGTACGGTCCCGGGCCCGGGTTCGGGCTCTAGCCCCGGCCTCGGCTCCGACAGCGGCATCGGCTCCGACCATGACGGCAGCAGCCAATCCGGGGTCAGCACGGGCCCTGGCCTTGGCTCCGGCCCTGGTGCCGGCGCGGGCCCGGACTCCGGCGTGGGCTCAGGCTCCGGTACCGGCTCGGGCGTGGGCACAGGCTCCGGTACCGGCTCGGGCCCCGGCGCAGACTCAGCCTCAGGCTTCGGCTCCGGCACGGAGCCGGGCTCCGGCGTGGGTCCCCGGTTTGACTCCGGCCCTGGCCGTGTCGCTCGCTCCGGCATGGGCTCCGGCACCCGCTCCGGTCTGGGGCCGGGCTCTGCCTCCGACAGCGGCATCGGCTCCGGCACGGCTTCCGGTGCCGATGCCGGGGCGGATTCCCGGGGCGGCTCTGCTTCTGGCCTGGGCGGCGGCCCCCGCTCCGGTTTGGATCCCCGGTCCGGTTCGGGCTTCGGGCAGGGGCCTGCAACGGGCTTCGCCCTGGGGTCGCATCCCGGGTCCGGGGTGGGCTGGGGGGCCGCTCCCGATGCCGGGCTCGGGGCAGGGCCCGGCGGGTCGGATCGTACGGAAGGGCAGGAGGACCGGTCCGGACCCGGCGGGGAGGGCCGTTCGGGATCCGGGCAGGAGGGCCGCCCCGGTGCTGGGTGGGAGGGCCGTTCGGAATCCGTGTCAGGGGGTGGATTCCAGGGCGGGCCCGAGGGCGGGCTCGGGGGGTCGCGGCCCGTTGTGGGGTATTTGGGGGACCGGGCGCCCACCTACGCCGCCGAGCCCATCGCGTTGCCCGCTGCCGACCCCGCCGGGCTCGCCTCGCTGACGGCCGACACCGTGCTGGAGGGGGCCCAGTACGGCGGCTACACGCTGCGTGCGGCCTCCGTGCGCGGGGACTCCGCCCGGTTCCGGGGGGAGGCGCGGCGGGACTTCCTGCTCACCGCCCGCTTCGGCACCGGGCCCGACGCGCTGGTCCTGGTCGTGCTCGCCGGCGGGGACCGGGCCGCGCCCGGGGCCGCCGAGGCCGCCGCCGAGGTGTGCCGGTCCGTCGCGGGTGCCGTCGGGCGGAGCCAGGAGCGGCTGTCGCAGGACATCCGCGACGGCCGCCGCGAGGCCCTGCGCTCGGGGCTCCAGCGGCTCACCGACCGCGGCTACGGGCAGCTGCGCGCCCGCGCCGCCGAGCTCGGGCTCCCGGAGGAGGGCTACACGGCCGGGCTGCGCGGGCTGCTGCTGCCGGTCGACCCCGGCTGCCGCACCCGGATCTGCTTCGGCGCGGGCGCGGGCGGGCTGTTCCGGCTCCGCGAGGGACAGTGGCGGGATCTGGAGGCCCCGGAGGCCCCGGAGAACCCGGAGGCTGCGAAGGCCCCCGCAGCGGCCCCCGCGGCCGCCGGGCTCCGGTTCCGGTTCCGGGCCTCCGTGGCCCGGCCCGGCGACACCCTGCTCCTGTGCTCCGGCGGCCTCGCCGACCCGATGCGTGAGGAGCGGCCGCTCTCCGCCGAGCTGGCCGCCCGCTGGGCCGACGCACCCCCGCCGGGCCTCGCCGCCTTCCTCGCGGACACCCAGCTCCGCCTCAAGGGATACGCCGACGACCGGACGGCCGCCGCGGTCTGGGAGGCGTAACCCGGCGGACCGTGCGTGGATGGGAGGCGCACCCGGCAGGGCAGAGCCGGACCGGACAAGGGAAGGGCGCCCCCTCCATGGCCAAGCAGAACGTGGCGGAGCAGTTCATCGACATCCTCAAGCGCGCCGGCGTGCGCCGGATGTACGGAGTCGTCGGGGACAGTCTCAACCCCGTCGTCGACGCGATCCGCCGCACCGGCGGCATCGACTGGATCCAGGTGCGCCACGAGGAGACCGCCGCCTTCGCGGCCGGCGCCGAGGCCCAGATCACCGGGTCCCTCGCCGCCTGCGCGGGCTCCTGCGGGCCCGGCAACCTCCACCTGATCAACGGGCTCTACGACGCCCACCGCTCCATGGCTCCGGTCCTCGCGCTCGCCTCCCACATCCCCTCCTCCGAGATCGGCCTCGGCTACTTCCAGGAGACCCACCCGGACCGGCTCTTCACCGAGTGCAGCCACTACAGCGAGCTGATCTCCAACCCCCGGCAGATGCCCCGGGTCCTGCAGAGCGCCATCCAGCACGCCATCGGCCGCGGCGGCGTCGGCGTGGTGTCGCTGCCCGGGGACATCGCCTCCCAGCCCGCGCCGGAGCAGAGCGTCGAGCAGGCGCTCGTGACCGCGCGGCCGACCGTACGGCCCGGCGACGGGGAGATCGAGAAACTGGTCCGGCTCGTCGACGAGGCCGACCGGGTCACCCTGTTCTGCGGCAGCGGCACCGCCGGCGCGCACGCCGAGGTCATGGAGTTCGCCGGCCGCGTCAAGGCGCCCATCGGCCACGCCCTGCGCGGCAAGGAGTGGATCCAGTACGACAATCCCTACGACGTCGGCATGAGCGGGCTGCTCGGCTACGGCGCGGCCTACGAGGCCACCCACGAATGCGATCTGCTGATCCTGCTCGGCACGGACTTCCCCTACAACGCCTTCCTCCCCGACGACGCCAAGGACAACGTCAAGATCGTCCAGGTGGACATCCGGCCCGAACACCTCGGCCGCCGCACCAAGCTGGACCTCGCGGTCTGGGGCGACGTACGGGAGACCCTGCGCGCGCTGAACACCCGGGTGAAGGCCAAGACGGACCGCCGCTTCCTCGACCGGATGCTGAAGAAGCACGCGGACGCGCTGGAGGGAGTGGTGAAGGCGTACACGCGCAAGGTGGAGAAGCGCACGCCCATCCATCCCGAGTACGTGGCCGCCGTCCTCGACGAACTGGCCGACGAGGACGCCGTGTTCACCGTCGATACAGGCATGTGCAACGTGTGGGCCGCGCGCTATCTTTCCCCGAACGGAAAGCGCCGCATCATCGGATCCTTCAGCCACGGCTCCATGGCCAACGCCCTTCCGCAGGCCATCGGCGCACAGTTCACCGATCGCGGACGTCAAGTGGTGTCGATGTCGGGCGACGGCGGTTTCTCCATGCTGATGGGAGATTTCCTCACCCTGGTGCAGTACGACCTCCCCGTCAAAGTGGTCCTCTTCAACAACTCATCCCTCGGGATGGTCGAGTTGGAGATGCTGGTTTCCGGCCTTCCTTCGTACGGAACCACGAATAAGAACCCCGACTTCGCGGCGATCGCCCGCGCGGCGGGCGCGTACGGGGTCCGGGTGGAGAAGCCCAAGCAGCTCACAGCCGCTTTGAGGGACGCTTTCAAGCACAAGGGACCGGCTCTGGTGGACGTGGTCACTGACCCCAACGCCCTGTCGATTCCGCCGAAGATCAGCGCCGAGATGGTGACCGGATTCGCACTTTCGGCCAGCAAGATCGTGCTGGACGGAGGGGTGGGCCGGATGATCCAGATGGCGCGATCCAACCTCCGTAACGTGCCCCGCCCTTGAGCCCGGATGCGTGCGGATTCCCCCGGAGGGCATGCATCCCGTAGGCCTGTTCGACCGACGGGCCGTCGGGGCAGCGGGCAAACGGGAGGTACATCGCCGTGCGGGTGGGGGCGAAGGCCGGGAAGCTGTGGCGCAGGGGGCGGCCGGTGCCGCGCGAACCGTCGGCCGAGGACGGGGCGGCGGTGCACGCCTCGGGGATCACCCGCAGCGTGCGCCGGGCGGACCTGAAGGCCGTGGGAGAAGTCCGCAAGGACTTACGGGAGTTGCTGCGCCACCGGTGCCGGGCGGAGGCCGCCGAGGTGGCCGAGCTGCTGATCACCGAACTGGTCACCAACGCCCTCGTCCACACCGATCAGGGCGCCGAGGTCTCCGCGACGCTGGCAGCCGACCGGCTGCGCGTGGAGGTCCGCGACTACGCCGCCCGCCGGCCCCGGCCGCACGTACCGTCCGCCGACGACGGTACGCACGGCAGGGGGCTGGTGCTGGTGCAGTCGCTCGCCGACGCCTGGGGCGTGGACGCACTCGGACTGGCGCTGGGCGGCGGCAAGGTGGTGTGGTTCGAGCTCGACGGAGCGAAGGAGGCGGGGCCCGCCTGAGTGACCGGGCGGACCCCGCGAGCCGGAAAGCGGACGGGCCGGAACCCGTCGGCCCGTCAGCCGAACTGCTGCTCCAGATCCTTCAGTTTGCGCTCCAGGGAGTCGAGCCGGGGGAGCGTCTGCGTGTCGTCCTCGGCGGTGAGGTCCACCGTCCGGGGGCCGGCGGCGGTGCCGGCGCCATGGGCCGGGTTGGCCGGGTGCCCGGTGTCAGCGGGGTCGGTTCCGCTCACGGCCTGCAGGGAGGGCCGGCGCCGCAGGGGCAGCTGTCCCGTTTCCGCTATGGCCGGCTCCGCGCCGACCGGCGCGGAGCCCGCTCCGGGGGCCAGCCCCGGCACCTCGACCTGACGGGCCCGGGCCATCCGCCCGAACGCCCGGTTCTGCCGCCCGAGCGCCTTGATGTGCGCCCGGTCCAGCCGGTGCTGCTCCCGGCGGCGGTGCCGGTCGTTCTCCTTCTCCTTCTTGTCCTCGCGGACCTCGTCCACGGCCTCGTCGAGCGTGCGGACCCCCTCCAGCAGCATCAGCGACCACGCGCCGAAGGTCTCCCGGGGTGCCCGCAGCCAGCGGACCATCCGGATCTGCGGCAACGGCCGCGGAATCAGGCCCTGTTCGCGCAGTGCGGCCCGGCGGGTCTGCTTCAGGGCGCGGTCGAAGAGCACGGCCGCCGAGAGCGACATGCCGGAGAAGAACTGCGGAGCCCCGTCGTGGCCGAGGCCGCGCGGTGCGTGCACCCAGTTGAACCAGGCGGCGGCTCCCGCGAACAGCCAGACCAGCATGCGCGAACCGAGGGCCGCGTCGCCGTGGCTGGCCTCGCGGACGGCGAGCACCGAACAGAACATGGCGGCGCCGTCGAGCCCGAAGGGGACCAGGTACTCCCAGCCCCCGGAGAGGTTGAGGTTCTGCCGGCCGAAGCCGACCAGCCCGTGGAAGGAGAGCGCCGCGGCCACCGCCGCGCAGCAGAAGAGCAGGACGTACGAGGCGGTGCCGTAGACGGCTTCCTTGCGCCGCCGCCGCTCCTCGCTGCGCTCCCAGCTGTCCTCGGCCGCCCCGGCCTTCTCGCCTTCGCGCTTGCCCCGGGCCAGCACCGCCACTGCCGCAAGTACGCCCAGGATCAGCAGGCTGCCGGGCAGCAGCCAGTCCAGCGATATGTCGGTCAGTCTCATGCGGTTGTCCCTTGCCTCGCGTATGCGGCTGTTCGGCTTGTGGCCGGTGCGGCTTTCCGGGCGCCATAGTGGCGCAGCCGGTGAGCCGTACACGCGGGTTTCGGGGCAAGTGGACGCCAACGGGGGGCGGAGCCCGCCGGATAGGGTGTTGCGGTTCGAACTCTCGCTCGCATGAGTCGAGTTGAGTTCGATTTCCGTCAGTCGGACGGGTGGGTTGAGGTGGTGGGCGGGCGGGCGGGGCGTACGGGCGTGCGTCGGCCGGATTCCGGACCGCCCGGTCCCGTCCCGGTCAGCTGTCGGCCGTCAGGCGTGCCACGCGGTCCTCGTCGCAGGTGCGGGGGCAGGTGACGCAGGTGTCGTCGGGGCGGATCGTGTAGAAGAAGCAGCAGCTCGCCCGGTCACGCGTCGGGAACTGCCGGCCGTCCGGGGCTTCGAGGGTGCGGAAGCCCGCCCCGCCCGTGTACGGGGCGGTCGAGCCCGGCAGGAGCCGGTCCAGCTCGCGCATCGCCCGCTGCTCCTCGGCCTCGCCGAGCAGGTTGCCCACGTACCAGAGGCTCTCGACCACATCGTCGGTCACCATGCCCCACAGGGCGCGCCGCCCGCGCCGCATCCGCGGGCCGAAGCCCTCCATGACCGGTTCGAGGTGCAGGGCCACCGCAGCCCGTACCTCTGCGCGCAGCGCGTCCTCGTCGGGCACGACCCGGGCCCCGGGGAGCGCGGCCGCCGGATCGTCCGGCAGGCAGGCGAAGGAGTGGACGCGGACGGCCATCCGGCCGTGCGTCCGGTCGAAGGACACGTCCTGCGGGGGGAGGAGGGGCACGCGCCGGTCCAGGAACCACGGGACCGTGACCAGCAGACAGGCCATCCACGCGTACCGGTGCAGCCCGAACCCCGCCACCACGTCGGGCCGACCCGGGCGCCCGTAGTCGCGGAGCATCTGCGCCTCGTCCCACGCGAGGAACGTGTCCAGGGCCTCGCCGCCCGCCGCGAGCTCGTCCGCTCCGACCCACCCCACACCGCGAGGGGAGGGTTCGTGCGGGGCGAGCTCGGTGACGCGCAGCCCGGCGTAGGCGGCGGTCAGCCGTGCGTACGCGTCCGCCACCGGGGAGCCGGCCGGGGCGGGTGTGGCGGGCGTGCGTGGGGGGTGTGCGTGGCCCTGGGTGGGCGCCACGGTCATGACGGTCATGGCGAACCACCGAATCATGCGATCGTTAACAGGTAAGCCTTACCTTACCTGATCTTCGTGGGGTGTGGGAAGGCGGGCTATTCTTCGGGGGCAGGTCGAAACCCGTGGAGGACCGAGTGCGCGATACGGCCCGAGCCCGGGTGCCGCAACAGCAGGACCGTGAGCCGGGCCGTGCCCCGGGCCGTGAGCCGGGCCGCGACCCGGGCCGTGAGCCTGGCCGCAAAGTCGTACGGCATTCCGTGCGCGGGCAGGTTCTCGACGCGCTGCGCGCGGCGCTGCTCGCGGGGGAGCTGGAGCCGGGGGAGATCTACTCGGGCCCGGCCCTGGGGGAGCGGTTCGGGGTCTCCGCGACGCCCGTGCGCGAGGCGATGCAGCAGCTGGCGCTGGAGGGGGTCGTCGAATGCCTCCCGAACCGGGGCTTCCGGGTCCTGACCCGGACTCCGGCGGAGATGGCGGAACTGGCCGAGGTCAGGGCGCTGCTCGAAGTCCCGGTGATGCTGCGGCTGGCCCGTACGGTGCCGGCCGGGGGCTGGGCCGTGGTGGTGCCCGCGGCGGCCGAGGCGGAGGCGGCGGCGGCCGCGGGTGATGCGGCGCGGTACGCCGACGCGGACCGGGCGTTCCACCGTGCGGTGCTCGGGCTGGCCGGCAACACGCAGCTCCTCCTCGTGGCGGAGGACCTCCACCGGCGCTCCCAGTGGCCCCTGCCGGGGCCGCGGCGGGTCCGGCGGGCGGAGCTCGTCGCGGATGCGGGGGAGCATGTGGCGGTGGTGGCTGCGCTGTCCGCGGGTGAGCTCGGGGTGGCGGAGTCCCTGATCCGGGCCCACTTCAGGGCTCGCTGACGGGTGCGGGGGCGGGGGTGGCCGTCGGTCGCCTCAAGCGCCGGCGGGGCTGGATTGTGTCGGGGCTCGGTGGCTGCGGGTGGGGGCCGGTGCCGGGGGCGGGGTGGGGTGTCGGCCTGGACT
>NZ_JBSFDF010000069.1:0-32867 GCF_053593795.1 Streptomyces sp. NPDC002104 | reverse complement strand
CCTGAAGCTGCTCACCGAGTGGACGGACGAAGAGATCCAGGTGATCACCAAGCGCCTGGCCGAGGGCACCGCACACCCCATGGCGGTCAAGCGCAGCCTCGCCGGCGTTTGAGGCGCGGGGTCCGGGGCGGAGCCCCAGAGGGTCCGGGCGCAGCCCGGTGCGCCTTCCCAGCCCCGCCGGCGTTTGAGGCGCGGGTCCGGGCGGAGCCCGGGGAACGGGCGAAGGGCGGGTAGGGGACCTCGCCACGCGAAGCGGTGCCCGCACCCGCGCAGCGACCGCCCGCACCCGCGCAGTCGCGCCCGCACCCGCCTCGGGGGAGCCTGTGCCCGCCCGGGGAGCCTCTGCCCGCGCAGGGGAGCCACTGCCCGTCCCCGGGGGGAGCCGTCCCCGTGTCCGGGGGAGCCGTCCCCGTGTCCGGGGGAGCCGTCCCCGTGTCCGGGGGAGCCGTCCCCGTGTCCGGGGGAGCCGTCCCCGTGTCCGGGGGGAGCCGCCCCTGTGCGCGGGGGAGGTGTTAGCGGCCCAGGTAGTGGGGGGGCTGCTTGGCGAGGAAGGCTTCCACGGCGATGGCGTGGTCCTCGGAGGACCCCGCGCGGGCCTGGAGGACGTCCTCCTGGTCCAGCGCCTCGGAGAGGGACCGCGAGGCCCCGTACGCCAGGGACTCCTTCAGCGCCGCGTAGGCGACCGTCGGGCCCTCGGCGAGCCGCCGGGCCACGGCCAGCGCCTCGGCCGCCAGCTCGTCCGAGGGGACGACGCGGTTCGCGATGCCGAGCTCCAGGGCCTCCTGGGCCTTCACGGACCGGGGGAAGAGCAGCAGGTCGGAGGCGCGCGAGCCGCCGATCAGGCGGGGCAGCGTCCACGAGACGCCCGAGTCGGCCGTCAGGGCGACCCCCGCGAAGGAGGTGTTGAAGGAGGCGGTGTCCGCGACCACGCGGAAGTCCGCCGCCAGGGCGAATCCGAAGCCCGCGCCCGCCGCGACCCCGTTGACGCCCGCGACCACCGGCTTCGGCATCTCCGTCAGCGCCCGGACGATCGGGTTGTAGTGCTCCGCGACGGTGTTCATCGTCAGCGAGGAGCCGTGCTCCTTGTCGGCCGCGAGGAACCCGACGTGCTCCTTGAGGTCCTGGCCCACGCAGAACGCCCGGTTGCCGGCCGCGGTGAGCAGGACCGCCCGTACCGAGGGATCCGCGGCCGCCGCCCGGGCCGCGTCGCGCAGGGCGACCTTGGCCTCGGTGTTCATGGCGTTCATGGCCTCGGGACGGTTGATCGTGATGGTCGCGAGTCCGTCGGTCACTTCGTAGAGCACGCTGTCGGCCATGGCGGGGGTCCCCCTTCGTCGCGGGCTGGCTACCGGCCGGTACCGGCCGGTGCAAAGGTCAGCATGGCGGACCGGGACGGGGTCGCACATGTGATGTGCGTCAAATAAACGGAAGGGCCGAGTCGTGCCGCGGCGGCGAAGTATCGCAGGCGTGTCCCCGAAATGAGTGGTTTTGGTCAAGCGCGTTGCACAAGCGTTCCCAGCCGATGTTGGTCATCGGGTCCTGACATGCGGGATAATGGCCTGGAAGCAATGTGTTCGATGCCGGGTACTAGGCACCTGAATGGGGCCGTCGGCTGACGATGAACTGGTTTCAGGAAGGGGAACGAGCATGGCGGCCATGAAGCCGCGGACGGGCGACGGCCCGCTCGAGGTCACCAAGGAGGGGCGGGGCATCGTCATGCGCGTACCGCTCGAGGGCGGCGGTCGGCTCGTCGTCGAGCTGACTCCGGACGAGGCGGACGCCCTGGGTGACGCCCTGAAGAAGGTCGTCGGCTGATCCCCCAGGGATGACCGACAGTACTTTCGCTGCATTCTCTGCACTGCCCCGGCCGCGATCTGCGGTCGGGGCAGTGTTGTGTCCCGGGGCCAGGGCTCAGCCCCCCCGTAGACCCTCCGTAGAACCCCGACCGTGATCGCCGGAGCCGCGCCGTGACCTTCTCCCCGCCCGCACCACCCGCCTTCGCCGACTGCACGCCCCGCGAGAAGACGGCCCGGGTCCTCACGGAGGTCCTGGCGCCGGCGAACCTGGTGGTGGCCCAGCTCCTGCTGATCGGCTGGCACAGCACGAGGTCGTGGTCCGGCCTCGGCTGGGGAGTGCTCGGGGCCCTGTTCTGCGGGGTGGTGCCGATCGGGATCGTCATGCTCGGGGTCCGGCGCGGGGCGCTGACCGACCAGCACATCCGGGTCCGGCGTCAGCGCGTCGTCCCGATGGGTCTGAGCCTGCTCTCGGTCGTCGCCGGGATCGCCCTCCTGCACGTGCTGGGCGCCCCGGCCGACGTCTTCGCGCTCGTCGTCGCGATGCTGGTCGGCCTCGTGTCCTCGCTGCTGGTGACGGTCGCCTGGCAGATATCCATCCACATGTCGGTGGGCGGCGGCACCGTGATGGTCCTGCTGCTGGTCTTCGGCCCGGCGGTGCTCCCCGCCGTGCTGATCGCCGCCGCCATGGGATGGTCGCGGCTGGTGCTCAAGGCGCACACCACGGCGCAGCTCCTCGCCGGCACCGCCCTGGGCGGCACGGCGGCGCTGACGTTCGCGCTGCTCCGCTGACCCGGTCGGCTCAGCGGCGGACCGCGCACAGCAGGCCGTCGCCCACCGGGAGCAGGGCGGCCTCCAGCGCCGGGGTCTCCCGGACGGTGCGCAGCAGTTCGCGGACGCGGAGCACCTCCGCCTGCTGGGCCGCGGAGTCGACCGTACGGCCGTCCGAGAAGACTCCCTCGAAGCAGACGAGTCCGCCGGGGCGCAGCAGGCGCAACGATTCAGCGAGGTAGTCGAGGGACTCGGAGGGATCCCCGTCGCAGAAGACGAGGTCGTATCCGCCGTCGGCCAGCCGGGGCAGTACGTCCAGGGCGCGGCCGGGGATGAAGCGGGCGCGGTTGCCCGCGAAGCCGGCGGCGCGGAAGGCCTGGCGGGCGAAGGCCTGCCGGTCGGCTTCGGGATCCACCGTGGTCAGCACTCCGTCGGCGCGCATTCCGTGCAGGAGGTGGATGCCGGACACGCCGGTGCCGGTGCCGATCTCGGCGACCGCCTTCGCGTCGGCGGTGGCGGCGAGCAGGCGCAGCGCGGCCCCGGTGCCGGGGGAGACGGAACGCAGTCCCGCTTCCCTGGACCGGTCGCGGGCCCATCGCAGAGCGTCGTCTTCGGCGACAAACGCGTCGGCGAACGCCCAGCTCGTCTGCCGGTTGCCGGTAATGACCCTCTCCTGTCCCCATAGTTGGCGCAACGGTGACTGTATCCGCTGGAGTCGGGAACCCGCAGATGGGACCGGGCGTTGAGAGCAGTAGGGACGCAGGGGCGGCCCGGGGCCCGGAGCCCGTGCAAAGTTACTGCAAAAATGCTTATCCAGAGCTGACGGGAGGGGTGGCTATGGTAGGGATTCCGCTGGACACCACCAGAGCCGACAGGGGAGGTGCGGCTGCGCCTGTGGATCGTGGGGGTGTCCTCCGACGCCTCTTCTGGTCGGCCGGTGAGCCGAAATCCGTGACCAACATTGCTGACCGTTTCCGCACCGTAGACACCGCAACCACCGCGACGTTCGCCGCCGATGCGGGCTCCCAGGCGTGGACCCCTCCCTCGTGGGAGGAGATCGTCAGCACCCATAGCGCGCGGGTCTACCGCCTCGCCTACAGGCTGACGGGCAACCAGCACGACGCCGAGGACCTGACGCAAGAGGTCTTCGTCCGCGTCTTCCGCTCGCTGTCCACGTACACGCCCGGCACCTTCGAGGGCTGGCTGCACCGGATCACCACGAACCTCTTCCTCGACATGGTCCGCCGAAAGCAGCGGATCCGTTTCGACGCCCTCGCCGACGACGCCGCCGAGCGGCTGCCGAGCCGTGAGCCGTCCCCGCAGCAGGTGCTGCACGACACCCACTTCGACGCCGACGTGCAGCAGGCTCTGGACACCCTCGCGCCCGAGTTCCGCGCGGCCGTGGTGCTCTGTGACATCGAGGGACTGTCGTACGAGGAGATCGCCGCCACGCTCGGCGTGAAGCTCGGCACCGTGCGCAGCCGTATCCACCGGGGCCGTTCCCACCTGCGCAAGGCGCTCAAGCACCGCTCTCCCGAGGCCCGTGCGGAGCAGCGTGCGCTGGCCGGTGTGGCGGTGGGCGCGCCCGGCGCCGGGGGAGAGGGCGGAGCCGAGTGAGCGGGACCAGTCCGTTCTCCCCTTCGCCCGCCGAGCACGCCTCCCCGGCCGAGCAGCATCTGGGCGACCGGCTCGCGGCCCTCGTGGACGGGGAGTTGAGCCACGACGCGCGCGAGCGGGTACTGGCGCACCTGGCGACGTGTGCCAAGTGCAAGGCCGAGGCCGATGCGCAGCGCCGCCTGAAGACCATGTTCGTGGAGAGCGCGCCGCCTCCGCTGTCGGCGGGGCTGCTGGCGCGGTTGCAGGGACTGCCCGGCGGCACGGATTCCTCGGGGCCTTCGGGTCCGTCCGGCCCCTTCGGTTCGCCGCCGGGAGCCGACCCCTTCTCCTCCTTCGGCTACGCGCCGCCCGCGGCCGCCGCCGCACCGCAGCAGCAGGGCTTCCGGATACACGAGGTGGGCCGGCAGCGGCGCCGCTTCGCCTTCGTGGCCGCCGGTGCGGTGTCGCTCGCCGCGATCGCGCTCGGGGGCTCGCTGCCCATCGAGACGGTCGAGCCCAATGCCCGGGGCGAGGCGCCGGCCGCGCGTCCGGGACCCGTGGTTCCGGTGTTCGACGCGGTGGTCCGGGAGAACGGGCTGCCGAAGCCGGGCACCATCCCGACGCTCCACCCGGTCAGCCCCCTGGCGTCCCCGTCCGCGTCCCCGTCCCGCCCGGCCACCACGGCCTCCGCCCGTCCGGTGTCCCTGTACCGCTAGGCGGTCTCTGCCGGCGGGCCGGTTCGCCCGGGCCGCGTGCGGCCCGGCCGTCCGGTGTCTTCGGTCCCGCGCGGGTGCCCGTGCGTGCGGCCCGGCGGGGCGGGCGGCACGGGCAACCTGGTTGAATCTCCGCCAGATGCGCCGCCCCGGGCGGCCGGCGGAGACCGACAGGTAGGCGGGGAGCGCCCATGTCCGACAGCCAGCAGACCGATCCGGCGGCGGATCCGGTTCCCGCCCCCATGCCCCGGTGGTGGAGCCGGCCCGCGGCGCCCGGCGGCGCGCACGAGGCCTCCGTACCGCCGCCGAGGTCGGCGCCGCCCGCGGACCTGGCCGCGGATCCGGATCCGGATCCGGATCCGGTGGCCGCGCCGGTGCCCCAGTGGTGGAGCCGGCCCGCGGAGCCGGTCGCCGCGCACGGGGAACCCGTACCGCCCGCGCCGGTGCTGCCCGAGGCGGACCCCGGGCCGCGGTACGACCCGTGGGGTGCGCAGCCGCTCCAGCCGGTGGACCGCGGCAGGGCGGGCTCCCGCGGGCTGGGGATGCGCCAGGGCATCCTCCTCGCGCTCGGGATCGCCCTCCTGGCCGGCGGCATCGGCGGCTACGCGGGCGTCCTCGCCGAGCGGGAGGCCGGCACCCGGCTCGAACTCCCGCAGGCGGCCCCCGCCGACACCGGCCGCGCTCCCGGCAGCGTCGCCGGGATCGCCTCCACCGCGCTGCCCGGCGTGGTCACCCTGCACGTCAACGGCGCGCAGAGCAGTTCGACGGGCACCGGCTTCGTCCTCGACGGGCAGGGCCACATCCTCACCAACAACCACGTGGTCAGCGGGGCCCGGACCATAACGGTCACCTTCAGCACCGGTGAGAGCGTCCCCGCCGAGCTGGTCGGCGGCGACACCGGGTACGACCTGGCGGTCGTCAAGGTCGAGGGCGTACGGGGCCTGCGGCCGCTCGCGCTCGGCAACTCCGAGAACGTCAAGGTCGGTGACCCGGTGGTGGCCATCGGAGCCCCCTTCGACCTCTCCAACACGGTGACCGCCGGCATCATCAGCGCCACCGGCCGCCCCATCACCGCCGGGGGCGACAAGGGCGACGGAAGCGACGTCAGCTACGTCGACGCGCTCCAGACCGACGCCCCCATCAACCCCGGAAACTCCGGCGGCCCCCTCCTCGACGCCAGGGCCCAGGTCATCGGCATCAACAGCGCCATCCGCGGCGGCGACGGCGGCGACAGCTCCGGGCAGCAGCGCGGCAGCATCGGCCTCGGCTTCGCGATCCCGGTGAACCAGGGCAAGCGCGTCGCCGAGGAGCTGATGCGCACCGGCCGCGCCACCCATCCCGTCATCGGCGTCACCCTGGACATGGAGTACTCCGGCGACGGGGCCCGGGTCGGGGAGAAGGGCGAGGGCGGCAAGCCGGCGGTCACCGCGGGCGGGCCCGGAGCCCGCGCCGGGATCCGGCCGGGCGACGTGATCACCAAGGTGGACGGGGTACGGGTGCACGGAGGCGACGAGCTCGTGATCAAGATCCGGGCCCACCGGCCGGGCGACGGGCTCACCCTCACCGTGCTGCGCGACGGCCGGGAGCGCACGCTGGAAGTGGTCCTCGGATCGGCGAACGGTTCGTGACGGCCGGGTGAAAGCCGAATCCGTCCGCTAAACAGCCGGTCCTGGTGTATTGGCCTGCGGACCCGGCCGGGTACCGTGTGACAGGCCTGACGTGAAGAGAGCCGAGGAGCGGGGCAAGGTGTTCAACGACATAGGCGCACTCGAGCTGGTCACGATCGTGGTGCTGGCCATTCTCATCTTCGGTCCGGACAAGCTGCCCAAGGTCATCCAGGACGTCACGGGCGTCATCCGGAAGATCCGCGCCTTCTCCGACAGTGCGAAGCAGGACATCCGCTCCGAGCTGGGCCCGGAGTTCAAGGACTTCGAGTTCGAGGACCTGAACCCGAAGAACTTCATCCGCAAGCAGCTGACCGAGAACGAGGACCTCAAGGAGATCCGGACCAGCTTCGATCTCCGCAAGGAACTCAACGACGTCACCGACGCGGTCAACGGCAAGGAGCCCGATGCCGCGCCGGCGCCCGCCGCGCCCGCGCCGGGTGCCGGACTGGACATGCTGAAGGACCCGGCGACCCCGGCGCAGGAGCAGCTCACGCGCTACGACGCCGACGCGACCTGACGCCACCAGGGACCACGCGCGCGCCCGCCTGCCCGTCGAACCGCGGTCGGATGGCTATCCTCCTTTGAGTCCGGATCCAGGACGCCCGAGGGGGGTGGGCCGTTCCGGAGCCCACGGAACGAGAGGCCGTAGCGATGGAGACGACGCGCAGTAGCCGGGTAGGCACGCAGCCCGCCGAGGCGCAGACGCCCGCACCCCAGGATCTTCCGCAGTCCCCGGACGCGGCCGCCCCGCCCGTCCCTGCCGCCCGCCGGGCGGCCGAGGGATACCTGCGGGCGGACTTCCCCTGGTACGGCCTGGACGGGGCCTTCACCGGCCCCCGCTGGCTGATGCAGGTCGCCGCCGGCGCCGACGGCAGCGTGGAGCACGGCTCCACGGGCCACGGGGACGAGCCCTCCGCCCGCGGCGAGATCGCCACCGGGGAGAAGGAGCGCTTCGCGGTGGTCGTCACGGTGGCCAGCAACCCCCTGCGGCGCACCGCCGACGGCACCGGCGTGCTGGAGGCCACCTCGGTCTCCTCGGCGGCCTGGCTGGCCGGCTCGGGCCTGCTGGCCTACAGCTGGCCGGGGCAGATGGACCACAGCCTGCGCGACGACTGGCTCGACCAGCAGACCGAGGCGGCGTGGGAGCTCGCGGACGACCTCGCGGGGCCGGACTGGTCGACGCTGTCGCTGCCGGTGGACGGGGAGCCGACGCCGTTCCACTACCGCGAGTCGGAGTTCGGGTGGGTCCTGGCCGGATCGACCGGGAGCGGGGTGCACCTCGGCGCCTACGGCCGGGGGATGAGCGCGTACGGGCTCGGCTTCTCGGTGATCGGCGACCTGGCGGCGTACGAGTAGGACGCACGCGCACGAGCAGGACGCACGCGCACGAGCAGGACGCACGTGCACGAGCAGGACGTACGCAGGAGGGGCCCCGGAACGGAAATTCCGTCCCGGGGCCCCTCCTCGTCCGCCCGCGCGTGTCAGAACTTGTTGCGCGGGGTGATGCCCAGCGACATGCCGGCCAGGCCGCGGGCCCGGCCGCCGAGCTTGCCCGCGATGGCGCGCAGGGCCGCGCCGGCGGGGGAGTCGGGGTCCGACAGGACGACCGGGGTGCCGTCGTCGCCGCCCTCGCGCAGGCGGACGTCGATCGGGATCGAGCCGAGCACCGGTACGGCCGCGCCGACCGTCTTGGTCAGTCCGTCGGCGACCTTCTGGCCACCGCCGGAGCCGAACACGTCGACCATCTCGTCGCAGTGCGGGCAGGGCAGCCCGGACATGTTCTCGACGACGCCGACGATCTTCTGGTGCGTCTGCACGGCGATCGAACCGGCCCGCTCCGCCACCTCGGCCGCCGCCTGCTGCGGGGTGGTCACGACGAGGATCTCGGCGTTGGGCACGAGCTGGGCCACGGAGATCGCGATGTCGCCCGTGCCCGGCGGCAGGTCGAGCAGCAGGACGTCCAGGTCGCCCCAGTACACGTCGGCCAGGAACTGCTGGAGGGCCCGGTGCAGCATCGGACCGCGCCACACCACGGGCGCGTTGCCCGGGGTGAACATGCCGATGGAGATGACCTTCACGCCGTGCGCCGACGGCGGCATGATCATGTTCTCGACCTGGGTGGGGCGGCCCTCGACGCCGAGCATGCGCGGCACGCTGTGGCCGTAGATGTCGGCGTCGACCACACCGACCTTGAGGCCGTCGGCCGCCATCGCCGCCGCCAGGTTCACGGTGACCGAGGACTTGCCGACGCCGCCCTTGCCGGAGGCGACCGCGTAGACGCGGGTCAGCGAGCCGGGCTGGGCGAAGGGGACCTCGCGCTCGGCGGTGCCGCCGCGCAGGGTCGCCGCGAGGTCCTTGCGCTGCTCGTCGCTCATCACGTCCAGCGTGACGGCGACCGAGGTGACGCCGGGGACCCGCTGCACGGCCTCGGTGACCAGGTTGGTGATGGTCTCGCGCATGGGGCAGCCCGACACGGTCAGGAACACGGTGACGGCGACCTCGCCGCCCTCACCGATCTCCACCGATTTGACCATGCCGAGCTCGGTGATCGGCCGGTGGATCTCGGGGTCGTTCACCGTCGCCAGCGCGTCCAGGATCGCGTCCTGCTCGGGCACGCCGGTGGCGGAGGCGGAGCTTGTGTCGGTAGCCATGCCCCGATGGTACGGCGCGGTGGCGGGCCTCAGGAAAGCCCGCTAGCGGTCGCCTTCGTCACTCTCGGCCGGGAACAGCCGCCGCTCGTCCATCTCCTTGATCAGATCCTGGAACTCGGACCGGATCCAGTCGCGCGTGGCGACCTCGCCCAGACCCATCCGCAGGGCCGCGATCTCCCGGGTCAGGTACTCGGTGTCGGCCAGCGAGCGCTCGTTCTGCTTGCGGTCCTGCTCCAGGTTGACCCGGTCCCGGTCGTCCTGCCGGTTCTGCGCCAGCAGGATCAGGGGGGCCGCGTAGGAGGCCTGGAGCGAGAGCATCAGGGTCAGGAAGATGAAGGGGTAGGTGTCGAAGCGCAGGTTCTGCGGAGCGAAGATGTTCCACAGCACCCAGACGATGATGACGACGGTCATCCAGACGATGAACCGCCCGGTGCCCAGGAACCGCGCCACCCGCTCCGAGAGCCGGCCGAAGGCCTCCGGGTCGTACTCGGGCAGCAGCCGCCGGCGGGCCGGGCGCGGCAGGTCGAGCCGGGTGCGCGAACGCGTCAGCGCGCTGGACCCGGATCCGGACCCGGAGGCCCCGCTCTTGGCCCGGTCGCGGTGCGGCGCGTCGGAGGAACGTTCCGCCGACTCCGCCGACGGCCCGTGCTCCCGCGCCTGCAGCCGCGCCTGTTCGCGCCGCTCCCGGATCTGCTCGCGGCGCCGCTCGCGCGCGGCCTGGTCGCCGCGCCCCCGCTCAGTGGCCACGGACGTCCTCCTCCGCATCCTCGTAGCTCTCGTTGGCCTCGGGACTCTCGGAATGGAAGTCCGTCTCCCGCCAGTCGTCCGGCAGCAGGTGGTCCAGTACGTCGTCGACGGTGACCGCGCCCAGCAGCGAGCCGCTCTCGTCGACCACCGGCACCGCGACCATGTTGTACGCGGCCAGGTAGCTGGTCACCACCGGCAGCGAGGCGTCCGGCCGCAGCGGCGGCAGACCGGCGTCCACGATCGAGCTGACCAGGGTGAACGGCGGATCGCGCAGCAGCCGCTGGAAGTGCACCGTGCCCAGGTACTTGCCCGTCGGCGTCTCGTCCGGCGGCCGGCACACGTACACCTGCGCGGCCAGCGCCGGCGACAGGTCCGACTGCCGTACGCGGGCCAGCGCGTCGGCGACCGTCGCGTCGGGCCGCAGCACGATCGGCTCCGTGGTCATCAGACCGCCCGCGGTGTTCTCCTCGTACGACAGCAGGCGCCGCACGTCGGCCGCGTCGTCCGGCCGCATCAGCGTCAGCAGCCGTTCCTTGTCGTCCTCCGGCAGCTCCGAGAGCAGGTCGGCCGCGTCGTCCGGGTCCATCGCCTCCAGGACGTCGGCCGCGCGCTCCTCCTTCAGCTTCCCGAGGATCTCCACCTGCTCGTCCTCGGGCAGCTCCTCCATGACGTCCGCGAGCCGGTCGTCGTCCAGCGCGCTCGCCACCTCGGCACGCCGCTTCGGCGTCAGGTGGTGCAGGACGTTCGCCACGTCCGCCGGGCGCATCTGCTCGAAGGTGGCCACCAGGTTCTCGGCGCCCTGCCCGTGCTCCTCCAGCGAGAAGCCCGTCACCGCCGACCACTCCACGGTCAGGGTCTCGCCGCGCCGCCGCAGCGCGCCCGACTTGCCCTTCCGTACGAAGATCCGGTCGATCTCCCAGTCGCGCCGGGCCGGCAGCTGCTGGATGGCCACGTCCAGGACGGTGACCTCCTCGTCGTCCGCGACCAGGCGCACGCGCCGGTCCAGCAGTTCGCCGAGGATCAGCCGCTCGGTGGGGCGCTGCTCGAAGCGCCGCATGTTGACCACGCCGGTGGTGATGACCTGGCCGGACTCGACGCCCGTCACCCGGGTCATGGGCAGGAAGATCCGGCGCCGGCTGACCACCTCGACCACCAGGCCGAGCAGCCTGGGCGGCCGGCCGCCCACGCGGAGCATCGCGACGAGGTCGCGCACCCGGCCCACCTGGTCGCCGTTGGGGTCGAAGACGGGCACACCCGACAGATGCGAGACGAAGATCCGTGGGGCGCCTGCCGCCATCCGAGCGCCTCCTACGAGCTGCGTCATCCGTCGATCACCGGTACTGCCGCCCTCAGGTTAGCCCGTACCGCACGCAAGCTCCTGGTGGGGCCGTCCGCCCGGGCCTCCCCGAGGTGCCCCCGAGGTGCCCCCGAGCCGCCCCCGCGCCGCGCGGGCGGCCCCCGTACGCGCGTCCCCACGAGCTGTGCACGGGTGCCGCGCGGGGGCCCGCGTACGGGCGGGTACGCTGCCAGCTGCTCGCCGACGCAACGAGAGGGGCACCTGCCCGTGACCGCCTACTTCCCCGCCCCGCGGCTGCGCCGGGCCGCCTTCGTCAGCGCCCTGTGCGCGGGCCTGGCCGTCGTCGGCACGGGGTGCGGAGCGGACCCTGACGAGGGGACGAACGGAGTCGGGAAGCTGTCCGCCGACCAGATCGAGGACAAGGCGAAGGCGGCCGTCACCGGGGCGCACTCGGTCCACCTGTCCGGCACGCTCGTCAGTGGGGGCAAGTCCTTCACCCTGGACATGCGGCTCGGGGCGGACGGCGGCTCCGGCGAGGTGAAGGCCCAGGACGACACCACCTTCCAGCTGCTGCGGGTCAAGGAGCAGCTCTACCTCAAGGCGGGCTCGGCGTTCTGGGGCCAGTCCGAGGCGGCGGGCAAGCTCGGCGACAAGTTCGTCAAGGTGCCCGAGGCCGACCCCTCCTACAAGCAGTTCCGCGGGTTCACCGACATGCAGGTCATGCTCGACGGGCTGCTCGGACTCGACGGGAAGCTCACCAAGGACGAGCCGTACACCAAGGTCGGGCACACCCGGGCCGTCCAGGTCTCCGCGGACAAGGGCAAGGGCGGCAAGCTCTCGGTCTCCCTGGAGGGCACGCCCTACCCGCTCCTCATGGAACGCGCGGGCGGCGCCGGCCGGGTGACCCTCGCGGAATGGGGCGCGCCCGTCGAACTCACCCCGCCCGCGCCGGACCAGACGGTGGACTACGGGTCCGAGCTGCCCACGACCAAGGGCCAGGAGGGCGGCTCCGGCCAGGGCTCCGGCCAGGGCGCCAACCCGCAGGGCTAGGCCACCCCCTAGCGGGACGCCTTCTTCTTCCGCTTCAGCAGCAGCTTCGGCAGCCCGGCCGGGATCGGCCGCCGGGTCGTCGCCGGGGAGCCCAGCGGAGCCGCCGCCAGCGAGCCCTCGGGGAGGGCGCCGCGGACCGCCTCCGGCTCCAGGCGCAGCAGCCGGCACTCCCGCGCCCAGCGGTCGGTCATCTCGGCGGAGTCGGGCGCGTTGAGCCGCTTGCCCTTGAGCTCGGCCACCGCGGCCTCCCACGGCTCGCTGCCGGGCACGAGCTCCCGTACGGTCGCCGTCCACGCGACGAGCCGGCCGCCCTTGTCCTTGCTGCGCACGGTCACCTCGGCGGCCGCCCCGTCCGCGAGCCCCGGGAACGGCTGCTCGCCGGGCCCGTCGCCGAGCACGTGCGCCGCGCCGTCCACCCAGGCGTGCCACAGGCCGCGGTCGGCCCCGGAGCCGCGGACCCAGATGAGGCCGGACTTCTTGGTGGCCTCCTCGACGAGGGCCAGATCGAGCGCGCTGAGAGTCATGCGCACAGGGTAGCCAGCGCCCCCGTGCCCCTCACAGCCAGTGCGTGCACAGCCGGTGCGCGCACAGCCGGGGCGTCACAGCCAGCCGTGGCGGCGCAGGGCCCGGTGGATGGTGAAGCAGGTCCCGGCGATCGTCGCCATCACCATCGGATAGCCGTAGCGCCACTGGAGCTCCGGCATGTGCTCGAAGTTCATCCCGTACACCCCGCAGATCATCGTGGGCACGGCGATGATCGCCGCCCAGGAGGTGATCTTGCGCATGTCCTCGTTCTGCGCGACGGTCGCCTGCGCCAGGTTGGCCTGGAGGATGGAGTTCAGCAGCTCGTCGAAGCCGACGACCTGCTCGTGCACCCGGGCCAGGTGGTCGGCGACGTCGCGGAAGTACTTCTGGATGTCGGGATCCACCAGCCGCATCGGGCGCTCGCTGAGCAGCTCCATGGGGCGCAGCAGCGGGGAGACGGCCCGCTTGAACTCCAGCACCTCGCGCTTGAGCTGGTAGATGCGGCCCGCGTCGCCGCCGCGCGCACTGCCCTTGGCGGGGGCGGCGAAGACCTCGCTCTCCACCTCGTCGATGTCGTCCTGGACGGCCGCGGCGACGGCGATGTAGCCGTCGACCACGTGGTCGGCGAGGGAGTGCAGGACGGCGGACGGGCCCTTGGCGAGGAGCGCCGGGTCGTCCTGGAGGCGGTGGCGCAGGCCCTTGAGGGAGCCGTGGCCGCCGTGCCGGACGGTGATGACGAAGTCGGGGCCGGTGAAGCACATCACCTCGCCGGTCTCCACCACCTCGCTGGTGGCGGTGAGTTCGGCGTGCTCGACGTAGTGGATCGTCTTGAAGACGGTGAAGAGGGTGTCGTCGTAGCGCTCCAGCTTCGGCCGCTGGTGCGCGTGCACCGCGTCCTCCACGGCGAGCGGGTGCAGCCCGAACACGGCGGCGATCCCGGCGAACTCGGCCTCCGTCGGCTCGTGCAGGCCGATCCAGGCGAAACCGCCGTCCTCGCGGACCTCGCGCAGCGCCTCACGGGGCGTCAGACAGGCGCCGCCCCGGGCGCGGCCGTCGCGCCGCCCGTCGCGGTAGACGGCGCAGTCGACCACCGCGCTGTTCGCGGACGGGTCGCGGGTGGTGTCGTAGCCGGGCTGGGCGGGCGTGGACCTGCGCAGCGCGGGGCGGACGGCGGCACGGAGGTAGGGCAGCATCGACATGGCAGGCTCCTTCGCGCGCACGGCTGCGGACCGTACGGGTGGGAGGTCCTTCCGGATGACGCGCTCACCGCGGTCGGCGGGCCGGGCGGGCAGGCGGAAGGATCAGGACGGGAGGACACAGTTCTTCCGTCGCTCTTCGACCGATCCGACGTGGGAAACGACGCGCGGATCAAAGGGGGCGCGGCGCGCCCGTCGGCGAAGTGGAAGAGCGAGAGGTACCGCACGTACTGTGCGATCGACTTCGATGCACCGCAGCCCCACCTCCTCCGGCCGGTCCCCCGTAGGGGACGTCCTGTCGCCGGGGCACTGAAACTTCTCTTCTGAGAGCGTCCCCGACCAGCGGTCCACGATATCAGCCGACGGATGGTCAAGAGCCGCTCTTTACCCGGCTGATACGAGTTCTATGCTCGCTCCATGGCAGAAATTCTGGCCCTTGTGGAAGCCCGGCTGCGCGCCGCGCTCGGCGAACCCGACGCCCGCGCCGCCGTCACCTTCTTGGGCACCGACCGCTTCGAAGTCCTCCGCTTCACCGAGGGGGACCTCGTGCGGTACGCGACCCTCGGCATGTCCGCCCAGCCGATGACCGACCCGACGACGGTGGTCGCCGACCCGCTCCGCGGTCCGCGCGCGGAGCTCGTCCTGACCGTACGGGGCGGGCTCGCGCCCACCGACCGGCTGCTGCGGCCCCTGGCCGTACTGGCGGCCTCGCCCCAGGTGGAAGGGCTCGTCGTGGCGCCCGGCGCCTCCCTGGACGTGGGCGAACCGCTGTGGGAAGGGGCGCCGTTCACCTCCGTGCTGGTGGCGGAGCCCGGCGGCCTGGTGGAAGACCTCGTCCTGGACGACCCCATGGATCCCGTCTCCTTCTTCCCCCTCCTGCCGATGACGGCGAACGAGGCGGCGTGGAAGCGCGTCCACGGCGCGGCCGCCCTCCAGGAACGCTGGCTCGCGCACGGCACGGATCTGCGGGACCCTCTGCGTACGGCAGTCGCACTGGACTGAGCATCCGGCCGCCGCCCGGCCGCCCGGACGGGTGAGCACGTCTTGACGGGGCGCGCGGCGGGGAGGAGCGTGGCTTCTTATGAGGGGCGAACCGAGTTGCCCGAAGTGTGGTGGCCGGGTCAGGGCGCCCGGTCTTTTCGCCGACTCCTGGCAGTGCGCGGTGCACGGTGCCGTCCACCCCTTGCAGCCCGTGATCCCGCCGAGCGTAGAAGGCCTGAGCGTGGTGGTGAACCGGGCGGAGGTGCCGGTGTGGATGCCCTGGCCGCTGCCCGTCGGCTGGCTGTTCACCGGGATCGCCTCCGCCGGTGACGACCGCACGGGCGGCCGGGCCACCGCCGTGGCCTGCTCGGGTCCCGGTCCGCTCGGTGGCATCGGTGAGCTGCTGCTGATCGCCGAGGAGCTGGGCGTGGGCCTGGGCGCGCGGTTCGCCGGTCTCGACGCCCCCGACCCGGGCCGCTTCATGAACGTCTCCGCCCCGCCGCACGCCAAGGTGGTCGCCGCCGGCCGCCCGACACCGCTCTGGCACGTCACCGGCGTCCCCGAGGACCGGGCCGTCTTCGCGGGGGAGGCGCGCGGGCTGTGGCTGTGGGCGATCGTCTGGCCGGAGCAGTCGGGCCTGCTGATGTACGACGAGCTGGTGCTGACCGATCTGCGCGACGCGGGATCCGAGGTCGAGCTCCTGCCGTGCGGCGCCCTGAGCCCCCGGATCCTGTCCTCCTCCTGACGCGGACCCCGTCCGGCGGACCGGGGCGCAGACCGGCCGGTGGGCCCGTACCGGGAAAGCCGGTGGGCCCGTACCGGGAAAATCGGACGGTATCCTGGAGTGTCCCCCGTCCGCGTGTGAACCCTGGAGTTCGGCTGTGCGCATCGATCTGCACGCCCACTCCACGGCCTCGGACGGTACGGACACCCCCGCCGAACTGGTGCGCAACGCCGCCGGTGCGGGGCTTGACGTGGTGGCGCTGACCGACCACGACACGGTCGCCGGATACGGCGAGGCCATCGCCGCGCTGCCCGAGGGGCTGACCCTGGTGACCGGCGCGGAGCTGAGCTGCCGTCTCGACGGCATCGGCCTGCACATGCTGGCGTACCTCTTCGACCCCGAGGAGCCCGAGCTCTTCCGTGAGCGCGAGCTCGTGCGCGACGACCGGATCCCGCGGGCGCGGACCATGGTCGGCAAGCTGCGGGACCTCGGCGTGGACATCACCTGGGAACAGGTCGCCCGGATCGCCGGTGACGGCTCCGTGGGCCGTCCGCACATCGCCGCGGCCCTCGTCGAGCTGGGCGTCGTGCCCACCGTGTCCGACGCGTTCACCCCGCACTGGCTCGCCGACGGCGGCCGCGCGTACGCGGAGAAGCACGAGCTCGATCCCTTCGACGCGATCCGCCTGGTCAAGGCGGCCGGCGGGGTCACCGTCTTCGCCCACCCCGCCGCCGTCAAGCGCGGCACCTGCGTGCCCGAGAGCGCGATAGCCGCCCTCGCGTCGGCCGGCCTCGACGGCATCGAGGTCGACCACATGGACCACGACGACGCCACCCGCGCGCGCCTGCGCGGCCTGGCCGCCGATCTCGGTCTGCTGACCACCGGTTCCAGCGACTACCACGGCAGCCGCAAGACCTGCCGCCTCGGGGAGTACACGACCGACCCCGAGATCTACGGCGAGATCACCCGCCGTGCCACCGGGGCGTTCCCGGTCCCCGGCGCGGGTGGACGCGTACGCGGCTGACCCCTGCCGCCGCCCTTCCCCTCTGCCCCTTTTGTGCGACACCCCTCTCCTGCAAGGCATCACTGTGCTCGATTTCGCCGTCTTCGGATCCCTCTTTCTCACGCTTTTTGTGATTATGGACCCCCCGGGGATCACGCCCATCTTCCTCGCGCTGACCTCCGGCCGTCCCACCAAGGTGCAGCGCCGCATGGCCTGGCAGGCCGTCTGCGTCGCCTTCGGCGTCATCGCCGTCTTCGGCATCTGCGGCCAGCAGATCCTCGACTACCTGCACGTCTCCGTGCCGGCCCTGATGATCGCGGGCGGGCTGCTGCTCCTGCTCATCGCGCTCGACCTGCTCACCGGCAAGACCGACGAGCCGAAGCAGACCAAGGACGTGAACGTCGCGCTCGTCCCGCTCGGGATGCCGCTGCTCGCCGGGCCGGGCGCGATCGTCTCGGTGATCCTGGCGGTGCAGAAGGCCGACGGGTTCACCGGTCAGTTCTCGGTGTGGGCCGCGATCGTCGCGATGCACGTCGTCCTGTGGGTGGTGATGCGCTATTCGCTCGTCATCATCCGCGTGATCAAGGACGGCGGCGTGGTCCTCGTGACGCGCCTGGCGGGCATGATGCTGTCCGCGATCGCCGTCCAGCAGATCATCAACGGCGTGCTCCAGGTGATCGAGAGCGCGTAGCGCCGAGCGCCGCGCATGCGAACGCCCCCGCACCGGATCGGTGCGGGGGCGTTCGGCGAATAGGTGGACGCCGGTCAGTTGGACACGGTCTCAGCCGGTCGGATCAGGATGCGCTGGCCTACGGCCGCGGCCTGCTGCACGATCCGGTTGACGGAGGCCGCGTCCACGACGGTGCTGTCCACGGCAGATCCGTCGACGTCGTCCAGGCGCAGAATCTCGAAGCGCATGGGGCTTCTCCCTTCGTCAGTGTTTCTCCTTGTACAGGGTTAACGAAGTGTAAGCCGCAAACATTCCCTACGCTAAGGAAATTTTTTCCTTGTCTAACTACTAACGGGTACCGGAGACGTCAGAGGCCGTCCTGCCGGACCCCTCGCAGGCCCCCCAGAACGCCGCCAGCGCGGCCGCCACGGCCGCCGGATCCTCCGCGTTCGGCGAGTGCTCCGTCCCCGGGACCACCACTCGCGCCGCGCCCAGCCGGCGCGCCATGGCGTCCATCTCCGACACCGGCCACACCGGGTCCGACTCCCCGGACAGCACCAGCGTCGCCAGCCCCGGCGCCGCCGCGGCGAGCTCGTCGATCCGGTCCGGCTCCCCGATCAGCGCCAGGCCGGTGGCCATCAGCTGCTCGGGCACGGTCCCGAGCCAGCGCGCGCGCAGGAAGGCCGCCAGGGCGGGGTCCTCGGGCGGCGCGTCGCGCGGATCCATGGCGCGCATGGCCTCCCAGATGCCGGCCATGTCGTCGCCCATCGCCTCCAGCGCCGAGATCAGCAGCTTCGTACGGCCCTGCTGGTCCGCGCAGACCGCGCCCGGGCCACTGCTCAGCAGCGTGAGGCTGGCGTACGGGGCCGCGTCGCGGACCACGGCCGCGCGGACGATCAGCCCGCCCAGCGAATGCCCCAGCAGGTGCACCGGACCGGCCGCGCCCAGCGCGGCGGTCTGCGCGAGGACGTCCTGCGCCAGTTCCGGCAGGGTGTACGGGGCCTGCGTGCGCGGGCCGCCGCTCTCGTGCTGGCCGCGGCCGTCGACGGCGACCACCCGGTGTCCGGCGGCGGCCAGCGGCCCGAGGAGGCCGATGAAGTCCTCCTTGCTGCCGGTGTAGCCGGGCACCAGCAGGGCCGTGCCGCGGACCGGCCCGGCGGGCACGGCCTCGTGCACGGCGAACTCGCCACGGGCCGTGACCAGGCGGCGCGCACGGGCTGCGGGCGGGAGCGTGAGGGTCGGCGGCTTGCTCATGGCCCGAGGTTACCGGCCCGTACGCCCGCAGGGGAGCTCCGCGCGGGTCCGGGTACGCCGATGGCCCCGGCCCCCTCGAAAGGGGACCGGGGCCATCGGAAGGGCGTTACGCCTCCGGGGTCTCCACCGCGGCGACGGCCTTGCGGGTCCGGGTGCGCTTCGGCTTGACCGGAGCCTCCTCGGCGGCCGGAGCCTCCGGGGTCTCCACCGCGGCCGCGACCTTGCGGGTGCGGGTGCGCTTCGGCTTGACCGGAGCCTCCTCCGCCACCGGAGCGGCGGCCTCGGCGACGACCTCGGCGGCCGGGGCGGCGGCCGCGACCTTGCGGGTCCGCGTGCGCTTCGGCTTGACCGGGGCCTCCTCGACCGCGACCGCGACCGCGACCGCGGCGACGGCCGGAGCGGCCGGAGCCTCGACCACGGCGGCCTCGGCGACGGCCTCCGCCACCAGGGCGGCGACCGGAGCGGCCGCTGCCTTGCGGGGAGCGCGGGCACGCGGGGCGCTGCTGCGGGGGGCGCTGCTCCGCGGGGCGCCGGTGCGGCGCTCACGGACCGGCTCGACCGGCGGGGCGATCTGGAAGTCCGGCTCCGGCTCCCTGACGAACGGGGCCAGGGGCTCCAGCTTCGCCGCGGGGGCGACGAAGGTGGCGGCCGGAGCGGCCGACCGGGTCCGGCGACGGCGCGGCTTGCGCGCCTCGTCGGCGGCCGGAGCCTCCGGAGCCTGGACCGCCGGAACCTGGACCGCCGGGGCGGCGGCGACCGGGCTGACCGGGCTGACCGGGGTGGCCTCGGCGGTCACCGGGGTCAGGAGCTCGGCGCCCTGGTCGGAGCCGCCACGGGTGCGGCGGCGCTGGCGCGGGGTACGGGCGGGACGCTCCTCGGCGGCGGCCGGGGCGGCGGCACCACGGCCGGCGTCGCGGCCGCCGTCGCGGCCACGTCCACCGTCACGGCCGGCGTCGCGACCGCTGTCACGGCCGGCGTCGCGACCGCCACGGCCACCGCGGCCGCCGGTCTCGCCCAGGTCTTCCAGGTTCTCGGCCTTCAGGCCGGCCCGCGTACGGTCGGCGCGCGGCAGGACACCCTTGGTGCCGGCCGGGATGTTCATCTGCTCGTACAGGTGCGGGGACGTGGAGTACGTCTCCACCGGGTCGTGGAAGTCCAGCTCCAGCGCCTTGTTGATCAGCTGCCAGCGCGGGATGTCGTCCCAGTCGACCAGGGTGACGGCGATGCCCTTCTTGCCCGCGCGGCCGGTGCGGCCCACGCGGTGCAGGAAGGTCTTCTCGTCCTCGGGCGTCTGGTAGTTGATGACGTGGGTGACACCCTCGACATCGATACCGCGCGCGGCGACGTCGGTGCAGACCAGCACGTCGACCTTGCCGTTGCGGAAGGCGCGCAGCGCCTGCTCGCGGGCGCCCTGGCCCAGGTCGCCGTGGACCGCGCCGGACGCGAAGCCGCGCTTCTCCAGCTGCTCGGCGATGTCGGCCGCGGTGCGCTTGGTGCGGCAGAAGATCATGGCGAGCCCGCGGCCTTCGGCCTGCAGGATGCGGGAGACGAGCTCCGGCTTGTCCATGTTGTGCGCACGGAAGACGTGCTGCGTGATGTTGGCGACGGTCGCGCCCTCACCGTCCTCGGAGACGGCGCGGATGTGCGTCGGCTGGGTCATGTACCGGCGGGCCAGTCCGATGACGGCGCCCGGCATGGTCGCCGAGAACAGCATCGTCTGACGCTTCGCGGGCAGGTACGACATGATCTTCTCGACGTCGGGCAGGAAGCCCAGGTCGAGCATCTCGTCGGCCTCGTCCAGGACGAGGGCCTTGACCTTGGAGAGGTCGAGCTTCTTCTGTCCGGCCAGGTCGAGCAGGCGGCCCGGGGTGCCGACGATGACGTCGACGCCCTTCTTGAGCGCCTCGACCTGCGGCTCGTACGCGCGGCCGCCGTATATGGCGAGGACGCGGACGTTGCGGACCTTGCCCGCGGTGAGCAGGTCGTTGGTGACCTGGGTGCAGAGCTCGCGGGTCGGAACCACCACGAGGGCCTGCGGGGCGTCGGTCAGCTGATCCGGCGTGGAACGGCCGGCCTCGACGTCCGCGGGGACGACGACGCGCTCCAGCAGGGGGAGGCCGAAACCGAGCGTCTTGCCGGTACCGGTCTTGGCCTGGCCGATGACGTCCGTGCCGGACATGGCGACGGGGAGGGTCATCTCCTGGATCGGGAAGGGGGACACAATGCCGACGGCCTCAAGGGCTTCGGCCGTCTCGGGAAAGATCCCGAGGTCTCGGAACGTAGTCAGGGTGCTGCCTCTTCTGTGAGACGCGGCGCGAGGCGGCGAGGGGGGTCGTACCGTGCCGGGCTTGCAGTACTGCAACGTACGTACAAAGCTGCGCGGGACCACGAGCCATCGCTCAGGCGCTTTATGCCGCTGAGGGGGCCCCTCGTGGGAGGCGACGTATGAACGTGCGCATCACGCCGAGGGCGGTCGGGTGGAGCCGATCGGGCCACCGACCGGGCATCCTCATTCGGATGGCCCGCCGAGTGTTCGGCAGGCGCATTACCACTGTACCCCGGAATCTCGCAGCCGTGTCGGGTGAATTCACCAGGTAGGCGCGTTTACGTGGACTGAGCAGGTGGTTCATGGTGCCTTTCGGCGAGCTATTGTGCGGTGCATGTCGACCGTTGAAAACGCATCGCCCGCCGACGAAAGCGCCCCCGCCGAGGCAGCCGGCATCGCCGCCCAGGACTGGGCCACGGCCTCCGCCTCGCCGCAGTACCGGGCCGCCGTGGTGGATCTGCTCGGGGCGCTCGCGTACGGCGAACTCGCGGCCTTCGAACGCCTCGCGGAGGACGCCAAACTCGCGCCCACCCTCGGCGACAAGGCCGAGCTCGCGAAGATGGCCTCCGCCGAGTTCCACCACTTCGAGCGCCTGCGCGACCGGCTCGGCGCGATCGACGAGGACGCCACCGCCGCGATGGAGCCCTTCGCGAAGGGCGTCGACGACTTCCACCGCCAGACCGCCCCGTCGGACTGGCTGGAGGGCCTGGTCAAGGCGTACGTGGGCGACTCCATCGCCAGCGACTTCTACCGCGAGGTGGCCACCCACCTCGACACCGACACCCGCGGGCTCGTCGTGAGCGTGCTCGACGACACCGGCCACGGCGGCTTCGCCGTCGAGAAGGTCCGCGCCGCCATCGAGGCCGACCCGCGCTGCGGCGGCCGGCTCGCGCTGTGGGCCCGCCGGCTGATGGGCGAGGCCCTCTCGCAGGCCCAGCGCGTGGTCGCCGAGCGCGACGCGCTCTCCACCATGCTGGTCGGCGGGGTGGACGGGATGGCGGCCGGCTTCGACCTGGCGGCCGTCGGCGAGATGTTCACCCGGATCACCAAGGCGCACACCAAGCGGATGGCGGCCCTGGGCCTCGCGGCCTAGGCCGGATCTTGCCGGACGTGCCACGGCCCCCGCGCGGAAGCTCCGCGCGGGGGCCGTGGCCGTGGTCCGTCATGGGTCAGCGGGGCCGTCTAGCCCCTCGTCGGAACCGAAAACGGAGTCCGGACGGACGGCCTCCCGGTCCGGCCCGCGGGCCGCAGCAGCAGTGACAGGACCACCGCCGAGACCAGTGCGCCTCCGATGAGGGTCGCGAACACGTTGTTGTGCCCGGGGCCCAGCGCGGTGTGCGTCAGATAGGCGCCGAAGAGGGCGCCGGCCACTCCGCTCACCAGGACCACCCGCGAGGAGGGCAGCCGCGGGCCGAGCACACGGACGGCCGCCCCGGCCAGGGCGAGGCCCAGCAGAGCGGAGCCGAGCGTCTCGATCAGCAGCATGGGGGTTCCTCTCGGACGGCGGGCGTACGGGGAGCGTGTCTTACACCGGTCCTACCCGAAGCGGAGGAAACGAAAACGGCCCGGCGGAGTGGTCCACCGGGCCGTTCTCGGTACTTCTGGGTGCTGCCGGGTGCTTCGGTGTGCCGCGCGGAGCCGCTGGGCTCAGAGCGCGCCGAAGCCGACCTTGCGCACGCTGGGCTCGCCCAGGTCGACGTACGACAGGCGCTCGGACGGCACCAGGACCTTGCGGCCCTTGATGTCCGTGAGGCTCAGCAGCGGCGCCGAGCCGGACAGGGCGGCGGTGACGATGCTCTCCAGCTCCTCGGCACTCAGGTCGCTCTCGAGCACGATCTCCCGGGGTGCGTGCTGCACGCCGATCTTGACCTCCACGGCCTTGTCCCTCCGACGGTCCGGTTCGCGCGATCAGCCGCGCCGTTACCCGGTCCACATTAGCCCGGAGAGGGGACCTGTCCGCCGCGCGGCGAAAACGCTCGCAGCGAACAGCCGCCGGTCAGCCCGGTGGGGCACCGCGGCGGCCGGCCCGGAAAGCCGGGCCGGCGCGGCTCAGACGTCCGTCGGGTGCAGCGGGAAGCCGGCGATTCCGCGCCAGGCCAGCGAGGTCAGCAGCCCCACCGCGGTGTCACGGGCGACCGGGCTCTCGCTCGACAGCCAGTACCGGGCCACGACCTGGGAGACCCCGCCCAGGCCCACGGCCAGCAGCATCGACTCGTCCTTCGACAGGCCGGTGTCCTCGGCGATGACCTCCGAGATGGCCTCCGCGCACTGCAGCGAGACGCGGTCGACGCGCTCGCGCACCGCCGGCTCGTTCGTCAGGTCCGACTCGAAGACGAGCCGGAAGGCCCCGCCCTCGTCCTCGACGTACGCGAAGTAGGCGTCCATCGTCGCGGCGACGCGCGCCTTGTTGTCGTTCGTCGACGCGAGCGCGGTGCGCACGGCGAGCAGCAGGGCCTCGCAGTGCTGGTCCAGGAGCGCCAGGTAGAGGTCGAGCTTGCCGGGGAAGTGCTGGTAGAGCACCGGCTTGCTGACTCCGGCACGCTCCGCGATGTCGTCCATGGCCGCCGCGTGATAACCCTGCGCGACGAAGACCTCCTGGGCGGCGCCCAGGAGCTGGTTGCGCCGGGCCCGGCGCGGAAGTCGCGTGCCCCGCGGACGCGCTGCCTCGGTCTGCTCGATGGCTGTCACGCCGCCTCCCACTTTCTCTAGAACACAGTGCGCCTTGCGTCGCGCGGCCATCGTACTTTTCGGTAACCGAATCTGGAGGGTTCAAGCCGAGTTTTCTCGCGGTGCGGACCGCCGGTTACCCGCCGGAGATGCTGGTCAGCGCTGGCTCAGCGGTAGTCGTCCTCGTCCAGGGGCACCACCCGGGTCTGCTCGGCCGCGTCCCCGTCGGAGGCTTCGCGCTGGCCCACGGGGGTGAGGGGATCGTCCTCGGTCGGATTCAGCTCGGTGTTCTGCTCCGCCGCATCCGCCTCGGGGGCTTCCGCGTCGAGCCCGCCGGCGGTCTTGCGCAGCTCCGACTGGAAGGTGTCCGGTTCCGCAGGGTCGACAGTCATGGAGCACCCCTTTCCACTTACGAGCCTAGGAGGATCGCGCATACCCCGCTAGGCGGTTCGGCAAGCATCTGTGACGGCGAACACAAGAGGAGCCGCGTGATCGTCTCGTAACATTGCCCCATGTCTTCGACCGAGCTGCCGGGTGTACGGTCCGCCGACCCGTCGTCTTCCGGCCAGTCCTCCCAGGTGGGAGCCGCGCGACTGGCCGAAGGGGAGCAGCTGCGCACCGACCGGCTGCCCGGGCTGGAACTGAACGTACGGGTACGCCCCGCGCTGCGCGCCGGTCTGCCGGCCGCGCTGTTCGTCCACGGGCTCGGCGGGTCCTCGCAGAACTGGTCCGCGCTCATGGGGGAGCTGGCCGATTCCGTCGACGGCGAGGCCCTGGACCTGCCCGGTTTCGGCTGGTCCCCGCCGCCCGCCGACCGGGACTACTCCGTCACCGGGCTCGCGCGCGCCGTCATCCGTCACCTCGACGCCGCCGGACGCGGCCCGGTGCACCTGTTCGGGAACTCCCTCGGCGGGGCCGTCTCCACCCGGGTCGCGGCCGTCCGGCCCGACCTGGTGCGCACGTTGACGCTGGTCTCTCCGGCCCTGCCCGAACTGCGCGTGCAGAAGTCGGCCGTGCCGACCGCGCTGCTCGCGCTCCCCGGCATGGCCGGTTTCCTCGGCCGGCTCACCCGGGGCCTGAACGCCGAACAGCGCACCCGGGGGCTGACGGACCTCCTGTACGGAGACCCCTCCCGGGTGAAGCCCGAGGTGTTCGAGGCGGCGGTCGAGGAAATGGAACGGCGGCTCGCCCTGCCGTACTTCTGGGACGCGCTGAGCCGTTCCTCGCGCGGCATCGTCGACGCGTACACCCTCGGCGGGCAGCACGGGCTGTGGCGTCAGGCGCAGCGGGTACTCGCTCCGACGCTCCTGGTCTACGGTGGCCGGGACCAACTCGTCTCGTACCGTATGGCGCGCAAGGCCGCCGCGGCCTTCCCGGGTTCGCGGCTGCTGTGCCTGCCGGAGGCGGGACACGTGGCGATGATGGAGTACCCCGACGTGGTCGCGGCCGGCTTCCTGGAGCTGCTGGAGGCCACCACCGTGCACACCGCGCAGACCGTGCACACCGTGAACACCGACGAGGACGGCAAGGGCTGAGACGTGGGACGACATAGTCGCAAGGAGCCCGGCCGGGCTCCCGGCCCCGGCTCAGACCATCCGCAGCCGGCCGAGCAGGCCGGCGTCCGGGCCGCGGCCCCGGCCCCGGCCGGATGGGCCGAACCGGCCGCCGCCCCCCGCGGGCAGGCGGCCCCGCCGCGCCGCGAGCCGGTGTCCGGCGCGCGCGGCGGCCATCCCGAACAGCGCGAGCCCGGCGGAGCCTGGGGCGCGACCGCCGGCACCGCGGCGACCTACGGCGACTGGCGCGGCGTCCCGCGCACCCGCCCGGCAACCCCGGACCACGGCACGCCGGTCTACGAAACCCCGGGCCGCGGCACGCCGGCTTACGAGACCCCGGGTCGCGGCACGCCGGCTTACGAGACCCCAGGCCGCGGGATCCCGGCCTACGAAACGCCGGGCCATGGCATCCCGGCCTACGAGACCCCGGGCCGCGGCATCCCGGCCTACGAGACCCCGGGCCGCGGCATCCCGGCCTACGAAACTCCGGGCCGCGGCACGCCGGTCCACGAAACTCCGGGTCACGGGATCCCGGCCTACGGCACCCCGGGGCGCGGCACCCCGCTCCACGACACCTCGGGCCGAGGCATCCCGGTCCACCAAGCCGCGGTCCACCAAGCCGCGGGCCGCCAGGCCCCGGTCCACGACACCCCGGCCTTCGGTACCCCCGCGGTCGGCTTCCCGCAGGTCGTCATCGACTCGCCGATGACCACGACGGGTTCGCACCGCCGGATCCCGGTCCACGAGGACCTCTTCGCATCGACGGGCTCCTTGCAGGCGGTCCCGGTCCATGAGGACCTCTTCGCATCGACGGGCTCCTTGCAGGCGGTCCCGGTCCGCGAGGACCTCTTCGCCACGACGGGCTCCTTCCCCGCGGCCCCGGCCGCCGAGGGCCCCCTCACCTCCACCGGTCCGCACCAGCGGATCCCCGCTCCGCGCACGCCCGTCGCCACCCCCGCCGACGTGGCGCAGCAGCCGCCGCCCGCATCCGGGCGCGGCGGCAAGGGCCGTACGTACGCGGGGATGGCCGCCGCGGCCGTCACCGTCGCGCTCGCCGTCATCGTCGCGGGCCAGGCGGCCTCCGACGGCGACAGCGGCAAGAACAGCGTGCGCGCCTCCGACGACGGCAACAGCCACACCGCCCAGGGCAACTCCGCCGCCTCCCGCTCCGACGACCGGCCCACCCCGGACGCCTCGGCGCTCCAGGCCGTGCCGGAGCTCTCGTACGACCAGAAGATGGCGCAGCAGTTCCCCATCGACGCGAAGCTGAAGGGCCCCGGCGCCTTCGACACCGTGCCCGGTGTGGCGAAGGCGCCGGGCAAGGGGAAGCTGGTCCGCTACCGCGTCGACGTGGAGCAGGGACTCGGCCTCGACGCGCAGTTGTTCGCCGAGGCCGTGCACCGCACGCTGAACGACGACCGGAGCTGGGGCCACGGCGGTACGAAGACCTTCGAGCGGGTCCCGGGCGGCGAGGCGGACTTCGTGATCACCCTCGCGAGCCCCGGGACCACCGGGGTCTGGTGCAAGAAGTCCGGACTCGACACCACCATCGACAACGTGTCCTGCGACTCCGCGTCGACCGACCGCGTGATGATCAACGCGTTTCGCTGGGCGCAGGGTTCGGTGACCTTCGGCGCGGACCAGATGTTCGCCTACCGCCAGATGCTGATCAACCACGAGGTCGGCCACCGGCTCGGCCACGGCCACGTGAGCTGCCAGACGCCGGGCGCACTCGCCCCGATCATGCAGCAGCAGACGAAGTCCCTGGACATCAACGGCGTCCATTGCCAACCCAACCCCTGGGTGTATCCCGGGAGTTGACGAACTGCTTTGACAAATTGTTCGATGGTCGGTCATTGTTCTCCGCATGTCGCACATCCACACCACCGCCGCGAGCGCCGCCATTGAGCTGGCGCTGCTTGGTGTGACCGCGCACAGCGTGGCCGACATCCTCTGTCGCTGACGCCTCCCTGAGCGCGCGACGTCCTTTCACCGATCGTTCTCCCGATCGTTCCGCCGCGCCCGGGGCTTCCAGCCCGCAGGTGCGGCTCCTCGTGTTCCCCCGTCCCCGCCGTCGGCACGCCGCCGACCGCTCCGACGTGGACCGCTGCCCCTCGCGTGGCCTTTTCCGCATCTCCCTTCACGCCGAGAGGTCCCTCTTCCCATGGCCCGTCAGTCCCTCATATCGCGCCGCGTGGCCGCGGTCGCCGTCAGCGTCGTTCTGGCCGGGGGCGCCGCCGCCTGCGGGCCCAAGGACGGCGCGGACAAGGCGTCCGCCGCTGACAAGCCGGGCGCCGCCGGGGCCGCCCCGCAGAAGGGCGGCACCCTGACCGTCCTCAACAACGAGCCGCAGACCGACTTCGACCCGGCCCGCCTGTACACCTCCGGCGGCGGCAACGTCCCCTCGCTCGTCTTCCGCACGCTCACCACCCGCAACCGCGAGGGGGGCCCGGCCGGCGCCAAGGTGGTGCCCGACCTGGCCACCGATCTCGGCAAGCCCAACGCCGATGCCACGGAGTGGACGTACACCCTCAAGGACGGGCTGAAGTACGAGGACGGCTCGCCCATCACCAGCGCCGACATCAAGTACGGCATCGAGCGGTCCTTCGCCGCCGAACTGTCGGGCGGAGCCCCGTACCTGCGCGACTGGCTGGTCGGCGGGGACACCTACGAGGGCCCGTACAAGGACGGCGGCAAGGGGCTCGACTCGATCACCGTGCCCGACGCGAAGACGATCGTCTTCAAGCTCCGCAAGCCCGAGGGGGAGTTCCCCTTCCTCGCCACGCAGACGCAGTTCGCGCCCGTGCCCAAGGCCAAGGACACCGGGGTCAATTACGAGGAGCACCCGGTCTCCTCCGGCCCGTACAAGGTCGTCAAGAACGAGAACGACGGCGAGCACCTCACCCTGGAGCGCAACGAGAACTGGGACGAGAAGACCGACGAGGAGCGCAAGGCCTACCCGGACAAGATCGACGTCCGCTCCGGGCTCGACGCGGCGGTCATCAACCAGCGCCTGTCCACCAGCTCCGGCGCCGACGCGGCCGCCGTCACCACGGACACCAACCTCGGGCCGGCGGAACTGGCCCAGATCGGTGGGGACAAGCAGCTGAACGCGCGGGTCGGCACCGGGCACTTCGGCTACGTCAACTACCTCGCCTTCAACCCGAAGATCGCCCCCTTCGACAACCCGAAGGTCCGCCAGGCGATCTCCTACGCGATCAACCGCACCAGCGTGATCAACGCAGCCGGCGGCTCCGCGCTCGCCGAGCCCGCGACCACCTTCCTGCCCGAGCAGGAGGCCTTCGGCTTCACCCCGTACGACCACTTCCCGGCCGGCAGGACCGGAGACCCGGCCAAGGCCAAGGCACTGCTGGCCGAGGCGGGCTACAAGGACGGGCTGACCATCACGCTCACCCACTCCAACGCCCAGAACCGGCAGACCAGCCCCGAGGTCGCCACCGCCGTGCAGCAGGGCCTCGCCGCCGCCGGGATCACCGTCAAGCTGGAGGGGCTGGAGAACAACGCCTTCAACGAGAAGCGCTGGGACGCCAAGAACACCCCCGGCTTCTTCCTCTCCCGCTGGGGCGCCGACTGGCCCTCCGGCGCACCCTTCCTCGCGCCGATCTACGACGGCCGGCAGATCGTCACCAACGGATCCAACTACAACCACGCCCAGCTCAACGACCCGGCGATCAACGCCGAGATCGACGAGATCGCCAAGCTGACCGACCTCGCGGCGGCCGGCAAGCGCTGGGGCGCCCTCGACAAGAAGATCGGTGAGCAGGCCCTCGACGTCCCGCTCTTCCACCCGGTCTACAAGCGGCTCGTCGGCAAGGACGTCAAGAACGTCGTCATCAGCGACTGGACCGGCGTCCTCGACATCTCGCAGGTCTCGGTCAAGTGACCCTCCTCGCCCAGCAGCCGGCGCCCGGGACCGGGGTCACCACCCCGGGCCCGGGCGCCGGGCGGCAGCTCCGGCGGCGGCTCCTCGCCCGGCCCTCGGCCGTGGCGGCGGCCGCCGTCCTCGCGCTCCTCGTCCTGCTCGCCCTCGCCGCCCCGCTGTTCGCCCACCTCACCGGCCAGGACCCGAACGCCTACCACGACGAGCTCGTCGACTCCGCGCGCGGGGGCGTCCCGCTCGGCTCCTTCGGCGGGATCTCCGGCGAGCACTGGCTCGGCGTCGAACCGGGCACCGGCCGCGACCTGTTCACCCGGCTGCTCTACGGAGCCCGGATCTCCCTGCTCGTCGCGCTCGGCGCCACGGCCGTCCAGGTCCTCGTCGGCGTGGTCGTCGGACTCGCCGCCGCCCTCGGCGGCCGGTTCGCGGGGCAGGTCGTCAGCCGGGTCACCGACGTGATGATCGCCCTGCCCATGCTGGTGATCGCCATCGCCCTCACCGCCGTCGTCCCGGCCGGGTTCCCGCGGCCGCTGCTGCTGATCCTCGTCATCGGACTGCTCGACTGGGGCGGCCTGGCCCGGATGGTGCGCGCCCAGACCCTCTCCCTCAAGGAGCTGGACTTCGTGGACGCCGCCCGGCTCTCGGGCAGCGGCACCCTGCGGATCGCCCGCCGGGAACTGCTGCCCTCGCTGGCGGCGCCCGTCATCACCCTCGCCGCGATCAAGGTGCCCACCGCCATGGTGGCCGAGGCCTCGCTGTCCTTCCTCGGGGTCGGCGTGAAACCGCCCACCCCCTCGTGGGGGCAGATGCTCTCCAGCGCCCAGACCTGGTTCCGCGCCGACCCCACCTACGTCCTGCTCCCCGCCGGGCTGCTCTTCGTCACCGTGTTCGCCTTCACGGTCCTCGGCGACGCCGTCCGTACGGCCCTCGACCCGCGTGAGGACTCGCGGCTGCGGGTCGGCACCAGAAAGGAGCGCACGGCGTGATCCGCTTCGTACTCAAACGGGCCGGCGGCGCACTGATCGTGCTGCTCACCCTGTCCGTCGTGATCTACGCCCTCTTCTACCTGGTCCCCGGCGACGCCGCCCGCCTCGCCTGCGGGGAGCGCTGCAACCCGGCGCAGATCGCCCAGGTGCGCGAACAGCTCGGGCTGAACGAGTCGGTGGTCACGCAGTACCTGCACTTCCTCCAGGGGCTGCTGGCCGGCCGGGACTCCTCCGGCGGCGCCGGGATCGTCGTGCACTGCGACGCGCCCTGCCTCGGATTCTCGTACCAGAACGACCAGCAGGTCACCGAGCTGCTCCTGCAGCGGCTCCCCGCGACCCTGTCGCTGGCGCTGGGCGCGCTCGTGATCTGGCTCGTGATCGGCGTCGGCACCGGACTGCTGTCCGCGCTGCGCCGCGGCGGCCTCACCGAGCGGGCCCTGACCGTGGTCACCCTCGCCGCCACCGGCACCCCCGTCTTCATCCTCGGGCTGCTGCTGCTCATGGCCGTCTGCGCCTACCTCCAGTGGCTGCCCTTCCCGACCTACGTACCCCTCGGGGAGGATCCCGAGCAGTGGGCGTGGAACATGCTGCTGCCCTGGGTGACCCTCGGCTTCTTCGAAAGCGCCAAGTACGCCCGGCTGAGCCGCAGTTCCACCCTGGAGACGCTCGCCGAGGACCACATCCGCACCTTCCGCGCCTACGGGGTCGGGGAGCGGGCCATCGTCACCCGGCACGCCGTGCGCGGGGCGGTGGCCCCGGTGATCGCGCTCAGCGCCGTGGACTTCGGCACGATGATCGGCGGCGCCGTGCTGACCGAGTCGCTGTTCGGCATCCCCGGACTCGGCAAGACCCTCATCGACGGCGTACGCGTGGTGGACCTGCCCGTGGTGGTGGGCGTGGTGCTCGCCATCGGCGCGGCCGTCGTGCTCGCGGGCGTCGTCGCCGACGTGCTGTACGCCGTCGCGGACCGAAGGGTGGTTCTGTCATGACGCACACCCCGCTGGTGGACGTCACCGGCCTCACCGTCGAGTTCCCCGTCGGCCGGCCCGGGGAGTACGTACGGGCCGTGGACGGGGTGTCCTTCACCCTGGAGCCCGGCCGGGCCCTGGGCATCGTGGGGGAGTCCGGAAGCGGCAAGTCCACCGTCGCCACGGCCCTGCTCGGCCTGCACCACGGAACCGGCGCACGGCTCGGCGGCACCGTCCGGGTCGGCGGCGCCGACGTGGGCACGGCCACCCCGGCCGGGCTCCGGGAGCTGCGCGGGGCCGTCGCCGCGATGGTCTTCCAGGACCCGCTGAGCTCCCTCGACCCGTACTACGCCATCGGCGACCAGATCGCCGAGGTGTACCGGGTGCACGCCCCCGTGACGCGGCGCGCGGCCCGGGCCCGCGCGGTGGAGGTGCTGGACCGGGTCGGCATACCCGACGCGGTCCGCCGCTCCCGGGCGCGGCCGCACGAGTTCAGCGGGGGCATGCGCCAGCGGGCCCTGATCGCCATGGCGCTGGCCTGCGAGCCGAAGCTGCTGATCGCGGACGAGCCGACCACGGCCCTGGACGTCACCGTCCAGGCGCAGATCCTCGACCTGCTGCACGGACTGCGCGAGGAGCGGGGGCTCGGGCTGCTGCTCGTCACCCACGACGTGGGCGTGGCGGCGGAGAACGTGGACGCGGTGCTGGTGATGCGGGACGGGGCGGTGGTGGAGCGCGGCCCGGTCGCCTCCGTGCTGTCGGCCCCGGCCGATCCGTACACCGCGGCCCTGCTGGCGGCGGTGCCGCGGCTCGACGCGGCGCGGGTCCCCCGGCCGAGGGGGGAGGCGGCCCCGGCCGGGCCGGACGCGACGCCCGTCGTCGAGGCCTTCTCCCTGCGCAAGGAGTTCGGGCGCGGCAAGCGCCGGGTGGCGGCCGTGGGCGGGGTCTCGCTGTCCGTGCGGGCCGGGGAGACCCTCGGGATCGTCGGGGAGAGCGGCAGCGGCAAGAGCACCCTCGGGCGGATGCTCGTCGGGCTGCTGGAGCCCGGCTCCGGGCAGGTCCGGCGCGACGGGGCCGAGAGCGCCGGGGTGGTTCCCGGGGTGCAGATGGTGTTCCAGGACCCGGTGTCCTCCCTCAACCCGCGCCGCTCCATCGGCGAGTCCATCGCGGACCCGCTGCGCGCCGCGGGGGAGCGGGACCCGTCGGCCATCCGGGCCCGGGTCGGCGAACTGCTGGTCCGGGTGGGGCTGGAGGAGGCGCACTACGACCGGTACCCGCACGAGTTCAGCGGAGGTCAGCGCCAGCGCGTCGGCATCGCCCGGGCCCTCGCGCCCCGGCCCCGGCTGATCGTCTGCGACGAGCCCGTCTCGGCCCTCGACGTGACCACGCAGGCGCAGGTCACCGCCCTGCTGGCCGAGCTCCAGCGGGAACTGGGCATCGCGCTGGTGTTCATCGCGCACGACCTCGCGGTGGTGCGTCAGGTGAGCGACCGGGTCGCGGTCATGCGCGGCGGGGTGATCGTGGAGGAGGGCCCCGTCGACGAGGTCTACGACCGGCCGGCGCACGCCTACACCCGGGAACTGCTGGCCGCCGTCCCGTCCCTCGACCCGGCCCTGGCCGCCGCCCGCCGGCTCGGCCGCAGCCGTTCCGGGGAGGCGGGGGGAGTGCTCGCGCGGTCCTCGTAGAACGGGTCCCCAGTAGTTCTTAGCGTGCTCGAACGCGAACCGTACGGGAAAGTTACGACTCTTCACCCCTTCCGGTGGCGCGACGGACAACCGTCCGTCGCCAGGTCCAGATCGCCCCACAGGTCGTCCACGTCCACCAGCCCCAC
>NZ_JBSFDF010000068.1:0-35115 GCF_053593795.1 Streptomyces sp. NPDC002104 | reverse complement strand
GGTTGGTCATCTCTGCGAGGTTGGCACCCTTGCCACCGAGAAGGTCCTCAAGGACGCGACCCCGCCGGGCGGCTCGACTTCGACTGGCGCGAGGGCGACGTCCTCTAGCTGCCGCTGATGCTCGGGGCGCCCGTCTCGATGTGCCCCGTGTACCGGCGCGACCAGGTGCCGTCGGAGTCGGCGAGGACCGTGAAGTCGTACCAGCCGTTGCTGTAGGCGACGGCGTTGAAGTAGTCCTCGCGCGAGGAGTTCGCCGGCACGGTGTACGTCCACGGGCCGTCCGTGCGGTAGGCGTTCGCGCGGATCGTGAAGGTGACCGGGGAGGCGGAGGCGTTGGTCATCTTGAGGTAGAGCGCCGTCTTGCCGGTGCCCGGCTCCACCGCGAAGCGGGACGCGACCTCGATGGACTTCCCCGCCTTCGACGCGTCACCGATGAAGCGCCGCAGGAAGCGGTTCGGCCCGTACATCGAGATGTCGTACTTGCCGGAGCCGCTGCCCGTGCCGATGTTGAAGTAGTCCGTCGACGTGGCGCCGGCGTCCACCGTGTACTGCCAGGCCGCCGTGTCCCGGTACTGGTGCGGGTGGATCGAGAAGTGCGCCGCCTGCTTGGCCTCCGCGCCCGCGTTCGTCATCGAGAACCAGGCCAGGATCTTGCCGCCCGAGCCGAACTCGAAGCGGTCCAGGTTCCCGTTGACCTGGTACGGAAGGGCGCGCGCGGGCCGGGTCCCGGCCTCCTGCACCGGCTGCGCGTTGTCCTGCGGCACGGGGTTGGACAGCGGGCCGCAGGTCGCCTGGCCGATGACCTTGGCCGTGGAGGGCAGGCCCGCGGGAACCCCGTAGACCGGGTGCGCGAAGTCGAAGACGCCCGTCAGGTCCCCGGTCACCTTGCGGCGCCACGCGCTGATGTTCGGACAGGTGGCGGGAGTGCCGAGGGCCGCCGTCCACTTCTCCATGAAGCGCAGGACCGAGGTGTGGTCGAAGACCTCGGAGCTGACCCAGCCGCCGCGGGTCCACGGGGACATCACGATCATCGGGACGCGGAAGCCGAGCCCGATCGGGGTGCCGTCGATGTACTCGCCCGCGGTGCCGGGCGGGGCGACCGGCGGTGGGACGTGGTCGAAGAAGCCGTCGTTCTCGTCGTAGTTGAGGAACAGGACGGTGGAGTCGAAGACCTCCGGGTTGGCCGAGAGCGCGCGGTAGACCAGGTCCACGAAGTGCGCGCCGTCGCCGGGCGGGGCGTACGGGTGCTCGGAGAAGGCCTCGTTCGCCACGACCCAGGAGACCTGCGGGAGGGTGCCGGCGACCACGTCCGCGCGGATGGCGGCGGCGATGTCGTCGGGGGTGGAGCCGGTGACCTTGGGGACGGAGCCCATGCCGCGGTCCCACAGGGGGTTGCCGGGGGCGGCGTCCGTGAACTTCTTGAAGTAGGCGAGCCCGTTGTCCCCGTAGTTGTCCTGGGCGTTCTGGTAGACCTTCCAGCTCATCCCGGCGCGCTGGAGGGCCTCCGCGTACGTCTCCCAGGTCAGCCCGGACTCGTCGCCGCCGTCCTTGCTGCCCGCGTCGACCTTGCCGCTCCACAGGAAGGTGCGGTTGGGGCCGGTCGCGCTCAGGGTGGAGCAGAAGTAGGCGTCGCAGATCGTGTAGTTGTCGGCGAGGCCGTAGTGGAACGGTATGTCGCCGCGGTCGAGGTACCCGAGGGTGCGGGTGTTGCCGACGCCGGTGACGAAGTTGTCCATGCGGCCCTTGTTCCAGGCCGCGTGCTGCGAGGTCCAGCTGTGCGGGAGGTCGCCGTTGCACTGGGCGAGGGTCTCGCCGTCCACCCCGCCCACCGGCGGGGTGGAGCTGAGCTTCCACGGGTACTGGCGGCCGCCCCAGTTGGGCTGGTTGAACATGCCCCAGCCGCCCGGGATGTTGCCGGCGGCGCGGTCGCCGAACCCGCGGACACCCTTCAGCTTGCCGAAGTAGTGGTCGAAGCTGCGGTTCTCCTGCATCAGGATCACCACGTGTTTCACGTCGGTGATCGTGCCGGACGCGGTGGCCGCGGCCGCCGAGGACGGCGCGATCGCGGGCAGGGTCGCGCCCGCCATCAGCCCGGCGCCGATTCCCACGAATCCTCTGCGGCTGATAGGTGTCACTGGCTGCTCGCCTCCAACTCAAGTGCCCCGGCGGCACATTGACGGCAAGCGTGGCGGCAGTCGCGCCAAAGGTCTACAACCGTGCGGTAAGAAACCGGTGAACATCCGGGTGGCCTGATTCAGCCGTCGCCCCGTACGGGCATCTTGCCGAGATCGTCCCCTCGGAGCATGCCCCGGAAGGCCTCCACCGTGTGATCAAATCCCTGTACAACGGTGGTGCCGGTGCCGATCCGGCCACTGCGCAGAGGGGGGACGCGGAAGTCCTCCAGCTCGTCCTGTCAGATTGGTGTGATTGCGAACCAATACCCCTTCCAGGCGCAGCGGCTTGTGTACGACCTCGCAGAGGTTGCGGGGCGCGGCGGGGGAGCGGTCGGGAATCCGGCGGGCGCCGAGCGGCCGGGCGATGTGGCCGGAGGCGGTTCCGACGCCGCCCGCCGGCCGGCCAGGGGCTCGGCGCGGCGATCATGCCCGAGCTGCCCCTCCGGGAGGCGACCGGAGCGGTGGAGGTCACCGGTTTGGGTCCCGAGGGGCCGGTGGGACACGTGGGGTACGTCACCCCACCGGAATCCGCCACCACTCTCGCCGTACGGGCTCTGATCAGGGAACTTCGCCCCCGGAGCGGCTGAGAACGGAGCTCCGTAAGAGGCCCTCCGGGCCGTGCGGCGTCTCAGATAGTAGGAAGTCCGAGTAATTGCGGAGACATACAGACGGAGCTGGCTTACGTTGTAGAAGCCGAACGTCTCGCCGATCCGGCGAATGGCGGTCGAGAGCGCGCGCCCCATGGCAGGCAACCCCTGCCGCGCACCGCTCCCCGCCTCATCCGGCGCCTTGAAGGAACCCCTCATCCGTGGCCCCGCCACGCCGTGATCTCAAGGAGTCGATCACCATGACGCACACCCCCACCACCACCGCCCGCCGTGTCCGCCGCTCCGCCTCCGCCGACGCCGACCGCAAGAACGCGGCCGCCGCCCTGCAGCGCGCCCTGGACCGCCGCGACAACGGCGGCTCGACCGGCCACTGACGGGCCTCCGCCCCGGCCCCGGCCCGGCCGCCGGCCTGCCGCAATCAGGTCCCCGGCCCGCCGCCGGGCAATTCCCGGAACCGGACATATGGCGTCCACATGGTGGACTCCATATGTCTGAGGGATGGGACAAGGAGTACGGTTCCACCATGTCGACCAGCATCAATCTCGCAGTGATCCCCGGTGATGGCATCGGCCAGGAAGTCGTGGCTCAGGGCCTCAAGGTCCTTACCGCGGTCCTGCCCCAGGATGTGAAGCTGGAGACCAAGGAGTACGACCTCGGCGCCCAGCGCTGGCACCGCACCGGTGAAACCCTCCCGGACGCGGAGCTCGAGGCCCTCAAGCACCACGACGCGATCCTGCTGGGCGCCATCGGCGACCCCTCGGTCCCGTCGGGCGTCCTGGAGCGCGGTCTGCTGCTGAAGCTCCGCTTCGCCTTCGACCACTTCATCAACCTGCGCCCCTCGAAGCTCTTCCCCAACACGGCCACCCCGCTCGCCGGCCGCCCGGAGATCGACTTCGTCGTGGTCCGCGAGGGCACCGAAGGCCCGTACACCGGCAACGGCGGCAGCCTGCGCACCGGCACCCCGGCCGAGGTGGCCACCGAGGTCAGCCTCAACACCGCCTACGGCGTCGAGCGCGTGGTCCGTGACGCGTACGAGCGCGCCAACGCCCGCCCGCGCAAGAAGCTGACGCTGGTCCACAAGAACAACGTCCTCGTCTACGCCGGTCACCTGTGGAAGAACATCTTCGACAAGGTCGGCCAGGAGTACCCCGAGGTCACCACCGACTACCTGCACGTCGACGCCGCGACGATCTTCTTCGTCACCCAGCCGGAGCGCTTCGACGTCATCGTCACGGACAACCTCTTCGGTGACATCCTCACCGACCTGGCCGCCGCCGTGACCGGCGGAATCGGCCTGGCCGCCTCCGGGAACATCAACCCGACCGGCGCCTTCCCGTCCATGTTCGAGCCCGTCCACGGCTCGGCCCCGGACATCGCCGGCACCGGCAAGGCCGACCCGACCGCGACGATCCTCTCGGTCGCCCTCCTGCTGCGCCACCTCGGCTACGAGGCCCAGGCCGCCCGCATCGAGGACGCGGTCTCCGCCGACCTCGCCGAGCGCGACGGCACCTTCCGCTCCACCGACGCCATCGGCGACGCCCTCGCCGCGCGCGTAGCCGGCTGACCCGGTAGCCCCACCTCCAGGAAGCCGCCGGGTCGCGACCACCGCACCCGGCGGCTTTTCCTGTGCGGCCCCGGGTGCCACCATCTCCCCTGGGCCGCATTCACCCCGTTTCACCGAAGTCCTCTCGCGCGCGATAATCGAACGCGAGGCCGCGGAATACGGGGAAGCTCGGACGTCCTAGTACGCCGTGAGCGCGGTCCGCCCTACAAAACCGGTGAAGGACAAGCACTCATGACGACGACGCCCACGATCGAGCTGAAGCCCTCCTCGAACCCCCTGTCCGCCGCGGAGCGCGAGGCGATCCTGGCGAGCCCCGGCTTCGGCCGCCACTTCACCGACCACATGGTGACGGTCAAGTGGACCGAGGGCCGCGGCTGGCACGACGCCGAGCTGGTCCCGTACGCGCCGCTGTCGATGGACCCGGCGAACATGACCCTGCACTACGCGCAGACCATCTTCGAGGGGCTGAAGGCGTACAAGCAGCCCGACGGCACCGTCGCCACCTTCCGCCCGCAGGCCAACGCCGAGCGCTTCCAGGCCTCCGCCCGCCGGATGGCGATGCCGGAGCTGCCGACCGAGCTGTTCATCGACGCCTGTGACGCGCTGATCAAGCAGGACCGCGCCTGGGTGCCGGACTCCGGCGAGGCCTCGCTCTACCTGCGCCCCTTCATGTTCGCCACCGAGGTCGGCCTCGGCGTCCGCCCGGCGAACGAGTTCCTCTTCATCGTCATCGCCTCCCCGGCCGGCGCCTACTTCCCCGGGGGCGTCAAGCCCGTCTCCGTCTGGCTCTCCGAGGAGTACGTCCGCGCCGCCAAGGGCGGCACCGGCGCGGCCAAGACCGGCGGCAACTACGCGGCCTCGCTCGTCGCGCAGGCCCAGGCCGCCGAGCACGGCTGCGACCAGGTGGTCTGGCTCGACGCGGTCGAGCACCGCTGGATCGAGGAGATGGGCGGGATGAACCTGTACTTCGTGTACGGCGACCGCATCGTCACCCCCGAGCTCACCGGCTCGCTCCTCCCCGGCATCACCCGCGACTCCCTCCTCACCATCGCCCGCGACCTCGGCTACACCGCCGAGGAGGGCCGCATCACCACCGAGGACTGGAAGCGCGACAACGAGAACGGCACCCTCACCGAGGTCTTCGCCTGCGGCACGGCCGCCGTGATCACCCCGGTCGGCTCCGTCAAGTCGGAGCGCGCGAACTGGACCCAGGGCACCGGCGAGCCCGGCGAGGTCACCATGAAGCTCCGCAAGGCCCTCCTGGACCTCCAGACCGGCCACAACGCCGACACCCACGGCTGGATGCACCCGCTGGGCTAGAGCCGGCGGTCCGTACGCACGAAGGCCCGCGCCCCCTGGATCCAGGGGGCGCGGGCCTTCGTCCGTACGCGGGAGTCGCGGGGGAGTCCTACGCGGCGACCGGCTCCTCGGCGGGCTCCACGACCGGGGCGGGGGCGGTGCGGGCGGTCAGCGCCGCGTAGACCAGGCCGCCGGCGAGTCCGGAGAAGATGAAGGAGCAGTCCACCCCGCCGGTCAGGGCGAGCAGCGGGCCCTCGTAGAAGGGGGTGCTCACGGCGAGCAGGCCGACACCCGCGCCGATCACCCAGGAGGCAGTGGCGCGCAGGTTCCAGCCGCCGCGGTACCAGTAGATCCCGCCCACCGAGCGGCGGTTGAAGACCTGGAGCGCGTCGGCGTCGTACTGGCCCCGGCACCGGACGAAGCCGATCAGGGTGATCACGGCCCACGGGGTGCCGATCGCGGTCAGCAGCAGCACGAAGGAGGTCATCGCGGACTGCACGTTCCACTCGAAGGAACCGACGAAGACGAAGGCGGTGGCGACGGCGGCGGCGATCACGGTGGCCTTGGTGCGGGTGGCCTTGGGGACGATGGCGTCGAGGTCCAGGCCCATGGAGTACAGCATCAGCCCGGCGTTGCCCACCGAGCCGGCCGCGGCGGCGGCGAGCAGCGGGACCAGGTACCAGAACGGCGACGCGGCCACGAGCGGTCCGGCGTAGTCGTCGGCGCCTGCCCCGGCGGCGAGCGCGGTGTAGGTGCCGAACAGCTGCGGGATCAGCAGGCCGATCAGGAGGCCGAAGCCGGTGGCCCAGAACACCTTGCGGGGGCTGTGCCTGGCGGGGGAGACGTAGCGGGTGTAGTCGCCGAGCAGGGTGATGAAGGCGACGGGACCGCTGAGCCCGGCGGCGACGGCCGCGAGCAGCCAGGTGGGCCAGAAGGAGCCGAGGAGGTACGAGGGCTCCGTGGCGGTGGCGGTGAAGTCCGGGGCGTAGGCGAAGACGCCGATGGCCAGCAGGACCACCATGCCGATGGAGAGCACCTTGCTCATGCGCAGCAGCAGCCGGTAGCCGAAGACGGCCCCGACGACGGTGCACGCGGCGAGCACGCCGTACATCGCGGCCCGCGAGATGCCGGTGTCCGGCAGTCCGGTGAGCCGGGAGAGGACGCCGACCATCACGTCGCCGCCGATCCACAGGGTCAGCGCGGTGTAGCCCAGGGAGAGCAGCAGGCCCACGATCGAGCCGACGAGCCGGCCGCGGACGCCGAACTGGGCTCCGCTGGACGTGGAGAGGTTGGTCGCCGTGCGAAGGGACACCAGAGCCAGCGGCGCGGTGACCGCTATACCGACGAGGGTGCCGGTCACGATGGCGGTGACCGACGGCCACAGCCCCAGTCCGAAGGACGGGGGCAGCCAGCCGAAGACGATCACACCGAGGCAGAGATTGGAGCCGAGGAGGATCGAGATCAGGTCACGTGGACCACTCGTCCGTTCCTCCTCCGGAATGGTGTCGACTCCGCGCTGTTCGATGGGCATGGGGGGACTCCCTTGGCAGGGCGGGGGGTGGCAGAGCAATGTTTGAGCGACACTCAATGTGACCTAAGCCCACGTCTCAGGTCAATGCTTCATTGCAGACAAATGAAGAGTTAGAGTGATGCTCTAACCCATCGACTCGAAGGGTGGTGGATCGGCGTGCGGCTGACCCCTACGGAGCGCGACCGGCTGCTGCTCCGCGGTGCTGCGGAACTGGCCAGGGCCCGGCGGGCCCGCGGCCTCAGGCTCAACGTCCCGGAGGCCACCGCGCTCATCGCGGACACGGTCTGCGAGGCCGCGCGCGACGGCAAGCGGCTGGCGGAGGCCATCGAGGAGGCCCGCTCCGTGCTGGGCCCGGACGATGTCCTGCCCGGCGTCAGCGACGTGGTCACCGAGGTGCACGTGGAGGCCGTCTTCGACGACGGATCCCGTCTCGCGGTGGTCTCGTCCCCGATCCGCGGCGCCGCCGGCCTGGGCGAGGACGCCCCGGGCGCGGTCCTGCCCGGCCCCGGCGCCCCCCAGCCGGAGCCCGCGGTCCACCTGCGCGTACGCAACACCGCGCCGGTGCCGGTCAGCGTCACCTCCCACTTCCACTTCTTCGAGGCCAACCCGCGGCTCGACTTCGACCGTGCGGCGGCGTACGGCATGCGGCTGTGCGTCCCGGCGGGCTCCTCGGTCCGCTTCGACCCCGGCGGCGAGGCCGAGGTCGCCCTGGTCCCGATCGGCGGCGCACGCATCGCCATCGGCTTCGCCGGACTGGTGGACGGCCCGCTGGACGCTCCCGGAGCCAAGGAACTGGCGCTGACCCGCGCCGGGGCCTGCGGCTATCTCGGCGCGGCCGCGGCTCCCGACGCGGAGGCCGACGCCAACGCCGACACCGATGCCGACGCAGGTACGGACGCAGCCGCCGAAGCCGACGACCGCCCGGAAGGGACGAGTGCATGAGCCGGCAGACACCCCACACGGACCACAGCGCGCACTGCGCGCCCGGCAGCCGCCACATCGACCCGCACGAGTACGCCTCCGTCTTCGGCCCCCGCGCCGGCGACCGGGTCCGGCTCGGCGACTCCGGGCTGACCGTCCGCGTGGAGTCCGACTCCCAGAAGCCCGGGGACGAGTTCCTGGCCGGGTTCGGCAAGACCGCCCGCGACGGACTGCACCTGAAGGCCGCCGCCGTCCGCGACACCTGCGACGTGGTGATCAGCAACGTGCTGGTCATCGACGCCGTCCTCGGCATCCGCAAGGTCTCCATCGGCATCCGCGAGGGCCGCATCCACGCGATCGGCCGGGCCGGCAACCCCGACACCCTCGACGGGGTGGACGTGGTGGTCGGCACGGGGACGAGCATCGTCTCCGGCGAGGGCATGATCGCCACCGCCGGCGCCGTCGACACCCACGTGCACCTGCTCTCCCCGCGCATCATGGAGGCCTCGCTCGCCGCGGGCGTCACCACGATCATCGGGCAGGAGTTCGGCCCCGTCTGGGGCGTCGGCGTCAACTCGCCGTGGGCGCTGAAGCACGCCTTCAACGCCTTCGACGCCTGGCCCGTCAACATCGGCTTCCTCGCCCGCGGCTCCTCCTCGGACCCGGCCCCGCTGGTCGAGGCACTCGCCGAAGGCGGGGCCTGCGGCTTCAAGGTCCACGAGGACATGGGCGCGCACACCCGCGCCCTGGACACCGCCCTGCGGGTCGCCGAGGAGTACGACGTCCAGGTCGCCCTGCACAGCGACGGCCTCAACGAATGCCTCTCCGTCGAGGACACCCTGCGGGTGCTGGACGGCCGGACCATCCACGCCTTCCACATCGAGGGCTGCGGCGGCGGACACGTCCCCAACGTGCTCAAGATGGCGGGCGTGCCGAACGTCATCGGCTCCTCCACCAACCCGACCCTGCCCTTCGGCCGGGACGCGGTCGCCGAGCACTACGGCATGATCGTCTCCGTCCACGACCTCAAGCCGGACCTCCCCGGCGACGCCGCCATGGCCCGCGACCGGATCCGCGCCGGCACGATGGGGGCCGAGGACGTCCTGCACGACCTCGGTGCGATCGGCATCACCTCCTCCGACGCCCAGGGCATGGGCCGCGCGGGCGAGACCATCCGCCGCACCTTCGCCATGGCCGCCAAGATGAAGGGCGAGCTCGGCCCGCTCGACGGCGACGGCGAGGGCGACGACAACGCCCGCGTCCTGCGCTACATGGCCAAGCTGACCATCAACCCGGCCATCGCCCACGGCCTGGCCCACGAGATCGGCTCCATCGAGGTCGGCAAGCTCGCCGACATCGTGCTCTGGCGCCCCCAGTTCTTCGGTGCCAAGCCGCAGCTGGTCCTCAAGTCCGGCTTCCCGGCCTACGGGGTCACCGGTGACCCCAACGCCGCCACCGACACGTGCGAACCGCTCGTCCTCGGACCGCAGTTCGGCTCGTACGGGGCCACCGCGGCCGACATCTCCGTCGCCTTCGTCTCGGCCGCCGCCGCGGCCCTCGGCGGCGACGGGATGCCGACCCGCCGGCGCCGGGTCGCCGTCCGCGGCACCCGAGGCATCGGCCCGGGGAACCTGCTCCTCAACTCCCGGGTGGGCGCGGTCGATGTGGACGCGCGCAGCGGACTCGTCTCCCTCGACGGAGAACCGCTGCGCTCCGAAGCCGCCGAATCGGTCTCCCTCAACCGCCTGTACTTCTTGTAAGCCGGCTCAGCCTCTCAGCCTCTCAGCCTCTCAGCCTGCTCAGCCTCTAAGCCAGCACAGCCTTTAAGGACCTCCCTGCCATGACCGACACCACGCCCGTGAACGCCGGATTCCGGATGCCCGCCGAGTGGATGCCCCACGAGCGCACCTGGATGGCCTGGCCCAGCCCCAACCCCACCTTCACCAACGAGCAGGAGCTCGCCGAAGCCCGCCAGGCCTGGGGCGCGGTCGCCCGCGCGGTGCGCTCGTACGAGCCCGTGACCCTGGTCGTCTCGCCCGGTGACGCGGAGAGCGCCCGCGCCGTCGTCGGCGACGACATCGAGCTGGTGGAGCGCGAGCTCGACGACGCGTGGATGCGCGACATCGGCCCGACCTTCGTCACCAACGACGCGGGCGAGCTCGCCGCCGTCGACTGGACCTTCAACGGCTGGGGCGCCCAGGACTGGGCCCGCTGGGACCACGACTCGAAGATCGCCCGGGAGATCTCCGGCCTCGTCGGCACCCGCACCTACAGCACCGCCCTGGTCAACGAGGGCGGCGCCATCCACGTGGACGGCGAGGGCACCGTGCTCCTCACCGACACCGTGCAGCTCGGCAAGGGCCGCAACCCCGACTGGACCCGCGAGCAGGTCGAGGCCGAGATCCACGCCCACCTGGGCACCACCAAGGCGATCTGGCTCCCGTACGGCCTGGCCGGCGACTACGGCACCTACGGCACCCAGGGCCACGTCGACATCGTCGCCGCCTTCGCGCGCCCCGGCGTGGTCATGGTCCACAGCCAGCCCGACCCGGCCCACCCGGACCACGAGCGCGGCAAGACCATCGCCGCCATCCTGCGCGCCTCCACCGACGCCCGCGGACGGCAGCTGGAGGTCGTGGAGATCCCGGCCCCGACCGTGCTGGAGGAGGACGGGGAGTGGGTCGACTACTCCTACATCAACCACTACCTGTGCAACGGCGGCGTGGTCCTGTGCGCCTTCGACGACCCGCGCGACGAGGAGGCGGCGGAGATCTTCCGCGGTCTGTTCCCGGAGCGGACCGTGACGCTCGTCGACGCACGTACGATTTTCGCCGGGGGTGGCGGTATCCACTGCATCACCCAGCAGCAGCCGAAGGTCTGACCCCAGGGGGGCGGCCGGGACGAGGAGTGGGCCATGGTCGCGGGTGAGGTACGTGCCGCGCGCAAGAACGCGCCGCCGCGCGAGGACGTACTGGTCGCCGCCATGGCCACCATCGCCGAGCGCGGCCTGGACGGTCTGACCATGGCCGGCCTGGGCCGCGAGGTCGGCATGAGCAGCGGCCACCTCCTCTACTACTTCGGCACCAAGGACGAGCTCCTGCTGCAGACCCTGGAGTGGAGCGAGGCGGCGCTCGGCGCCCGCCGCCGCGCCCTGCTGTCGCGCCGGGGCCCGGCGCGCGAGCGCCTGCAGGCGTACGTGGACCTGTACGTGCCCGAGGGCGCGCGGGACCCGCACTGGACCCTGTGGCTGGAGGTGTGGAACCGCTCGCAGAACGCGGGACCGGGGGAGCGGGAGCGCCAGGGGGCCATCGAGGGCGCCTGGCACCGCGACCTGGTGGCCCTGCTCGCCGAAGGCATCTCGCGCGGGGAGTTCCGCCCGGTCGACCCGGACCGCTTCGGGGCGCGGCTGCGGGCCCTGCTCGACGGGTTCAGCATCCAGGTCGCCGTCGGCCTGCCCGGGATAGGGCGGGGCGACATCCTGGAGCACGTCGCCGAGTTCCTCAGCGAGGCACTGACCCCGGGCACCCGGGTCTGAGCCGCGGGCCGGCCCGGGGCGGCCGGTCCCGTACGTCCGTTCCCGTACGCGCCGCCCCGTACGCCCCGCCCGCCCCGCGGACGGGCCTGACCGCATGCTGAGATCCCCGTCCATGCGCGGCATGCGGTATGGCAGACTGCCGAGCGTGCCTGCTCAGCTCATGATTATGGACAGCAGCGCGCCGGTCCCCAGTGGCCGCTGAGCCGCGGAAGAACTTCGCGGAGGCGGCCACCGTGCCCCAGACCCGCGCGCAAACCTCTCGCACCCGCGAGAGGTTTTTTCGTTTTCCGGCCCGAACACGCCGGAATCGGGCAGCGCGCGATGATGGGGGCAGTGGCGTCGGCCTGCCCGAGGGCGGGCATCCGGAACCACCCATCCGACAGGAGTCAGATCAGCATGACGACGACAGAGGCGAACGAGCCGGCTGCGCCGGCTTCGGGCCCCGGCGATTCCGGCGGTGTCGAAGACGGGTTCCACGTCTTCGACACGACCCTGCGCGACGGCGCCCAGCGTGAGGGCATCAACCTCACGGTCGCGGACAAGCTGACGATCGCCCGGCACCTGGACGACTTCGGGGTGGGCTTCATCGAGGGCGGCTGGCCCGGCGCCAACCCGCGCGACACGGAGTTCTTCTCGCGTGCCCGCGCGGAGATCGACTTCAAGCACGCCCAGCTCGTCGCCTTCGGCGCGACCCGCCGGGCGGGCGGCTCGGCCGCCACCGACCCGCAGGTCCGCGCCCTGCTGGAGTCCGGCGCCCCGGTGATCACCCTGGTCGCCAAGTCCCACGACCGGCACGTCGAGCTCGCGCTGCGCACCACCCTCGAAGAGAACCTGGAGATGGTCCGCGACACCGTCGCCCACCTGGTCTCCGAGGGCCGCCGGGTCTTCGTCGACTGCGAGCACTTCTTCGACGGCTACCGGGCCAACGCCGAGTACGCGAAGTCCGTCGTACGCGCCGCCCACGAGGCCGGCGCCGACGTCGTGGTCCTGTGCGACACCAACGGCGGCATGCTGCCCGCGCAGATCGCCGCGACCGTGGCGACCGTACTGGCCGACACCGGGGCCCGCCTGGGCATCCACGCCCAGGACGACACCGGATGCGCCGTCGCCAACACGCTGGCCGCCGTGGACGCGGGCGCCACCCACGTGCAGTGCACCGCGAACGGCTACGGCGAGCGGGTCGGCAACGCCAACCTCTTCCCGGTCGTCGCCGCGCTGGAGATCAAGTACGGCCGCACGGTCCTGCCGGCGGGCGCGCTGGCCGAGATGACCCGGATCTCGCACGCCATCGCCGAGGTCGTCAACCTCACCCCCTCCACGCACCAGCCCTACGTCGGCGTCTCCGCCTTTGCGCACAAGGCGGGCCTGCACGCCTCGGCGATCAAGGTCGACCCGGACCTGTACCAGCACATCGACCCCGCGCGGGTCGGCAACACGATGCGGATGCTCGTCTCCGACATGGCCGGCCGGGCCTCCATCGAGCTCAAGGGCAAGGAGCTCGGCGTCGACCTCGGCGGGGACCGCGCGCTGGTGTCCCGGGTGGTGGAGCGGGTCAAGGAGCGCGAGCTCCAGGGCTACACGTACGAGGCCGCAGACGCCTCCTTCGAACTGCTGCTGCGCGCCGAGGCCGAGGGCCGGGCGCGCAAGTACTTCCGCATCGAGTCCTGGCGGGCCATCGTCGAGGACCGCCCCGACGGCACGCACGCCAACGAGGCCACGGTGAAGCTGTGGGCCAAGGGCGAGCGGATCGTCGCGACGGCGGAGGGCAACGGCCCGGTCAACGCCCTGGACCGCGCGCTGCGGGTCGCCCTGGAGCGCTTCTACCCCCAGCTCGCGAAGTTCGAGCTGATCGACTACAAGGTCCGCATCCTGGAGGGCGCACACGGCACGGCGTCCACGACCCGGGTCCTGGTCACCACCACGGACGGGACCCGTGAATGGAACACGGTCGGCGTCGCCCCGAACGTCATCGCGGCCTCCTGGCAGGCCCTGGAGGACGCCTTCACCTACGGCCTCCTCCATGCGGGCGTGGAACCGGCGGAGTAGTCCTGGCCGCCCCCGGACCCGTCCGGGGGCGGCACGGCAAGGCCCGAGCCGTTCCGTCCGGGGCGGTGGCCCTTATGTCCAGCTCACACAGGATTACCCCCGTTCGGGTAGCGTCGTGGCTATGAGGACCAGGCTTATATCCGTACGTACGGGATCGCTGCTGGCCGCTCTGCTGCTGGCGCTGTCCGCGACCGCGCTGCTGGTCGCCCCGGGGGCGTCGGCCGCCGACGGGACCACCACCGTGGCGGAGGCCCTCAAGAAGGGGCCGGTCTACGTCGACCCCCGCGCCGCCGCGCAGCTGTCGCCCGCGCAGGCGGACGCGCTCGCGAAGAAGATCAGGGACGCCGGGAAGCCGGTCTTCGTGGCGGTGCTGCCGGCCACCGCCGAGTACCCGGCCGCCAGCGTGCTGAAGACGGTCCGTACCGAGACCGGGATCACCGGGCTCTACGCGATCCGGCTCGGGGACGGTTTCAATGCCGGCGCCGACCGGGCCGTCATGCCGAACAACGCCGTACGCAACCTGGTCGACGCCGTCAAGGCGGGCGGACCCGCCGACGCGAACACCGAGATCAACAACTTCGTGGACCAGGCCCTCGCCCAGGCCAAGGGCAAGGCCCCCGCCTCCTGGGGCGGCGCCGCGGCCGACGACGGGGCCCCGGTGGGCGCCCTGATCGGGCTCGGCGTGGTGGTGGCCGTCGGCGGTGGCGGGGCGTACGCACTGGTCAAGCGCAACCGCAAGAAGAAGGAAGAGCTCCGGCGCGAGTCCGTCGCACGGCTGAGCGTGGTCGTCGACGAGGACATCACGGCCTTCGGCGAGGAGCTGGAGCGCCTGGACTTCCACCCCGGTGAGCCCGGCGCCGACGACGCCATGCGCGCCGACTACGAGCAGGGCCTCGACTCCTACGAGAAGGCCAAGCAGATCATGGCCTCGGTGCGGTACCCGGAGGAGGTCAAGGGAGTCACCCAGGCGCTGGAGGACGGCCGGTACGCCCTGGCCCGCCTCGACGCGCGCCGTCAGGGCCTGCCGCTGCCCGAGCGCCGGGCGCCCTGCTTCTTCGACCCGCGCCACGGCCCGAGCACGGAGGACGCGGCCTGGGCCCCGGCGGGCGGGGCCGCCCGTACGGTCCCGGTCTGCGCGGCGGACGCCGTACGGCTGCGCGACGGCCAGGACCCGGCGGTCCGCACCGTCGAGACCGAACACGGTCCGCGCCCCTACTACGACGCCGGCCCGGCGTACGGTCCCTGGGCCGGCGGCTACTTCGGCGGCGGCATGCTGCCCGGCCTGCTCATGGGCACGATGCTCGGTTCGATGATGTCCAGTCCGGCCTACGCCTCGGACTTCGGCGGCGGCAACGGCTTCGACGCGGGGGGCGGCGGCTTCGACGGGGGCGACGTCTCCGGGGCCGACTTCAACCCGTCCGACTTCGGCGGCGGAGGCTTCGGCGGCGGGGACTTCGGCGGAGGAGGGGGCTTCGACGGCGGAGGGTTCGGCGGGGGCGACTTCTAGCCGCCCCCGGGCCCGCCGGGTGGAACCGGGCTCACGCCTGCTTGATCGCCGAGATGTCGAAGGTCAGCTTCACCTTGTCGCTGACCATCACGCCACCGGTCTCCAGGGCCGCGTTCCAGGTCAGGCCCCAGTCGGAGCGCAGGATCTCGGCGGAGCCCTCGAATCCGACGCGCTCGTTGCCGTAGACGTCGGTGGCCGCGCCGCCGAACTCCAGGTCGATGGAGAGCGGGCGCGTGACGTCCTTGATGGTCAGCTCACCGGTGATGCGGTACTTGTCGCCGCCGAGCTGCTGCGCCTCGGTGGAGCGGAAGGTCATCAGCGGGAAGGTCTCGGCGTCGAAGAAGTCCCCGGAGCGCAGGTGGCCGTCGCGGTCGCCGATGCCGGTGTCGACGGAGGCGATCTTCACGTCGATGGAGGCCGTGGAGCGGGACGGGTCGGTGCCGTCCAGGTGCAGGGAGCCCTCGTGCTCGGCGAAGGTGCCGCGCACGTTGGTGACCATCGCGTGGCGGACGGTGAATCCGATGCTGCTGTGGGAGGCGTCGATGACGTAGTCGCCGGTGAGCGCGGCCAGGGCCGGGTCCACGTCGAGGGTGGCGACGGCGGTCGGGGCGGTGTCCTGGGCGCGGCGGGTGAAGAGACCCATGGCTACTCCTAAGGGGGGGGTGCCGCTCGGTGTCCGGCACTCGGGGGTTCGGGGTTCTTGCTTCGTTGAACTTTCAACAAGAACGACGCTAGACCCATTCCGTTCAAATTTCAACCTCCCGCACTCTTGTGGGCGGCTTGGATGACTTGACGGCATCTTGGTGACGCCTTGGCGGCCACTTGGGGGAGTGGTTTGTGGAAACCCCACAAAGGACCAACGTCCTGCCTGGTGGGACGGGCTGCTCCCGCAGTGGTTCTGTCCGGCCCGGACAGCGGAAGACACCCGACACTGTGTGGATTCGACGGAGGGTTTTTACGGTCCGGCTTCGTAAGGTCATTACATGACCGTTGTGGACCAGATTCCGAGCGAGCCGACGGACGCCCGCGGGCGCGTGGCCGAGCTGCACGACCTGCGCGAGCAGGCGCGGCGCGGCCCGAGTGACCGGGCGACCGAAGCGCAGCACGCCAAGGGCAAGCTCACCGCCCGTGAGCGGATCGCGTTGCTGCTCGACGAGGGTTCCTTCAAGGAGGTCGAGCAGCTGCGCCGCCACCGGGCGACCGGGTTCGGCCTGGAGGCCAAGAAGCCCTACACCGACGGTGTCATCACCGGCTGGGGCACGGTCGAGGGCCGCACGGTCTTCGTCTACGCGCACGACTTCCGCATCTTCGGCGGCGCCCTGGGCGAGGCCCACGCCACGAAGATCCACAAGATCATGGACATGGCCATCGCGGCCGGTGCCCCGCTGGTCTCCCTCAACGACGGCGCCGGCGCCCGCATCCAGGAGGGCGTCTCCGCGCTCGCCGGCTACGGCGGCATCTTCCAGCGCAACACCAAGGCCTCGGGCGTCATCCCGCAGATCTCGGTGATGCTGGGCCCCTGTGCGGGCGGCGCGGCCTACTCCCCGGCCCTCACGGACTTCGTGTTCATGGTCCGGGAGACCTCGCAGATGTTCATCACCGGCCCGGACGTGGTCCGCGCGGTGACCGGCGAGGAGATCACCCAGAACGGCCTCGGCGGCGCGGACGTGCACGCCGAGACCTCGGGCGTGGCGCACTTCGCGTACGACGACGAGGAGACCTGCATCTCCGAGGTCCGCTACCTCATCACGATGCTGCCCTCCAACAACCGCGAGAACCCGCCGGTCCACGAGACCAGCGACCCGGCCGACCGCCGCTCCGAGGTCCTGCTCGACCTCGTGCCCGCCGACGGCAACCGCCCGTACGACATGCTCAAGGTCATCGAGGAGCTCGTCGACGAGGGCGACGTCCTGGAGATCCACGAGCGCTGGGCCCGCAACATCATCTGCGCCCTGGCGCGGATGGACGGCCAGGTCGTCGGCATCGTCGCCAACCAGCCCGGCCACCTCGCCGGCGTCCTGGACATCCACGCCTCCGAGAAGGCGGCGCGCTTCGTCCAGCTCTGCGACGCCTTCAACATCCCGATCATCACCCTGCTGGACGTCCCCGGCTTCCTGCCGGGCGTCGACCAGGAGCACGGCGGCATCATCCGCCACGGCGCGAAGCTGCTGTACGCGTACTGCAACGCGACCGTGCCGCGGATCTCGCTGATCCTGCGCAAGGCCTACGGCGGTGCGTACATCGTCATGGACTCGCAGTCCATCGGCGCCGACCTCACCTACGCCTGGCCGACCAACGAGATCGCCGTGATGGGCGCCGAGGGCGCCGCCAACGTCATCTTCCGCAAGCAGATCGCGGACGCCGAAGACCCCGAGGCCATGCGTGCGCGCATGGTCAAGGAGTACAAGGCCGAGCTGATGCACCCTTACTACGCGGCCGAGCGAGGCCTCGTGGACGACGTGATCGACCCCGCGGAAACCCGCGAAGTCCTCGTCGCCGCCCTCGCGATGCTCCGCAACAAGCACGCGGACCTGCCGTCGCGCAAGCACGGCAACCCGCCCCAGTAGACGTCGAAGGAGAACTGCCACCGATGAGCAACGCCACCGCAACCCTGCTGAAGGTCGAGAAGGGCAACGCCGAGCCCGAGGAGCTGGCCGCGATCACCGCGATCCTGCTCGCCCGCGCCGCCGCCACCCCCGAGTACGCCCCGGCCGCCTCCGCCGGCTCCCAGGCCGGCTGGCGCCGCCTGGAGCGCACCCCCGGCTTCCGCGGCCCGCGCAGCTGGCAGGGCTAGTACCCGAAGCCCCGCGGCACCACGCGAGAAAGCCCCCCGCACTCCTCGGAGTGCGGGGGGCTTTCTCGCGTACGACCGGGACGGCTACCGCAGGCGGGCCATGAGGGCGTGCTCGACCAGGGTGATGAGCGCGCTCTTGGCGTCCGCGCGGTGGCGGGCGTCGGTGGTGATGATGGGGGCGTCCGGGCCGATCTGCAGGGCCTCGCGGACTTCCTCCGGGGTGTAGGGCTGGTGCCCGTCGAAGCCGTTGAGGGCGATGACGAAGGGCAGGCCGCTGTTCTCGAAGTAGTCGACGGCGGGGAAGCAGTCGGCGAGACGGCGGGTGTCGACGAGGACGACGGCGCCGATCGCGCCGCGCACCAGGTCGTCCCACATGAACCAGAAGCGGTCCTGACCGGGGGTACCGAAGAGGTACAGGATCAGGTCCTGGTCGAGGGTGATGCGGCCGAAGTCCATGGCGACCGTGGTGGTCGTCTTGTCCCCGGTGTGGGTCAGGTCGTCGATGCCGGCGGAGGCACTCGTCATGACGGCCTCGGTGCGCAGGGGGTTGATCTCGGAGACGGCGCCGACGAACGTGGTCTTGCCCACGCCGAAGCCACCCGCCACCACGATCTTCGCGGAGGTGGTGGAGCGAGGAGCCGCTCCGCCGTTAGAGCTTGCGAAGTCCACTGAGCACCCTTTCGAGCAGTGTCACGTCTGGCTGGCCACCCGCGGACTCGTCGCCGCCGGGCTGGTGGATGGCGACGAGGCCGGCCTCCGCCAGGTCGGCGACGAGGATCCGGGCCACGCCAAGAGGAATGGAAAGAAGTGCCGAGATCTCCGCGACGGATTTGATCTCCTGGCACAGGAGGCAGATGCGCTGGTGCTCGGGCAACTGCCCTTGCAGACGCGCGGGATCGGCCGTCGTGCTGACCAGTGCCTCGATGGCGAGCTGGTAGCGCGGACGGGTCCGGCCACCGGTCATCGCGTACGGACGCACCAGCGGGTTGTGCGCCTGGGGAGCCGGCGGGCGCCCGCCGCGCGGAGGCTGCTGCGAGGGCCGGTAGGACTGCCCGGGCTGCTGCTGCGGACGGCCGTACGGCTGCTGCTGCGGCTGCTGGTAGGGCTGCCGCTGGTACGGCTGCCCGGAGGCGGGGTCGTGCTCCGGCGCGGGCCGGTTGCTGGGAGTGGAAGGGAAGTTGAAGCGGTTCTGGTCGTGCCCACCCTGCGGCTGCTGCGCGCCGCCATAGGGATGTCCTCCGGGTGTTGTCACGTTTCCTCCTCCGACTCCAAGTGCGCAGTACTCCCTGTGGAACCGCGCCACCGCACCCTATGGTGCAGTGACGCGAAACGCACTGCCTGTCTGCTAGTTGAGAAGTCCGCCCTGCAGTTCCGCGCGCAGGTCCGGAGTGAGGACACTGCCTGCGCGGTCCACGAGGAGGGCCATCTCGTACCCCACGAGGCCGATGTCGCACTCGGGGTGCGCGAGCACCGCGAGCGAGGATCCGTCGGACACCGACATCAGGAAGAGGAACCCGCGGTCCATCTCCACCACCGTCTGGTTGACGGCGCCGCCCTCGAAGATGCGCGAGGCACCCGCGGTGAGGGAGGTCAGCCCGGAGGCCACCGCGGCGAGCTGGTCGGCCCGGTCGCGGGGGAAGCCCTCGGACATGGCCAGAAGGAGGCCGTCGGCGGAGACCACCACCGTGTGGGACACCCCTGGGGTGTTGTCCACGAAGTTGGTGATCAACCAGTTCAGGTTCTGCGCCGCCTGGCTCATCGCGCTCACACTAACGCTCCTGGTCATAGCTGTTACTTGACTGCTCGGATCCCGCGTTGCGGCCCTGCTGGACACCGCGTCGCAGGTTGCTCAACCTGCCACGGATGTCCTCCGGGGCCCGGGAGACCTCGGGGCCTCCCTGCGGCGTCGTCTCCGCAGCGCCCTCGACCAGGTTGGCCTTGGGCACCCGCCGGGGGAGACCGGAGGGGGTGACCCCGCCGGCCTTCGGCTCACGGAGCTTGGCGGCCTGCTGCCAGCGCTCGTCGTTGTTCGAGCGCCAGTCCGCAGGGCCTTCCGATTCCCCGGTGGCCTCCTCCGGTGCCGCGGGCTGCTGCTGACGCTGCGGCCGCTGCTCGAAGAGGGATCCGGAGGACTCCGTTTCCTGCTGTCCCGACCGCTGCTGCGGCTGGCTGCCGCGTCGCGGCAGCCCCGCCCCGGTCACCTGGTGGCCGGTGTCGGCAGTGGCGCCCGGACGGTCGAAGCCTACGCGCTCCGCGGCCGGTTCGGGAGCGGCCGGTGATTCCGATTCGGTCCCGTAATCCTGCTGGTAGGAGCCCGAGTAGGTGTTCTGCTGGGGCCAGTCCGCAGCGCTGGAGAGGGAATCGTACCCGCCGTCGTAGGCAGGGGTTTCCTGTCGCTGATCCGTGTACCCGGGTTCCGGATACGCGTACTCCTGCTGGGTGTACGCGTCGTATCCCTGCCCGGCCTGAGCGGATTCGTAACCGAGGTCGTAGCCCTGCGCGGGCTGCTGCTCGTAACCCTGGTACGGCTGGTACGCGTGCTCCGGCTGCGGTTCCGGATAATCCGCCGCGGGCTCGTCGTACGGGGACTGCGACGGCGACTGCGGCGCCGACTGGAGCTGCGCCTGCTCCTGCGGGTAGCCGACCTGCGCCTCCAGCGCGGCCCGGCGCTCCTCACGGCCCAGGGACCGGCCGACGGGGTCGGCGGTGGGCTCGGCAGGCTGGTCGTAGCCCGGCTGGTCGGCCCGGTGGACCTCGTAGCGCGAGTCGTCGAAGCCGAGCTCGGCGGCCGTGCGCAGCGCGGCCGGCTGCTGGGCGTGCTGGCGCGGGATCATCTGGGAGACCGTGAAGTCGTCCGCCGGGATCTCCTCGCCACCGCCACCGTGGGTGATGGCGTCGGGGAGCATGACCAGCGAGGTGGTGCCGGCCGCCTCGCCCGAGGGGCGCAGCTGGACGCGGATGCCGTGCCGGTCGGCCAGCCGGCCGACCACGAACAGACCCATGCGCTGCGAGATCGCGGCGTCCACGGTCGGCGGGTTGGCCAGCTTGTGGTTGATGTCCGCGAAGTCCTCGGCCGTGAGGCCGATTCCCTTGTCGTGGATCTCGACCATCACGCGGCCGTCGGGCAGACGCGTCGCGTTGACCCGGACCTTGGTCTGCGGGGAGGAGAAGGTGGTGGCGTTCTCCAGCAGCTCGGCGAGCAGGTGCACGAGGTCGGTCACGGCCTGGCCGTGGATCTCGGCCTCGGAGACGCCCGACAGCTCGACGCGCTCGTACTGTTCCACCTCGGAGGAGGCGGCGCGCAGGACGTCGACGAGGGGGACCGGCTGGTCCCAGCGGCGGCCCGGCTCCTCGCCCGCGAGGATGAGGAGGTTCTCGCCGTTGCGGCGCATGCGGGTGGCCAGGTGGTCCAGGCGGAACAGGTTCTCCAGCTGGTCCGGGTCGGCCTCGTTGTTCTCCAGCTCGGTGATCAGGGTCAGCTGGCCCTCGATCAGCGACTGGTTGCGCATGGAGAGGTTCGTGAAGATCGCGTTGACGTTGCCCCGGAGGAGGGCCTGCTCGGCGGCGAGCCGGACGGCCTCCCGGTGGACCTGGTCGAAGGCGCGGGCGACCTCGCCGATCTCGTCCTGGGAGTCGATCGGGATCGGCACGACCCGGGTGTCGACCTTGCCCGGGTCGGTGCGCGAGAGCTGGTCGACGAGCATCGGCAGGCGCTGCTCGGCGATGTCGAAGGCGGCGCTGCGCAGACGGCGCATGGCCTTGCCCATCTGGCGGGCCATCATGCCGGCCAGGATGAAGGCGGCGAGCAGGGCCACGACCACGATGGCGCCGGTCAGGATGGCGTCGTTGCGGGCCTCGTCGGAGACCGCGACGGAGTCCTTGAGGGCCTTGGCGAGGAGTTCCTTCTCCAGCTCGGCGTAGCCGTCGAACTTGGCGGTGGCGGCGGCCTGCCACGCTGCCGGGGTGGTGCCGTCCTGCGCGAGCTTGGAGGGCTTCTCGCCGCTGGCTATCGCCTCGGTCATACCGGTGAGCGCGGAGTTGTTGACCACCGGCGGGGCGTGGAAGACGGTGCCCGCCTGCTCGGCCGCCTGCTTGGCGGCGGCGAGCTTCTGGGCGCCCTCCTCGGACTTCTTGCCCATGATCTCGCGCAGTCGCGCGACGTCCTCGTCGGTGCCGGCGGCGACGTACTCGCCGATGGCGATCTCTTCGAGGTAGGCGTACGAGGAGAAGGCGACGAGCTGGGCCTTGCGGATGTCCTCGTTGGCGTTCGGCCGGACCAGCAGGTGGGTGCCCACCGAGCGCTGCAGCGAGTTCGCGGCCTTCGACAGTTCGAGCGCGTAGACCATGCGGCCGTACGAGGTCACGTTGCCGGTGCCGAGGCCCAGCTCGTTGGAGAACTGCATGAGGTAGTGCTGGACCAGCACGTACCCCTCTTCGGTCGGGATCGGGCCCAGGGCCCTGGGGAGGGCCTTCTTCGCCGTCTCGGGCGCCGCGTAGGCCGTCTTGCGGACCTGCTCCAGCTTCGGCTCCTCCTGTCGGAAGAGCTCCAGGCGGCGTTCCAGACCCTGGCCCTCGGGCAGGTCCTTCGCGGCTTCGGTGAACTTCGCCTTCGCGGCGTCGGTGGCGGCGTAGGCCTTCAGGACGGGCTCGGACTCGCGCTGCCCCCTGAGCAGGGGATCGGCCGTCAGGTCGCGCTCGTTCAGCAGCGCCTGGCCGTACTCGGCGGCGGCCTGGACGATGACCGCGGTCTTCTCGGCGTCCTTGGCCTCGTTCCAGGTGTCGATGGAGCCCTTCACCTGGAAACCGCCCATGACCAGTCCGACGAGGACCGGCACGAGCAGGATGGCGTTCAGACGGGTCGGCACACGCCAGTTGCGGGGCGAGAACCTGCTGGTGCTGCCCGCGCTCGCGGATGGCTCCACGGGTACGTCAAGGGAAGACGTCGCCGCGCGAGGCGGCGGGGTGAAGTTGCCGCGCGCGGGTTCATCCGCGGGGCTCAAGTTGCTTCGCCTCACTCGACCAACAACCTCTCGGCGGTGCTACTAGCTAGTTCGTTGAATTCCAGCACGGTTAACGGCCGTGTTCCAAACAGTTGAAATCGGCCGTTCCTAGAGCCTTATGCCCCACATAAATCGGACATAAAGAGCGTCCCGCGGCAAAAACGGGGCCGGTTATCAGCACAGCGACACCGCGCGAACGCACCGTGTCGCCAACTCCCGCCAATTCTCTGTCGAAACGTTATGAACGAAGGGGGCGGGCCGTGTCGCATGACACAGCCCGCCCCCCAAAACCAGCCATGGAAGCCCTCGTTGCGCGGCGCCCCCGCGCGGGCCGCCGAGCGAGCCCCCGCGCGAGCTCCTGCGTGAGCCGCTACGTGAGCCGCTACTTGAGCCGCGCCATCAGGGCGTGCTCGACGAGCGTGATGAGCGCGCTCTTGGCGTCCGCGCGGTGGCGGGCGTCGGTGGTGATGATGGGGGCGTCCGGGCCGATCTGCAGGGCCTCGCGGACTTCCTCCGGGGTGTAGGGCTGGTGCCCCTCGAAACCGTTGAGCGCCACGACGAACGGCAGACCGCTGTTCTCGAAGTAGTCGACGGCCGGGAAGCAGTCGGCCAGGCGCCGCGTGTCGACCAGGACGATCGCCCCGATCGCGCCGCGCACCAGGTCGTCCCACATGAACCAGAAGCGGTCCTGTCCCGGGGTACCGAAGAGGTACAGGATCAGGTCCTGGTCGAGGGTGATGCGGCCGAAGTCCATGGCGACCGTGGTGGTCGTCTTGTCCCCGGTGTGGGTCAGGTCGTCGATGCCCGCGCTCGCGGACGTCATCACGGCCTCGGTGCGCAGCGGGTTGATCTCGGAGACGGCGCCGACGAACGTGGTCTTGCCCACGCCGAAGCCACCCGCCACCACGATCTTCGCGGAGGTGGTGGAGCGAGGAGCCGCTCCGCCGTTAGAGCTTGCGAAGTCCACTGAGCACCCTTTCGAGCAGCGTTACATCCGGCGTGCCGCCGGCCTCTCCATTGCCCGGCTGGTGGATGGCCACCATGCCGGCCTCCGCCAGGTCGGCGACGAGGATCCGTGCGACGCCGAGCGGCATGTTGAGCAGTGCGGAGACCTCCGCGACCGACTTGACCTCACGGCAGAGGGTGCAGATGCGCTGGTGCTCCGGGAGCAGCCCGGACAGGTGCATCGGATCGGCCGTGGTGCTGACCAGTGCCTCGATGGCGAGCTGGTAGCGCGGTCGGGTCCGGCCACCGGTCATCGCGTACGGACGCACCAGCGGCTGGTCGCCTTCCGAGTACGAGTCTCCGTACTGATCGGAATAGGCGGGGGGCGGGGTCATTGATCCTCCGGGCTGGACAGCAATGGTCAGCGTGCCGTCTGACGGGGCGGCCGGTGGGGGGACGGTATGACGGCCTGATGGCGGTACTGGGTTCCGGGGCCGCGGCCCCGGTCCCCCGGCCGGCAGTACCGTCCGGCCGGGAGAGCGGCAGTCAGATGAGCAGGCTTCCCTGCAGTTCCGCGCGCAGGTCCGGGGTGAGGACGCTGCCGGCGCGGTCCACGAGGAGGGCCATCTCGTATCCCACGAGGCCGATGTCGCACTCGGGGTGCGCCAGTACGGCCAGCGAGGATCCGTCGGAGACCGACATCAGGAAGAGGAATCCGCGGTCCATCTCCACCACCGTCTGGTTGACGGCGCCGCCCTCGAAGATGCGGGACGCGCCCGCGGTGAGGGAGGTCAGCCCGGAGGCCACCGCGGCGAGCTGGTCGGCCCGGTCACGGGGGAAGCCCTCGGACATGGCCAGAAGGAGGCCGTCGGCGGAGACCACCACGGTGTGGGACACCCCGGGGGTGTTGTCCACGAAGTTGGTGATCAACCAGTTCAGGTTCTGTGCCGCCTGGCTCATCGAACTCAACTATCGCTCCTGCTGGTAAGTGGGGTCGATGTGGTACTGGCCGGTGGCGGGGCCGGTGGTGCCGGCCTGCCGTCCCTGCTGGATACCGCGTCGGAGGTTGGTGAGACGGCCGCGGACATCGTCCGGAGACCGCGAAACCTGGGGGCCGGCCTGTGCTTCGGCCTGCTGCTGCGCGGTGCCGGCCACGAGGTTCGCCCGCGGGACCCGGCGGGGCAGACCCGACGTCGTGATGCCGCCGGCGGCGGGCTGGCGCACGCGCTCGGCCTGCCGCATCAGCTCGTCGTTCGGCGAGGAGCGCCAGCTCACGGTCGGTACCGCGCCGGTGGCCGTGGTGGCCGTCTGCGCGGGCTCGGCCGGAGCCTGCTCCTGGCCGCGCTGCGGCAGCTGGTGCTGCTGCGCGCGCTGCGGGGCGCCGGGAGCCGCCGGAGCGGACTGCTGCGCCTGCTGGGGCACCGCCGGTACCTGCGCGGGGGGCTGAGCGCCCTCCTCGCGGAACCAGTTCGACTCCAGCGTGTCGAAGATCGGGCTGCGGCCCCCACCGTTCGGACCCGCCGGGGGCAGCGCCTCCGGACGGGGCGCCTGCGGCAGCTGCGGAGCCTCCGCGCGCGGCGGCGGTACGGGGGTGTAGTCGCTCTGGGGCTGCGGAGCCTGGCCGGGCTGGGCGAAGCCGCCGACACCCGGGCCGCCGGGCCGCTGGGGCTGGAAGTCCTGGCGGGCGAACTGGCCGGTGGAGGCCGGGTCGCCGAACTCAGGACGGGCGAACTGCCCCGTGGAGGCGGGGTCGCCGAACTCCGGGCGGGCGAACTGCCCCGTGGAGGACGGGTCACCGAACTCCGGACGGGCGAACTGGCCCGTGGCGCCGCTGTCCTGGCCGCCGGCGGGGCCGGCCTGCGGGGCCGGGGCGTTGAAGTCGGGGCGCGGGAACTCGGACGTGGAACCGGGGCCCGACAGCTCGTCGTGGCCGCGCGGAACGTCGTGACCGCGCTGGCCCGAGCCCCACGTGGTGGTCTGGGGCGCCGCGGCGGGTCCACCGCCCGCGCCCGGGAGCTCCGGACGGGGCGCGCCACCGCGCGGCGGAAGCTGCGGCCGGGGGCCGCGGGCGGCGGGACCGCCCGGCTGCGGCCGGCCCGGCAGGCCCTGCTGCCCCTGCTGCTGCGGAGCCTGCTGGGGCTGCTGCCCCGACTGGCCCTGCTGCGGCCGCTCGAAGCCGTTGCCCTGCGGGAAGCCGCCGGGACCGGACGCCGTGGGGACGCCGACCGGAGGACGGGCCTGCGGACCGCCGAAGCCGCCCGGGCCGCCGGGACCCGGGAGCGGGCCGCGGCCGGGCAGCGGAGCACCCGCACCGAAGGCGCTCTGGGTCTGGCCGCCGGGGCCCTGCTGCGGCGCGGGCCGTCCGCCCTGCGGGCCGGAACCCTGGGGCTGACCGCCGGGGCCGCCGTCGCGGCCCGGCAGGGCCGCGCGCTGGTTACCGGCGGACACCTGGCCGCGCTGCGGACCGGCGCCCACGGGGGGACGCCCGCCGGGAGCCGGGATCGAGCCCTGCGGCTGCCCGCCGGGACCGCCCTGGCCGGGGGCGCCGGAGGCACCCTGGCCGCCGGGTCCGCCCTGGCCGGGCATCGGAGCGGGCTTCTTGCCGCCCTGGGCGACGTCCACCGGCAGCATGACGAGGGCCGTCGTACCGCCCGAGTCGGAGGGGCGCAGCTGGATGCGGATGCCGTGTCGCAGGGACAGGCGGCCGACCACGAACAGACCCATGCGGCGGGAGACGGAGACGTCCACGGTGGGCGGCGACGCGAGCCGCTCGTTGATCGCGGCGAGGTCCTCGGGGGAGAGGCCGATGCCGGTGTCGTGGATCTCGACGAGCACGCGGCCGTCGGGCAGCGCGTGACCGGTGACCTTGACCTTGGTCTGCGGGGAGGAGAACGAGGTGGCGTTCTCCAGCAGCTCGGCGAGCAGGTGCACGAGGTCGTTGACGACGCGGCCGGCCACGTCGGTGCCGGGCACCGACGAGAGTTCGATGCGCTCGTACTGCTCCACCTCGGACGCCGCGGCACGGAGCACGTCGACGAGCGGGACGGGGCGGGTCCACCGGCGGCCCGGCTCCTCGCCCGCGAGGACGAGGAGGTTTTCGCCGTTACGGCGCATGCGGGTCGCGAGGTGGTCGAGCTTGAAGAGCGAGGACAGCTGGTCCGGGTCGGCCTCGCGCGACTCCAGCTCGGAGATGAGCGAGAGCTGGCGCTGGATGAGGCCCTGCGAACGGCGCGAGAGGTTGGTGAACATCGCGTTGACGTTGCCTCGCAGGAGGGCCTGCTCGGCGGCGAGGCGGACGGCCTCGCGGTGCACGTCGTCGAAGGCCGCGGCCACCTGGCCGATCTCGTCGCGGGTGTGCAGACCGACGGACTCCACCGTCGTGTCCACGTCCTGCGGGTCGGACTCGGACAGCTGCTTGACGAGCTCGGGCAGCCGGTCCTGGGCGACGCGGGTCGCGGTGTCCTGGAGGCGGCGCAGCGAGCGGATCATCGAGCGGGCCATGACGAAGGCGCCGACGAGGGAGACACCGAGGACGAGGAGGATCAGCGCACCGTTGATGAGGGCGTCGCGCTGCGACTCGTTCTTGAGCTCGCGGGCCTTCTGCTCCATGTCCTCGAGCAGGGTGATCTCGATGGTCCTCATGGCCTGGAGCTTGACGTCGTCCGCGTCGTACCAGTCCATCCAGGACCGCTTCTGCTCCTTGGCGAACTGGCCCTGGTTGCCGAGGACGCGGCGCGCGTAGCCGTCGGCGGTACCGATCTCCTGGTTGCCGTCGCCGAGCGAGGCGAGGAGCTCCTCGGGCTTGCCCTGGTAGGCGAGTTCGAAGGTCTTCTGCGCCTGCTCCTCGCTGTTCTGCGCGGAGCGGGCGTAGAGCCGGTCGTTCTCGCTGATGTTGCCGGGCTTCGAGGTGTCGGCGGGGAGCGCGGCGGCGATGACCGCGCGCTGGATGGAGGCGTACTCCTTGGCGGAGGAGAACGCGGCCAGCGCACGGGTGCGCTTGATCATCTCGGGGTTCGAGGTGGCCTGGGCCATGTCCTGCGAGAGCGAGAGCAGCGAGACGACCAGCGCGTTGTACTCGGTGACGGTCTGCTGGGCGCCGTTCTGGTACGCGTTCTTGCGGATCTCTTCGAGGTTGTTGAGCCCGTGCGCGATCTGCAGGATGTTGTTGCGGATCGACCGGAGCGTCTCGTCGTTGCCCTCGGCGACGTCGACCTTGTCGGTCGCGGCGGCGAAGGACCGGACGGCGGAGTCGGTCGAGTCGCGGACGCCCTGCACGAGGGTGCTGGTCTGACCCGACTTGTCGACGGACAGCGGACCGGCGGAGTTGTCACGCTCGGCCTGGAGCATGGCGGCCAGGTTGGTGGCCTGCCGGGTCATCGTCGTCAGCAGCTGCATGTGCTCCAGCTGCGCGATGTCGTTGAGCGAGTCGTTGATGCGGAAGCCACCGAGGGTGGTGGCGGCGACGACCGGCAGCGTCAGCAGCGACACCAGTCGCGTGCTGATGCGCCAGTTCTGCATGGCCAGACGGGAACCGGACCCACGCGGGGTCTGGGGTATCGCGACGTCGCGGCTGCCCGACTCGTCGTCGGCCTTGGAGCCGCCCTTCGGCTTGGCGCGGCCCTTGGGCTTCGCCGCGGCGGAGCCGTCGGGGCCCCCGCTCTCGACAGCCGGCCCGCGGTTCTGGGCGTGCTGGGGCGAGGAGCCACGGTCGGTCCCGCCGCGCGGGTCCTGCTCCGGCGCGGCTTCCCCACGGCCCTGACGGGCCTGGGGAGACCCCTTGTCATCCCTCTTGAATCGTCCCTGCACTAGCGTCGCAACCTCTGGACCAGGCGTCCCGCCGGGCGACCGGTGGGACGGTGTCGAGTCGTGGGGCAATGCGCCCCATGGTGGTCGTCGGTGACCGGCGCGTCTCCCTCTCCGTTGCCGCCGCGCTCGGCGCTGTCTCGCGCCACCTGCGCGCCGGCTGATTCCCGCGGCGGTCCCGCGAATTCCAGCACAGAGGCGGATCTCCAACAAGGTGCGCGTCCCGGCCCGGACAGTCGGTCACGTCCGGTGACGCATGCGCTACCCGTCGTGGAGGCCAATTCGTATGGAATCGGACTTACGCCGCCCAAACCTCGCGTCCGGCAAGCTGTCCCAGTCGCGATGATCGGCAGCGGAATGGCGCATTCAGTGGCGCAATGTCCGCTTTGTGGGGCGGAATTGACTGACCGTTATGCCCGTAATGCCTGGTCGCTGGTGAGCAAACTCACATAGCCATGGCCATTACTTCCCGGTTCGGCGGGGGATTCAGATGTTTAGCCTTGAGCTTTACAGGCTTGCCGTGAGCGACAAGCGGCACTCCGAAGGCATCCCGGCGGCGCCCGCCGCCACCATCCGACCTAGTGAGCCGAGGGCTTCGCACTCCGATGAAGACGACGATGATGTTCCGCAACATAGCCAACCCGCGCCGCACCACCCTCGCGCACCTGAAGGACGCCGAGGAGCTGCAGGCCGTGCCGGTCCCGGAGCACACCGTCGAGCTGCCGGCCCAGACCGCGAACCCGCGCCGCACCATCCTCATGGACGCCCCGGCCGCCGTCACCGCGCCGTAGTCCCGCCGACAAGCCGCGCGATGCGTCGGCCCCCACCGCGTTAGCCTGGAGTCCGCAGACTCCAGCCAGCGGAAATACAGAGGGGCAGACGCAACACGTGCGCATCGCCAGGTTCTCCATCGACGGCAATGTCGCGTTCGGCGCGGTCGAGGGCAGCACTGCCCTCGGCGCCGAGGGTGAGCTCGTCCTCGACATCATCAAGGGCATTCCGTTCGCGGACTTCGAGCTCTCGGGCACGAAGGTCCCGCTGAACAAGGTCCGGCTGCTGCCGCCCGTGCTCCCCAACAAGGTCGTGGCCATCGGCCGCAACTACGCGGAGCACGCGGCGGAGCTCGGCAACGAGGTCCCGGACGTCCCCATCACCTTCTTCAAGCCCTCCACCTCGGTGGTCGGCCCGGGCGACCCGATCGCGTACCCCTCCTTCTCCCAGGACCTCCACCACGAGGCGGAGCTCGCCGTGGTCATCGGCCGCATGTGCCGCGAGGTCCCGCGCGAGCGCGTCAAGGACGTCATCCTCGGCTACACCTGCGCCAACGACGTCACCGCGCGCGACGTGCAGCAGCGCGAGAAGCAGTGGGCCCGCGCCAAGGGCTTCGACAGCTCCTGCCCCCTCGGCCCCTGGATCGAGACGGACCTCGACCCCGGCGACCTGACCATCCAGTGCACCGTCAACGGCGAACAGCGCCAGCTCGGCCGCACCAGCGAGATGGTCCGCTCCATCGAGGACCTGATCGTCCACATCACCGAGGCCATGACGCTGCTCCCGGGCGACGTCATCCTCACGGGGACCCCGGCCGGAGTCGGCCCCCTGCACGTCGGCGACGAGGTCGCCGTCACCATCGAAGGCATCGGCACTCTCACCAACAAGGTGATCAAGCGTGGCTAACGCGACCCCCCGCGTACGTTTCTGTCCGTCCCCGACCGGCAACCCCCACGTGGGTCTGGTCCGCACGGCCCTCTTCAACTGGGCGTTCGCCCGCCACCACGGCGGTACGTTCGTCTTCCGCATCGAGGACACCGACGCGGCCCGCGACTCCGAGGAGTCCTACGGCCAGCTGCTCGACTCGCTGCGCTGGCTCGGCTTCACCTGGGACGAGGGCCCCGAGGTCGGCGGCCCGCACGCCCCGTACCGCCAGTCCGAGCGCATGGACATCTACAAGGACGTCGCGCGCAAGCTCCTCGACGGCGGGTACGCGTACCCCTGCTACTGCACCACCGAGGAACTGGACGCCCGCCGCGACGCCGCCCGCGCCGCCGGCAGGCCCTCCGGCTACGACGGCACCTGCCGCGAGCTCTCGGACGAGCAGAAGGCCGCGTACGAGGCCGAGGGCCGCACCTCGATCGTCCGCTTCCGGATGCCCGACGAGCCGATCACCTTCACGGACCTGGTCCGCGGCGAGCTGACCTTCACCCCGGACAACGTGCCGGACTTCGGCATCGTCCGGGCCAACGGCGCCCCGCTCTACACGCTCGTCAACCCCGTCGACGACGCGCTGATGGAGATCACCCACGTCCTGCGCGGCGAGGACCTGCTCTCCTCCACCCCCCGCCAGATCGCGCTCTACGGGGCCCTGATCGAGCTCGGCGTCGCCAAGGCCGTGCCGGCCTTCGGCCACCTGCCGTACGTGATGGGCGAGGGCAACAAGAAGCTCTCCAAGCGCGACCCCGAGGCCTCGCTCAACCTGTACCGCGAGCGCGGCTTCCTCCCCGAGGGCCTGCTGAACTACCTCTCGCTGCTCGGCTGGTCCTTCTCCAAGGACCAGGACATCTTCTCGATCGAGGAGATGGTGGCGAAGTTCGACATCCCGGACGTCAACGCCAACCCGGCGCGCTTCGACCTCAAGAAGGCCGAGTCGATCAACGCCGACCACATCCGGCTGCTCGACCCGAAGGTCTTCGCGGACCGCTGCGCCCCGTGGCTGCAGGCCCCGCACGCCAACTGGGCGCCCGAGGACTTCGACACCGCCGCCTGGGAGCGCATCGCGCCGTACGCCCAGACCCGCGTCACGGTCCTGTCCGACATCACGGACAACGTCGACTTCCTGTTCCTGAAGGAGCCCGTCGAGGACCAGGCCTCGTGGGACAAGGCGATGAAGGGCGACCCGGCCGCCCTCCTCACCACGGCCCGCGAGAACCTCGCCGCCGCGGACTGGTCCGACCCGGAGTCGCTCAAGCAGGCGGTCCTCACCGCCGGCGAGACCCACGGCCTCAAGCTCGGCAAGGCCCAGGCCCCGGTCCGCGTGGCCGTCACCGGCCGCACGATCGGCCTCCCGCTCTTCGAGTCCCTCGAAATCCTGGGCAAGGACCGCTCCCTGTCCCGCATCGACGCGACCCTGGCGAAGCTGGCCGCGTAGCAAGACGTCCGCGCGTACGCGCAGAGGCCCGGCCCCCGTCGATCCACTTCGGGGGCCGGGCCTTTCGGCGTACCGGGCGGGGGCGCGAGGCCGGCCGGGTCAGCCCTCCGCGACCAGGCTCCGGGCCGCCGCGAGCTTCTTCTGGTGCAGTTCGCGCAGTTTTCCGAGCGCCCCGGTGTCCTTGGCGATCAGCGCCGTCTGAATTCCCGACTCAGCGGTGAACCAGGAATCCAGCAGGTTCGTTTTCTGCTTGCACGCCATATCGGCTTGTGCGGTGGCCTTCTCCTCGGGCCGTACGGGACCGTCCTGGAAGTCCTTCACGCCCAGCGGATCCATCGGAGAGGCGTAGGTGTAGCCTTTTTCCTTCATGCAGGCGGACCATGTGCGGAACAGGGCCTGAACCTCGGGCAGTGCGAGGGAGTCCGTGTAGCTCTGCATCGATATCCCGCGTGCGACGTTGACGCTTTCAGGGTCTTCGTAGCCTTTTCGGAAATCCTGGATCGACTGACCCAGGCAGCCGTCTTCCGGGACGGGCGTTCCCCGGTACTCAAGTGGCCCCAGCTTGCCTTCGGAGCCGCGCCTGCCGTAGAGCACGAATATTTCGTCCTTGCCGAGCTGCTTTCCTTTGGTCTCGGCGGGGGCGGGGGGCATGCGGTATCCGAAGGAAAGGGCCTCCGACGCGTCGGACAATCCGTAACGGCGATCGGCGCTCACGGGTGCGCGCTCCGGCGCGGGAGGCTCGTACGCCAGCGAATAGCGGGACATGCACCGCTTCGCCAATACCTGCTCGGCGGCCTCGATCGTGGAGTATTCCTCGGCGGTGAAGCTGTACGCGCCGATGGGCAGCCGGAACGTGTAGGTCCGGGCCGCCGCCGCCGCGGCGGAAGCGGATGCCGAGACCGAAGGCCGTGCCGTGCCGTTGGCCGAGGGCGCCCCGGCGGTGCGCTGCGGGGACTCCGAGGCCGTGCACCCGGCGAGGGCGAACACGGCGAGTACGGCGGTGGACGTCGCCAGTCTTCTCATGGTCATGCTTTCCCTGCTGGGCGCCGCGTCCCCTTGGGAGAGCACGCGGCGCCTGCATGCAGTGCGCTGAGCAGGATGTCGGACGGACGCCTCAGAAGTTGTAGCAGTTGACGCCGGTGCGTGAGCCGAAGCCGAGCGAGGCGTTGTCGTTGTAGGTGTTCACCAGCTTGTACGCACGGCTGACGGAAGGAACCGTGTCGCAGGCGCCGACGAATCCGCTGCGGAAGAAGACGGTGGCCTTCTGCATGCTGCCGTTGTAAAAGCCGCCGGCGTTGTTCTTGACGTTCTGGCCCTTTCCTGCGCCATTGTCCAGGAACTTGTAGCCCGCGAGGTCGGCGATCTCGCCGTCCCAGCCGCTACGGCCGGTGAAGGTGATGCGCGACCCGCCGTCACTTCCGGAGTTGTAGTAGAAGGTTCCGCAGTTCGCATCCCAGTCGTTGCAGTAAATGCCGACGCCGCCGGCCTGGGCGGGAGTGACGGTGAACGCGACGGCGGCGGCGACGGGAAGGGCCACGGCCAAAGTGCGCTGAAGAGCTCGCATGAATTTCCCCCATAGTTGAACGGAAATTACCCAGAAGCTTGCGGACGCAGTGTAGGGGGACGTCGGGTCGGAGCGTCAAGCGGATATATTCGGAATTCTATATTCCGTCTGGGAGTCCGGAGGGACCCGAATTCCGCCCGTATGCCGCGGGGTCCGTCTCGCGGAAGCGGAAGCGGAGGCGGCGTCAGCCCCCGCCCCCTCGCCGCGCAAGTACATCGGCGAACGGCCGCCGCCCCCGGGGCGTTCCGCGTAGGGTCGGCCGCATGGCGATCCGTGCGGTGCTCTGGGACATCGACGACACCCTTTTCGACTACACCCGGGCCGACCGGGCCGGGCTCGCGGCGCACCTGGTCGCCGAGGGGCTCGCGGAGCGGTACGGGGCTCCGGCCGAGGCGCTCGCGCTGTGGCGGCGGATCACCGACCGGCACTGGGCGCTGTTCGCGGCCGGCCAGGGCACCTTCCAGGGGCAGCGCCGGGACCGGGTGCGGGAGTTCCTCGGGGAGCCCGCGCTGACCGACGCGCAGGCCGACGACTGGTTCGGGCGCTACGTGGCGCACTACACGGCCGCCTGGGAGCTGTTCCCCGATGTGGTGCCCGTACTGGACGCCCTGGCCGGCGGTTACCGGCACGGGGTGCTCTCCAACTCCTCCGTGGTCAACCAGGACCCCAAGCTGCGCCGGCTCGGCCTGCGCGACCGTTTCGAGGTCCTGGTGTGCGCCGTCGAGCTGGGCGTCAGCAAGCCCGAGGCCGGCGCCTTCCTGGCCGCGTGCGCCGAGATGGGCCTGGAGCCGGGGGAGGTGGTCTACGTGGGGGACCAGCCCGAGATCGACGCGCGCGGCGCCCGTGACGCCGGGCTGACGGCGGTGTGGCTCGACCGGGACGGATCGCGCGGCCCCGGGCCGGAGGGTGTGCACCGGATCGCCGGACTCGACCGGCTCCCGCAGGTGCTGGCCGGGGATACCCGTTTTGGAGCACGGTCAGGCATCCGGTAATGTTCTTTCTGCGCCGCCCGAGCGGGCCGAAAGGCCGGGCCGGAGACGCTAACCGAACGAAAGTCCCTCAGGGTCTTGAGTTTTGGTGGGCTATAGTGTAATTGGCAACACGAGGGTTTCTGGTTCCCTTATTCTAGGTTCGAGTCCTGGTAGCCCAGCGCAGTTCAGCAGTGACGCAGTGCTTGCCCCCGTTGTGTAGCGGCCTAGCACGCCGCCCTCTCAAGGCGGTAGCGCCGGTTCGAATCCGGTCGGGGGTACAGATCCTTCCCGTGAGATGTTCAGGGTCGCACCCGGATGTTTTGATGCAGGATCGCTAGGGCCCCCGTTGTGTAGCGGCCTAGCACGCCGCCCTCTCAAGGCGGTAGCGCCGGTTCGAATCCGGTCGGGGGTACGGTGTCTAGCTGGTCTAGACCTTTGGGCTATAGTGTAATTGGCAACACGAGAGTTTCTGGTTCTCTTATTCTAGGTTCGAGTCCTGGTAGCCCAGCGCAGTACCGCAGTAACAGCTAGCCCCCGTTGTGTAGCGGCCTAGCACGCCGCCCTCTCAAGGCGGTAGCGCCGGTTCGAATCCGGTCGGGGGTACGCACAGAAGAGGCCGCCCGCTTCGGCGTGTCGGGCCACTGAACCGGCCCGCTCTCCTACCCTCGGCCGGATGCGCGAGTACTCCCCCGACCTGACCCCGCACTG
>NZ_JBSFDF010000067.1:0-35828 GCF_053593795.1 Streptomyces sp. NPDC002104 | reverse complement strand
CCCGGGCCCGGCGGCCGCCGTCCCCGCGCGCAGGCTCGCCGCGGCCGTGGCCCCGTACGCCGCTCAGCGCCGGCCGGCCTCGCGCGTCGAGGGCGGGTTCGACTTCTTCGGTACGAAGAACGCGGCGCAGGCCCGCGCGGCCATCGAGTCCGTGCAGAACGAGGACCTCGCCGACGTCGTCGGCGCGGAGGCCCTCGCCGTCCACGAGGCGGAGTCCGTGCAGGGCGGGACGGAGCCGGAGTTCACGGCCCCCGACGCCGAGCAGCGTGCCGTGGGCCAGGTCATCGACCTGACCGCCCACGACGAGACCGAGCCGATCGACGTGGTGCAGCTGCGCGCGGCCAGCTCCTGACCCGGCGAGCTCTCAACGCAGCGAGTCGAACCAGCGGACGGCCTGCGGTGCAGAGCGGATCGCCGAGGTGAAGTGGTCGGCGTCCGCCCCCTGGTCGACGACCTTCGCCCGGACCCCGTGGCGGGCCAGACCGGCCGCGCAGGCGGTGGTGTTGCCGATCGGGACGTCGGTGTCGGCCGAGCCGGCGTAGAGGCGGACCGGGGCGGCGGGCTTCCAGTCGCAGGAACCGTCGTTGGCCTTCAGGGCCGTGCGCAGGGCCCCGCGCGGGGCGCGGACGTTCTCGTACCAGTCCGGGGTGAGCAGCTCCTCCGGTGATGCGGGGAGCGCGGCCGCGATGTCCTCGAACCGGTGGCTCCCGTCGAACAGGCTTTCCACAGCCTGTGCATAAGGTGCGCGGAACACCTCGGCCGGGTCCGCGTAGAGCGGGTGCAGCCGGTTCTGGGCGGTGAGGAAGTAGGTCAGGTAGAAGACGGCGGTGCGCGGTGCGACCCGGCCGTCGGTGACGCCGGGCAGCTCGGAGCCCTCCAGGTCGTACGGCCCGGCGATCGGGGCCAGCGCGCGCAGCCGGACATCGCTTCCGGGGCGGGACAGTTCGCGGCCCAGGGCCATCGCCACCTGGGCTCCCTGGGAGAAGCCGGTGGCGTACACGTCCCGGGTGACCGGGCGTCCCAGCCGGTCCGCGGCGGTCCGGGCGGCCTCCAGCATGTCGACGGAGGCGGTGACCGAGGACCGGGTGTCCATGTACGGATGGGCGCCGGGCCCGCCCCCGAGCCCCAGGTAGTCGGGGGCGGCGACGGCGCGGCCGGCGGAGGCGTGCAGGTAGGGGGTGAGCCGGTTGTCGCCCCCGCCCCCGGACGGGGCGTCGTCGCGGGTGGCCACGGTGCCGTGGGTGTCGGAGACCAGGTCGAGCCGGTACGGGCCCCCGCGGGGCAGGACGAACAGGCCGGTGGCGGTGGTCGGGCGGCCCCGCGGGTCGACGGTGGCGTAGGTGAGCCGGTAGGCGGCGACGCCGTACCGGACGGTGGAGGCGTCGAGGCCGAAGCCGGTGAGGCGGGCGGTGACCTCCGCGGGGGCGAGCCGCTCCAGCGGCGTGAGGGAGATCAGCCGCCCCCGGCCGCCGTGCGCGGTCGCGGCGGGACCGGCCGACGCGGTGGGCGCGGTGGGCGCGGTGGGCGCGGGGCTCCCGGCCGGGGCGGCGAGGGCCACGGGCGCGGCGAGCCCGCCGAGGACGGCCGCGAGGGCCACGGCGGCGGCGCCGCGCCGGAGCCACTGGCGGGTGCTCTGCTTCTGCTGGGTCGTCATGCCCCGAAACTACGGAGCCGCGGACATCCCCGACATCCGGCTACCCTGCGGCGGTTACGGGGGCTGCCCCCCCGTCCGGCTTCTAGAACAGCGGGAGTTGGCCCGGCAGCGGGGACAGGGTGAAACCGTCCAGGGTGGGCGCCGAGGCCCCGAGGATCACACGGGCGCGGGAGCCGGAGCAGGAGACGAGGTCCCCGCGGCCCCGGCCCGAGGGCGGGTCGTGGCGGGCGATCCGCCCGGCGGTGACGGCGCAGTCGCGGCCGCAGGAGGGGCAGGCCCGGCGGGGTGAGAGGGACATTCCCCCAGTCTGCCCTGCCCCGCGGACATCGGCCCGTGCGGCCATGCGGTCCCGGCTGCCCGGCTGCCCGGCCGCTCCGGGATCAGCCCTCGCGGGTGGCCTCGCCGGCGGCTTCGCGGTGGGCCCCGCGGCCGGCCGCCCAGCTCTCGTGGGCCCGGCTCACCCGCGCCCACAGCGCCGCGCGGTCCGCCGGGGTCAGGTCGTCGAGCGCGCGGCCGAAGACGCCCTCCAGCACGGCGTAGAACTCCTCCGGGCCGTCGAGCACCCGCTCCGTGTTCCCCTTCACCGGGTCGATCCGGCTCAGCACCCGCCCCCGCAGGGTGTCGACGCCGTCCGCGTCGCGGCGCAGGGCCGCGAAGGTCCGTACGAACCCGGAGTCCGCGGAGGTCGACAGCCGGACGTGCTCCGCCTCGAATCCGGCCGCGCCCGCCGTCCCGGCGGGCTCCGCGCGGAAGTTCACCAGCGGGGCGGAGCTGCCCGGGTGGCGGTAGAGCCAGGCCGCGGCGGGCAGCCGCTCCAGGGAGTAGGTGAAGGCCCCCTGGCGGTAGGTGCCTTCGCGCAGCGGCAGCGGCTCGTGCGGGCCGTCCCCGAGCCCGGCGTCCACGTAGAACGCGGTCCCGGTGCCCGGCACGCGGACGGTGAGCGCCAGGTGGTCCCCGCTCGCGCCCCGCAGGGCGTCCTCGGACCGGGACTCCTTGTACACGCCGCCCACGTGGCGGGTGACCTCGTAGCCGAGGCGGTCGAGGAGCAGCGCGAGGGCCCCGTTGAGGTGGAAGCAGTAGCCTCCGCGTCCGGCGGCGAAGCGGCGGGCCGACAGCCCGGGGTCGATGCCGGGGGCCCGGCCGAGCTGGATGTCGACGTTCTCGTACGGAACGCGCTCCAGGTGCGCCCGCTGGAGGGCGAACAGCCCCTCCACGGTGGGCGCGCCGGGCTCCTCGATGCCGAGCCGGCGCAGGTAGGCGGCGTACGGGGCCTCCATGCCGGTCACTTGTCGATGTCACCGACGACGAAGAACAGCGAGCCGAGGATCGAGACCATGTCCGCGACCAGCTGCCCGGGCAGCAGGACCGCCAGCGCCTGGATGTTGTTGTACGAGGCCGAGCGCAGCTTGAGCCGGTACGGGGTCTTCTCGCCCTTGGACACCAGGTAGTAGCCGTTGATGCCGAGCGGGTTCTCGGTCCACGCGTACGTCTCGCCCTCGGGCGCCTTCAGCACCTTCGGCAGCCGCTGGTTGATCGGGCCGGGCGCCAGCTCCGCCATCCGGTCCAGGCAGGCGACCGCGATGTCCAGCGCGTTGTGGGTCTGCTCCAGCAGGACCTCGAAGCGGGCCAGGCAGTCGCCCTCGGTGCGGGTGACGACCTTCAGGACGTCCTGGAGCTCGCCGTAGGCCAGGTACGGCTCGTCGCGGCGCAGGTCGAAGTCGACGCCGGAGGCGCGGGCGATCGGGCCGGACACCCCGTACGCGTGCACGGCCTCGGCGGACAGGACGCCTACGCCGCGGGTGCGGGCGCGGAAGATCTCGTTGCCGCGCACCAGGTCGTCGTAGACGTGCATGCGGGTGCGGACGTCGGCGATGGCCTCGCGGGCCCGGCCGAGCCAGCCGGCCGGGAGGTCCTCCTTGAGGCCGCCGACGCGGTTGAACATGTAGTGCATGCGGCCGCCGGAGATCTCCTCCATGACGGCCTGGAGCTCCTCGCGCTCGCGGAACGCGTGGAAGATCGGGGTGATGCCGCCCAGCTCCAGGGGGTACGAGCCGAGGAACATCAGGTGGTTCAGGACCCGGTTCAGCTCGGCGAGCAGGGTCCGCATCCACACGGCCCGCTCGGGCACCTCCATGCCGAGCATCCGCTCGACGGCCATGACGACGCCCAGCTCGTTGGAGAACGCGGACAGCCAGTCGTGGCGGTTCGCGAGCATCACGATCTGGCGGTAGTCGCGCGCCTCGAAGAGCTTCTCGGCGCCGCGGTGCATGTAGCCGACCACGGGCTCGGCGCTGACGATGCGCTCGCCGTCCAGGACGAGGCGCAGGCGCAGCACGCCGTGCGTGGAAGGGTGCTGGGGGCCGATGTTGAGCACCATGTCGGTGCTCTCCGCCGCGCCGCCGATGCCGACCGTGGTCTCCGTCATGGCGGCATTGTCTCAGCCGGCGGGGGTGGGGTGCGGCCCGGTCCGGATCGCGGATCCCCGGGCGCCGGCCGGCGGGGGCGGCAAGCCCGGTCCGATCGGGGAGGTACCGGCCTAGGGTGGGGGGATGGACACGGGGACAGAGGGTGAGGCGGGTCCGCCCGAGTGGGTGGGGCTGCAGGGAGGGCTGCTGAGGGTGCGCAGGCTCCTGCTGGCGCTGTGGATGTCCCTCTTCGCGGTGGTGACGGCCGTCGTGCTGGGGCTGGCCGTCGGCCCGGGGTGGGCGGCGTTCGGCGGGTTCTGGCTGGCGGTGCTGGCCTGGGGATGGGTGCTGCTCGGGCGGAACTGGCGGTCCTGGCGGTACGCGGAGCGCGCGGACGACCTGCTGATCAGCCGGGGCGTGATGTGGCGGGAGCAGACCGTGGTCCCGTACGGGCGGATGCAGCTGGTGGAGGTGACCTCGGGCCCCCTGGAGCGCCGCTTCGGGCTGGCCACGGTGCAGCTCCACACGGCCGCGGCGGCGACCGACGCCACGATCCCCGGGCTCGCGCCGAAGGAGGCGGAACGGCTGCGCGACCGGCTGACGGAGCTCGGCGAGGCAAGGTCGGCCGGGCTGTGACCCCGTCGGCCGACGCGGGGCCCGAAGGACCCGGGGCGCCCGCGGCCGGGCCCGCACAGGAACGGCGGCTGCACTTCCTCACCCCGCTGCGCCGGGCCTGGGTGCCGATCGCCGCGACCATCGGCATCGCCGCCCAGCAGGGCGAGAACCTCGCCGCGTGGGTGACGGACGTGTCCACCGCCCTGCGGATCCTCGCGCTGGCCGCACTGGTCCTCGTCTTCGGCGTGTACGGCTTCCTCAGCTGGTGGTTCACGCACTACGCGGTCACCGACACCGAACTGCGCATCCGCGGCGGGCTCCTCTTCCGCCGCACCGCGCACCTGCGCCTGGACCGGATCCAGGCGATCGACGTCACCCGGCCGCTGCTGGCCCGCATCGCCGGTGTGGCCAAGCTCCGCATCGACGTCATCGGCACCGACGACAAGGACGAGCTGGCCTTCCTCGCCGAGGACGAGGCCGTGGCGCTGCGCGCGGAACTGCTGGCCCGCGCGGCGGGCTTCGCCCCGGCCGAGGCCGTCGTTCTGGGCGAAGCCCCCGAGCGGTCGCTGCTGCGGGTGGCGCCGCGCGATCTCGCGGTGTCGATGCTGCTCACCCTGTCCGCCTGGGCCGGACTGCTCGCGGGACTCGCCGGGCCGCTGCTGGTGTGGTGGCTCAGCGCCAGCCCGTGGGCGGCCGTCGTGGCCCTGCTCCCGATGCTCGGTGCGGTCTGGAAGGGCACCGCCGGGCGCTTCCTCGCCGAGTACGACTGGACGGTCGCCGAGTCCCCGGACGGGCTGCGGCTCGACCACGGACTGCTCGACCGGGCCCACGAGACGGTGCCGCCGGGGCGCGTGCAGACCGTACGGATCGTCGAGCCGCTGCTGTGGCGCCGGCGCGGCTGGGTCCGGGTGGAGCTGGCGGTGGCCGGCTCGAAGAACGACGTCCTGGTCCCGGTGGCCACCCGGGCCGCCGCCCACGCCGTGGTGGCGCGGGTGCTGCCCGGCGTCGACCTGGGCGGCCTCGTCTTCGAACCCTCGCCCCGGAGCGGATCGCGCTGGGTGGTCCCGGTGTGGTGGAAGGGGTACGGCCTGGCCGTCTCCGCGGACGTGTTCGCCGCCCGCCGCGGCCGGCTGTGCCGGCGTACGGAGATCGTGCCGCACGCCAAGGTGCAGAGCGTGCGGCTGTCCCAGGGACCCTGGGAGCGGGCCCGCGGCGTGGCCGACGTCCATGTGGACACCGGCGCGAACGGCACGGTCACGGCCCGCCTGCGCGGTGCGGCGGAGGCCGTCGGACTGCTCCACGCCCAGGCGGCCCGCTCCCGCACCTCGCGGGCCGGGGCCCGCCCGGACCGCTGGATGACCTGAGGCGCGGACGGGCGCGGGCCGGGCCCGGGACCGTACGCACGGGAGCCGGACTGCGGGAGCCGGAACTACGGGAGCCGGACTGCGGGAGCCGGAACTACGCCGCCCCGCCGCCGCCCGCGCGGACCAGCCCGGTCTCGTACGCCAGGACCACGACCTGCACCCGGTCGCGCAGGTCCAGCTTGGTCAGGATGCGGCCCACGTGGGTCTTGACCGTGGCCTCCGAGAGGACGAGGCGGGCGGCGATCTCGCCGTTCGACAGGCCCTGGGCGACCAGCAGCATGACCTCGCGCTCGCGCTCCGTCAGCCGCTCGACGTCCTTGTTCCGCGGTTCCGCCGAGGTCGAGGGGAGCATCGGCGCGAACCGGTCCAGCAGCCGGCGCGTCGTGGACGGGGCGACGACCGCGTCCCCGCTGTGCACCGAGCGGATCGCGGCCAGCAGCTCGCCGGGCGGGACGTCCTTGAGCATGAACCCGCTCGCGCCCGCCTTCAGGCCCGAGAAGGCGTACTCGTCGAGGTCGAAGGTGGTCAGGATGATGACCTTGGGGTGTTCCTCGGGCTCGCAGATGCGGCGCGTCGCCTCGACCCCGTCGAGGCGGGGCATGCGGACGTCCATCAGCACCACGTCCACCTTGGTGGCCCGCAGCACCTCCAGCGCCTCCAGGCCGTCGCCGGCCTCGGCGACGACCTCCATGTCGGGCTGCGCCGCGAGCACCATCCGGAAACCGGTGCGCAGCAGTACTTGGTCGTCGACCAGCATCACGCGGATGGAGGGGCCGGTGGGGAAGGACATGGTCACCTTTTCTTCAGGGGGAGCAGAGCGCTGATCCGGAAGCCGCCACCGGGCCGGGGGCCCGCGTCGAGGGTGCCCCCGACCATACCGATGCGTTCGCGCATGCCGATCAGCCCGTGTCCGGCGCCGTCCGCGCCGCCGTCGGTGTACAGCTCGCGGGCCGCGCCCCGGCCGTCGTCCTCGACGAGCAGGCCGAGCCCGTCGTCGAAGTAGACGAGCCGGACACTGGCCTTGGCGTCGGGGCCGCCGTGCTTGCGGGTGTTCGTGAGCGCTTCCTGGACGATCCGGTACGCCGTCAGCTCCACGCCGCTGGGCAGCTTGCGCGGGGCGCCCTCGACCTCGAAGTCCACCGCGAGCCCGGCCGTCCGTACCTGCTCGACCAGGACCTCGATCTGCTCCACGTCGGGCTGCGGCACGTAGTCCTCGGACTCCTGCGGCTCGCCGGTGCGCAGCACGCCGAGCAGCCGGCGCATCTCGGCGAGGGCCAGGCGCCCGGTGCCGGAGATGGTCTGCAGGGCCTCCTTGGCCTGCTCGGGGGCCGCGTCCATCACGTAGGCGGCGCCGTCGGCCTGGACCACCATCACCGAGACGTTGTGCGCGACGACGTCGTGCAGCTCGCGGGCGATCCGGGCCCGCTCGGCGGCAACGGCCACCTTGGCCTGGGCCGCGCGCTCCAGCTCCAGGCGCTGGTTGCGTTCGACGAGCTGGGCGTAATAGGCCCGGCGGGTGCGCAGGGAGTCGCCCATCACCCAGGCGAGGGCGAACGGGATCATCATGAAGACGACGAAGAGCAGGTTGTCGGTGGCGGAGTTCGACTTGTCCACGCCGACGCGCAGGAAGTACAGCCCGGAGGCGCACAGCCCCCAGCCGAGGGCCGTGCGCGAGACCCAGCGCGGCACGTCGGAGGCGGCGACCGTGAAGAGCACGACGAGCATCGCGACGTCGTAGAAGTTCGCCTGCGCGCCGATGGCCAGCTGGTAGAGCCCGGTGGCGACGGTGAGCCAGAAGACCGGGACGGTCCACTTGCGGCGCAGCGCGACGGCCGCGCTCAGCGCCACCACACAGGGGGTGGCGAGCACGGCGGCCCTGGTGCCCGTGTGCATCTGGGCGACGATGGCCATCGAGAACCCGAAGAAGAGGACAGCCCAGAAGCTGTCGACGCCCGTCGGGTGTCTGCGGAGGAAATCGTAGAGGCGCTGCACGTAACCCAGAGTAGGGACAGCCGATAGGTGCTGGAGTCAACCAGAGGGGCGATCCGTGCGCAGCGCGAGTACTACCGGAGGTGGAGGCGGCCATAGCCTTTCAGCGATGAGTACTCAGGGTGAAGCCACGGGACAGGCGGGGCCGGTCCGCTGGCGGACGGCGATGGAGCGGGCGCTGTACGGCCCCGACGGCTTCTACGTGCGCCCCGGCGGACCCGGTCCCGCGGGGCATTTCCGCACGTCCGTGCACGCCTCGCCGCTCTACGCGGGGGCTGTGGCCCGGCTGCTCCTGTGGGTGGACGGGGAACTCGGCCGCCCGGAGGAGCTGGACCTCGTCGACATGGGGGCCGGCCGCGGGGAGCTGCTGGCCGGGGTGCTCGCGGCGCTGCCGCCGCGGACGGCCGCGCGGGTGAGGCCGTACGCGGTGGAGCGCGCGGGGCGGCCCGCGGGGCTCGACGGGCGGATCCGCTGGGTGAGCGAACCGCCCCGGGGGGCGCGGGGGCTGCTGTTCGCCAACGAATGGCTCGACAACGTCCCGCTGGACCTCGCCGAGGACGGGCGGTACGTGGAGGTCGCGCGGGACGGTACGGAGCGGCCGGGCGAGCCCCTGGACGGGCCGGACCGGGCGTGGCTGGAGCGCTGGTGGCCGCAGGCGGATACCCGTGAGGGCGCGGGGGCGGGCACAGGCCGGGCGGAGATCGGGCGGGCCCGGGACGAGGCCTGGTCGGCGGCCGTCGCCACGCTGGAGCGGGGCCTCGCGGTCGCGGTGGACTACGCCCACACCCGGGAGGCCCGGCCGCCCTTCGGGACGCTCACGGGATTCCGCGCCGGGCGGGAGACGGCCCCCGTGCCCGACGGCAGCTGCGACGTCACCGCGCACGTCGCGCTCGACGCGTGCGCGGGCCCGGGAGCGGCGCTGCTGACCCAGCGGGACGCGCTGGCCGCCCTCGGCGTCTCCGGGGCCCGGCCCCCACTGGCCCTGGCCTCGACCGACCCGGCGGCGTACGTCCGTGCGCTGTCGGCGGCGGGGGAGGCGGCGGAACTCACCGCACGGGGCGGCCTCGGCGACTTCGGCTGGCTGGTCCAGCCGGTGGGGGTGGGCGGCTGGCCGGGGTGACGGCGGCGGGGGTGGGCGGCTGGCCGGCCTCCCCGGGGGAACGGTGGGAGGGCGGGTGGGGGACGGCACCGCGCGGCGGCCGTCCCCCACCCGCCCTTCCCGGGACGGACTACTCCGTGTCGTGGTCGTGGCCCTCGTGGAGGCCACCACCGCTGCCCGAGCCGTCGGTCGGCTGCGCCGGCACCGGCTTCGACAGCGGCGCCAGGTCGTACGCGTAGTGACCCACGGCGTCCGCGATGACGTCGACGTTGATGTCGAGCGCCTTCTGGTCGATGTTCGCGAGGGTGTCGCCCTTGCCGTGGTAGTTCACGTCGTACGCGACCCCGGCCTGTCCGCCGAACTTCGCCGCCTGCGCCGGCGTCTTGATGCCCTCGGCGCCCGTGAACGTACCGCCCGAGGGGATGCCGACCGCGATGAACGGGCCGTAGTCCGAGCGGCCCGAGAAGTCCGTGCCCTCGCGCGGGACGCTCTTGGAGTCGAGGAAGTCGTTGATCCCCTTCTCCAGCTGCGCGGAGCCCTCGGGGCCGGGGCCCGAGCCGACCTTGTCCGAGTCGTCGCCGTCGTAGACGAAGTAGGCGGCGTTCGGCGAGGCGATCATGTCGAAGTTCAAGTACAGCTTGATCTGCTTCTTCTGCTCCTCCGTCAGCCCGTCGACGTACGCCTCGGAGCCGAGCAGGCCGAACTCCTCCGCCGACCACCAGGCGAACTTCACCTTGTTCTTGATCTTCGTCTGGCTGCTCGCGAGCCGCTGTGCGACCTGGAGGATGCCGGCCGAGCCGGAGCCGTTGTCGTTGATGCCCGGGCCCGCCGCGACGGAGTCGAGGTGCGCGCCGAGGAAGACGGTGTTGTTCGCGTCGCCGCCCCGGGTCTCCGCGACGACGTTGTACGTCTTGCGGTTCTCCCGGAACTCACGGATGTCGAGGGTGACCTCGACCGGTCCCGCGGCGGCGTCGGCGGCGAGCCGCTGGCCCTCGGCCAGCGTGACGCCACCGGTCGGGATCCTGCCCGCGTCGGCGGCGCCGATGGTGCCGTTCAGGGCGCCCTCGGCGTTGTTGTAGATCACCGCGCCGACCGCGCCCGCGTCCGCTGCGTTCTGCTGCTTGACCGCGAAGGCGCAGCCGCCGCGCTTGATCAGCGCGATCTTGCCGGTGAAGGCGCCTGCGGCGAAGTCGGCGGGCTCGCAGCCGCTGGTACCGTCGGCGTCGACGGGGGCGGCGGCGATCTGCGCCGTCACGCCGTTCGCCGGGCCGCTGGCGGTGTACGTCATCAGCTTGATCGGGACGTCGCGGCCGGCCGCGCCGTTGACCTTCAGGGTCTCGGCGATCGTCTCGACGTACACGAAGTCGAACTCGTTCTTGGTGACCTTGTATCCGGCCGCGCGCATGACGAGCTCGACGTACTGGGCGGACTGGACGTGGCCCCGGGAACCCGCCACGCGGGTGCCCTTGTTGTAGTCGGCGATGCCCTGGAACACCTTCAGGTGGTTGTACGCACCCCTGCCGGTGGAGTCCTTGACCAGCTTGCGGGCCAGGGCGTCACCCCGGGCGGCGTCGCTCTGCGGGCTGCCGGTGGCGCCGGCCGGGCCGGCGAGGAGCAGCGGGGAGACGAGGGCCGCGGCCGCCAGGGCGGCGGTGGCTGCGGCTATACGGCGTGAGGGCATGAAGGTCCTTCCACGGCGGATGCGGGGCGCATGCGTACGGCTTCGGGCGTGCGGGGACTGCTCGGCTGCGGACGCGGGTCGGGTGCGTTGTGCCGAGTGGGGGAGTTGGGGGAGCGGTGGACGCACGTTAGGCATCAAGTGGCGGCCATGGCCAGACTTTTCACTGATTCCGGTTTGTGAAATCCGTATATCGGAGCATCTGAGCCGTCGTATTCCGGCCAGTGCCCGCTCTGCGCAGCTCTCCGGCTGCCCTGTCGGAGCGCTACCGCAGCCCCGTCGGAGCGCTATCGCAGCCCCGTCGGGGCGCTACCGCAGAATGCCCTCGATGAAGTCGGATCCGATCCGGGCGACCGCTGCCAGGTCCAACTGGTGCTGGACGTAACGTCCTTGGCGGCGGGTCTGGATCAGTCCGGCCTTCTTCAGCACCGCCAGATGGCGGGAGACCTCCGGGGCGGTGATCCCGTGCGCGGCCGCCAGCTCGCCGGTCGTGTACGGGGCACGCGCCAGATTGCGGCACAGCATCATCCGCATCGGATGGGCCAGTGCCTCCATGCGCCGCTGCAGCAGCTCCACGGACCCCGGGGAGGAGGCCAGTTCGGAAGAGCCGAGCGGGTAGTGGATCACCGGACGCCAGCCGGGGGCGTGCAGCACCAGCAGGTGGGGCCAGCCGAAGTTCGTGGGCACGAACAGCAGGCCGTCACCTATTCGGGGATCGGTCGCGGTCGTGGACCCGTGGACCATCTTGTCCACCGTGACCGTGGTCAGCCCCTCGTCGACGCTCAGCGCCGAGGAGACCTCCTTCAGCACGGCCGGCAGTCCCTTGCGCCGCAGTACCTGCGTCTTGTGGCGGATGTCCGCGCTCTGGCGGGGCCCGATCCGGTTCCAGGTCTCCGCGAAGAAGGCCTCGTCGCAGTCCTCGATCAGGCGGCGCAGCCAGACCCGGACACCGGCGGTGTCGTCGAGCACCCGCACGGCGAAGGCCAGCTGCTGCGGCCCGCGCGCGGAGGCCGTCTCCAGGGCCTTCGCCCGGGCGAGCGGATCGGAGAGCGGGGACGGGCCGCCGCCGTCGTTGTAGAGGGCCAGCCGGCAGTGCTCCAGGGCTGCGGTCACGAACCGCTCGTCGTCCAGCCGGTCGAGCACGTCGAGCTCGCCCGCCAGCGTGGGCGCGGGCAGGCCGGGGCCGCCGGGAATCCCGGCAAAGGCCATGAACAGATCGGCGAAGGAGCTGCGCCACATGAAATCGCCCTCCAGCAGCCGGTCCGCGAGGTCCGGATCGAGTGCGGCGGCGGTGGTGGAGGTCCAGGAGGCGAGGCCGGGGTGGTGGCCGGGCTGGGAGAGCGCGTGCAACGCCATGCAGAGCTCTGCGAGGGGGGACGGCGCGAAGCCGATCCGCTCCGCGGGGAGCCCGGTGATGTCGATGGTGACGCTCATCGGATCATTCTGCCGCCCCGGGCCCCGCGGGCCCGCCAGGCCACGCCCCGGTCGCCCACCCGGCCGATCGCGGCGCCGCCGGGGACCAGTCCCCGGGCCCCTGCGCCTCAAACGCCGGCGGGGCTGGGGGTGGCCTGGGCGCGGGCTGGCTGCGGGTGGGGGCCGGGGACGGGGGCGGGGTGGGGTGTCGGCCTGGACTGCATGATTTAGGCGCCCTGGTTCGAACGTTCGACAGTTGTGGCTTTCCTTAGCGCCACAAATCACGCTCTACGTCCCGGCCAACACCCCACCCCGCCCCCGTCCCCGGCCCGGCACTCCGCAGCCTCCGGCCCCGGCTGGGGGGATATTTAGGCCCGCCCGGCCATCGACCTGGCTGGGCGGGCCGTCGACTCCGGCCGGGTCGGAACTGCGGCTGGGCGGGGCATCGGGCCCGGCAGGCCAGGGCTACAGGCGGGCCACGAAGTCGGCCACCGCGGTGGCCACCTCGGCCTCCGTCCAGGACAGGCCCGGGCGGGTGACCTCGACCTCCGTCACCGAGAGGCCCGGCGGGCCGTCGGGGGACCAGCGGCGGAAGAGGACCGTGCCCGTCTCCTCCGCCAGGCGGACACCGGCCTCGGTGAGCCGGTCCGCGTCGTACGGGAGCCACACCTGGAACTGGTGGGTGTGCGGCACCTCCGGGTGGACCCGGAACCAGGGCACCTCCGGAGCCGCGCCGAGCGCCGAGGCCAGGGCGGACGCCACCGTCCGTGCCTTGGCCACGTAGGAGGGCAGCTCCGGCAGCTCCCGTTCCAGCCCGGCCAGCGCGGACAGCGCGGCCGGGAACTGGCGGAAGATCTGGCCGCCGTACCGGTGCCGCCAGACCCTCGACTCCGCCACGAGCGACGCCGATCCGGCGAGGGCGGCCCCGCTGAGGCCCCCGAGGGACTTGTAGAAGGAGACGTACACCGAGTCCGCCAGCGCCGCGATCTCCGGCAGGGTCCGGCCGAAGTGGACCGTCGACTCCCACAGCCGGGCCCCGTCGAAGTGGACCACCGCGTCCCGTTCGCGCGCGGCGTCCACCAGGTCCGACAGCTCCTCCCAGGTCGGGAGCAGGAAGCCCGCGTCCCGCAGCGGAAGCTCCAGCATCAGCGTCCCGAAGGGCTCGGGGAGTTCGGTGAGCTCGGACGCGGTCGGCTGGCGCGGTTCGCCCGTCGGGTGGACGGTCCGCAGCCCCGAGACGACCGACAGCGCGCCGCCCTCCCACCGTTCCGGATGGCTCATCGGGTGCAGGGCGACCACCGGGTTCCCGGTCCGGCCGGCCCAGCAGCGCAGCGCGATCTGCTGGGCCATGGTCCCGGTCGGGAAGAACGCCGCGTCCTCGGTGCCGAGCAGCTCCGCGACCCGCCGTTCGAGGCGCTCCACGATGCCGCTGCCGTAGACGTCGCCGGGCTCGTCCGGGTCCGTGGCCTGCCCGGCCAGCTCCGCGAGCAGCTCGCCGACCGTGGCCTCCCGCAGACTGTGCGACAGCCTCCGGCGCGCCGCCCGCCCGGCGACCACCATGCGCGCCGCGATGGCGTCGCCGTCGTACCCGCCGTTGTACTCGCCGTCGCGCTCCGGTTCGTGCCCCGGGCCCTGTGCACGCGCACCGCTTCCCCCGCCGTACGCAGCACCCGAGCCCGGCTCCACGCCCCCGGCCAGGCCCTGCTCCGCGCCGGACATCGGCCTGGGGACTGGCCCCGGGTCCGTGCCCGTCACCCGCCCGGCCCCCTGGCCCCCGTCCACACCTGCCGCTGGGGCCGGTTCCGGTTCCGCGCTCCGCGCGGCATCCGCCGCCCGCTCCGCCGCCGCGTCCGGCTCCGCGATCCGCTGCGCACCCGCGCCCGAGCCGCGCTCGGCCTGCCCGTCCGCCGCCCCCGCTCCGGAGCCGCGCTCCGTGTGCCCGCCGTGCCCCGCACCGGCTCCCGATCCGGGCTGCGGATCCCCGTCGTCCTCCGCTTCGGTGCCTCTCCCCGAGCCGGGCTCCGCGCCCCCGCCCGCCCCCTGGCGCGCGCCCGGTCGGGGCTCCGCACCGGCGCCCGCACCCGGACCGGGCTCGGCGTGCCCGCCCGCCGCCAGACCGGTTCCCGCACCCGAGGCGCCTCCCGGGGCCGTCCCGGCCCCAGAGACGGGCTCCGCACCCCAGTCCGGCTCCGCGCCGGGCTGCGGGTTCCCGCCGGGCCCCGCCCCGTGGCCGGCGACGGGGCCGGGCTCCGAGCCCCCGCCCGCCCCCGGGCCCGCGCCCGGTCGGGGCTCCGCGCCGGCGCCCGTACCCGAGGCGGCCTCCGAGGCCGTCCCCGCTCCGGAGTCGGGCTCCGAAACTCCGCCCGCACCCGGACGGGGCTCCGCGCCCCCGCCCGCCCCCGGACGGGGCTCCGCGCCGGCCCCCGCACCCGAGGCGGCCCCCGGGGCCGTCCCCGTACCCGAGGCGGCCCCCGGGGCCGTCACCGTCCGCTCCGTGTCCTGGTTCATCCCCCGATCATCGCCGACCGGCCCACACGCCAGGAGCTAGCATGGCGACGTATCGTCCGGTACCCCCCGCGGACCGGAACGGAGCGGAAGGCCTCCCCCGCGTGAACACAGCCCCCCAGGCGGAGCGCCCCGCCCGGCTCGCCGTCGGTGTCGTCGGAGCCGGCCGGGTCGGCCCGGCGCTGGCTCGTGCCCTGCAGCAGACCGGGCACCGGCCCGTCGCCGTGTCGGGTGTGTCCGACGCCTCGCGGCGCCGGGCCGAGCGGATGCTGCCGGGTGTGCCCGTCGTGTCTCCCGCGCAGGTGCTCCAGGTCTCCGACCTGGTGCTGCTGACGGTCCCCGACGACGCCCTGCCGTCCCTGGTGGAGGGCCTCGCCGAGACCGGCGCGGTCCGTCCCGGGCAGCTCCTCGTCCACACGTCCGGGCGGTACGGGGTCGCCGTGCTGGACCCCGCGCGCCGCGCGGGCGCGCTCCCGCTGGCCCTGCACCCCGCGATGACCTTCACCGGCACCGAGGTCGACGTGCAGCGCCTCGCGGGCTGCTCCTTCGGGGTGACCGCCCCCGACGAGCTGCGGCTCGCCGCGGAGGCCCTGGTCATCGAGATGGGCGGGGAGCCCGAGTGGATCGCCGAGGTGAACCGCCCGCTCTACCACGCGGCCCTGGCCCTCGGCGCGAACCACCTGGTCACCCTGGTCGCCCAGTCGATGGAGCTGCTGGGCAAGGCCGGGGTCGAACACCCGAACCGGATGCTCGGCCCGCTCCTCGGCGCCGCCCTCGACAACGCCCTGCGCTCCGGTGACGCCGCCCTGACGGGACCGGTGGCCCGCGGTGACGCCGGTACGGTCGCCGCGCACGTCGCGGAGCTGCGCAAGCACGCCCCGGCCACGGTGGCCGGGTACCTCGCGATGGCCCGTACGACCGCCGACCGGGCCCTGGCGCACGGACTGCTCAAGCCCGAACTGGCCGAGGAACTCCTGGACGTGCTCGCGGACGGCGCGGCGGGTGCGGCGGGTGCGTCGGGCGCGGGCACCGCCCCCGACGGAACCGAAGGCGGCGACCTGTGATCCTCCTCGACACCGCCGACGCCCTGCACGGGCTGCCCCGCACGGGCGGCCCCGACGCCCGCCGCGCCGTCGTCATGACCATGGGCGCCCTCCACGAGGGCCACGCCACCCTGGTCCGCACCGCCCGCGAGCACGTCGGCCCCGCCGGCCAGGTCGTGGTCACGGTCTTCGTCAACCCCCTCCAGTTCGGGGCGAACGAGGACCTCGACCGCTACCCCCGCACCCTCGACGCCGACCTCCTCATCGCCGAAGGCGCCGGCGCCGACGCCGTGTTCGCCCCGGCCGTCGACGAGGTCTACCCCGGCGGCGACCCGCAGGTCCGGATCACCGCCGGCCCGATGGGCGGCCGCCTCGAAGGCGCCACCCGCCCCGGCCACTTCGACGGCATGCTGACCGTCGTCGCCAAGCTGCTCCACCTCACCCGCCCCGACCTGGCCTTCTTCGGCCAGAAGGACGCGCAGCAACTGGCCCTGATCCGGCGCATGGTGACCGACCTGAACTTCCCCGTGGAGGTGGTCGGCGTACCGACCGTGCGCGAGCCGGACGGGCTCGCGCTGTCCTCCCGCAACCGCTACCTCTCCGCCAAGGAGCGCGGCACCGCCCTCGCGCTGTCCCGCGCCCTGTTCGCCGGCCGCGACCGCCTCGCCGCGCAGTGCGCGCTGCGGGCCCGCGCCGAGGCGCAGGCCCCGCCGGCCGGCGACGAGCGGGCCACCGGCCTGGCCCGGCTCGGCGAGATCCGCGCCTCCGCCGACGCGCACGCCGTCGCCGCGGCCGGCGCCGGGCTGCCGGAGGCCGTACGGGCCGCCGCGCGGCACGTCCTGGAGGAGGCGGGCCGTCACGATCCGCCGCTCGTCCTGGACTATCTCGCGCTGGTGGACCCCCAGGACTTCACCGAAGCCGGCCCCGGCTTCACCGGTCAGGCCGTGCTGGCCGTCGCCGCGAAGGTGGGCGCGACCCGGCTGATCGACAACATTCCATTGGAGTTCGGAGCGCAACCGTGAGCACCACAGGCAGAGGCCCCGCAGCAGCGGGCACCAGCACCGGCATACGGCTCCACGCCCCGGCGCCCGGCTGGTCCGTGGACGCCGATGTCGTGGTCGTCGGGTCCGGAGTCGCCGGACTGACCGCCGCGCTGCGCTGCGCGGCCGCGGGCCGCCGTACGGTCGTGGTCACCAAGGCCCGGCTCGACGACGGCTCCACCCGCTGGGCCCAGGGCGGCATCGCCGCCGCCCTCGGCGACGGGGACACCCCCGAGCAGCACCTCGACGACACCCTCGTCGCGGGCGCCGGACTGTGCGACGAGGCCGCCGTCCGGCTCCTGGTCACCGAGGGCCCCGACGCCGTACGCCGGCTCATCGCGACCGGCGCCGTCTTCGACACCTCCGCCGAGACCGGCGAGATCGAGCTGACCCGCGAGGGCGGCCACCACCGCCGCCGCATCGCGCACGCCGGCGGCGACGCCACCGGCGCCGAGATCTCCCGCGCGCTCGTCGAGGCCGTCCAGGACGCCGGCATCGAGACCGTGGAGAACGCCCTGGTCCTGGACCTGCTGCTGGACGCCGAGGGCCGTACCGCGGGCGTCACCCTGCACGTCATGGGCGAGGGCCAGCACGACGGGGTCGGCGCCGTCCACGCGCCCGCCGTGATCCTCGCGACCGGCGGCATGGGCCAGGTCTTCTCCGCGACGACCAACCCGTCGGTCTCCACCGGCGACGGCGTGGCCCTCGCCCTGCGCGCCGGGGCCGAGGTCTCCGACCTCGAATTCGTGCAGTTCCACCCCACCGTGCTGTTCCTCGGCGCCGACGCCGAGGGCCAGCAGCCCCTGGTGTCGGAGGCCGTGCGCGGTGAGGGCGCGTACCTCGTCGACGCCGGCGGCGTCCGCTTCATGACCGGTCAGCACGAGCTCGCCGAGCTCGCCCCGCGCGACATCGTCGCCAAGGGCATCATGCGCCGCATGCAGGAGCAGGGCACGCAGCACATGTACCTGGACGCCCGGCACTTCGGCGCCGAGATGTGGGAGCAGCGCTTCCCCACCATCCTGGCCGCCTGCCGCTCGCACGGCATCGACCCGGTCACCGAGCCCATCCCGGTGGCCCCGGCCGCGCACTACGCCTCCGGCGGCGTACGGACCGACCTGCACGGCCGCACCACCGTCCCCGGGCTGTACGCGTGCGGCGAGGTCGCCTGCACGGGAGTGCACGGCGCGAACCGGCTCGCCTCCAACTCCCTGCTGGAGGGCCTGGTCTTCGCCGAGCGCATCGCCGACGACATCATCGGGAACCCGGCGGTCGGCAGCGGCCCCGGCATCCCCGTCCCGGCCACCGGCCCCCTCCAGCCCGCCGAGGCGCGGTACGAGATCCAGCGCATCATGACCGACGGCGCGGGCGTGCTCCGCTCCGCCGAGTCCCTGAGCCGGGCCGCCGCCGCGCTCGAAGCCCTGTACGCGACGGCGCTGACGGAGCTGGAGGCCCGGGGCAAGACGGCCGTGCCCGGCACCGAGACCTGGGAGGCCACCAACCTCCTGTGCGTGGCCCGGGTGCTGGTCGCCGCCGCCCAGCGGCGCGCGGAGACCCGCGGCTGCCACTGGCGCGAGGACCACCCCGACCGGGACGACACCGACTGGCGGCGCCACCTGGTCGTCCGCCTGTCGCAGACCGAGCGGCGGGCCCTGGTCGTCACCACCACGGACTCGGCGGACTTCCCGTCCGCACGGGTCCCCCTGAGCACCGACACCACAGACAGCACCAACAGCACCGACAGCACCGACAGCCTCAACAGCCTCAACAGCAACGAAAGCCTGGAGCCGTAACCGTGAGCACGCACGAGCACGACCACAACCACGAGCACGAGCACGCCGAGCTCCCCCTCGTCGGCCAGAGCGAAGCGGGCGGCTGCGGCGACGACTGCGCCTGCGGCGAAGGCGAGGAGTCCGGCCTCGACCCGGCCCTCGCCGAACTGCTGGAGGAAGCCGGCCTGGACCCCATCGAGGTCGAGGACATCGCGCACATGGCCCTCTCCGAGGACCTCGACGGCGGGGTCGACGTCACCACCGTCGCCACGGTCCCCGAAGAGGCCGAGGCGATCGCCGACTTCGTCGCCCGCGAGGACGGCGTCGTGGCCGGGCTGCGCATCGCCGAGGCCGTCTTCTCGGTCGTCTGCACCGAGTCCTTCGAGGTCGAGCGGCACGCGGAGGACGGCGACAGCGTCAAGGCCGGCGACGTGCTCCTGTCGGTGCGCTCGCGCACCCGGGACCTGCTGACCGCCGAGCGCAGCGCCCTCAACATCGTGTGCCGCCTGTCGGGCGTCGCGACGGCCACCCGCCGCTGGGCCGAGGTCCTGGAGGGCACCGGCGCCAAGGTCCGCGACACCCGCAAGACCACCCCGGGCCTGCGCTCCCTGGAGAAGTACGCGGTCCGCTGCGGCGGCGGGGTCAACCACCGGATGTCGCTGTCGGACGCGGCGCTGGTCAAGGACAACCACGTGGTCGCGGCCGGCGGGGTCGTCCAGGCCTTCACCGCCGTGCGGGAGGCCTTCCCGGAGGTCCCGATCGAGGTCGAGGTCGACACCCTGGAGCAGGTCGGCGAGGTCCTGGAGGCCGGGGCCGACCTGATCCTGCTCGACAACTTCACCGTGGAGCAGACCGCGAAGGCCGTCGCCCTGGTGGCCGGCCGCGCCACCCTGGAGTCCTCGGGCCGCCTCACCCTGGACACCGCCCGCGCCTACGCCGAGACCGGCGTCGACTTCCTCGCGGTCGGGGCGCTGACCCACTCCTCCCCGATCCTGGACATCGGCCTCGATCTGCGCGAGGCGGTGTAACCGATGCTCCTCACCATCGACGTGGGCAACTCCCATACGGTTCTTGGCCTGTTCGACGGTGACGAGATCGTCGAGCACTGGCGCGTCTCGACCGACCCGCGCCGCACGGCCGACGAGATGGCCGTGCTGATGCAGGGCCTGATGGGCATGCACCCGATGCTCGGCAACGAACTGGGCGACGGCATCCACGGCATCGCGATCTGCTCGACGGTGCCGGCGGTGCTGCACGAGCTCCGCGAGGTGACCCGCCGCTACTACGGCGACGTGCCGGCGGTGATCGTGGAGCCCGGTACGAAGACGGGCGTGCCGATCCTGATGGACAACCCGAAGGAGGTCGGCGCGGACCGCATCGTCAACGCGGTCGCCGCCGCCGAGCTCTACGGCGGCCCCGCGATCGTCGTCGACTTCGGTACGGCGACCACCTTCGACGCGGTCTCCGCCAAGGGCGAGTACGTCGGCGGGGTCATCTCCCCGGGCATCGAGATCTCCATGGAGGCCCTCGGCGTCCGGGGCGCCCAGCTCCGCAAGATCGAGCTGGCCCGCCCGCGCAACGTCATCGGCAAGTCCACGGTCGAGGCGATGCAGTCGGGCGTGGTCTACGGGTTCGCGGGCCAGGTCGACGGGATCGTGGGCCGCATGGCCAAGGAACTGGCCGGCCCGAACGGGGTCCCGGACGACGTCCGCGTCATCGCCACGGGCGGCCTGGCCCCGATCGTCCTGGGCGAGGCCGAGGCCATCGACGACCACGAGCCCTGGCTCACCCTGATCGGCCTCCGGCTGGTCTACGAGCGCAACGCGCCCGCCTTCGGCTGAGGCCGAGTCCGAGACCCAGACCGAGCCGAGCCGGCACTGAGCCGAGCCGACCGGCCCCCGACGGCCCCCGCCCTCCCCTCCCGGAGGCCGGGGGCCGTCCTCGCGCCCGGCCCTTACCTCGTCCTGACGCCCGCCATGACAATTTCCCCGGAAATGGCCGGACCACGGCCACCGCGGGGATAACGTGCCCCACGAGATGTTCCGGGAGCCCGTCCGCGGCGCCACAGCGCCTGTGACCGGAGGAGACGCCATGACCGCTCGGCCCGCCTGGCAGAAGTCCTCGTTCTGCGGCGAGGGGGACACCTGCGTGTACGTCAGTGCCGCCCCCGGCACCCTGGTCCGCGTGGCGGACCGCGCCGACCCGGCCCACCTGGTCCTCGCCACCACCCAGGCCGCCTGGGCGGACTTCCTGCGCGTGGTGAAGCAGTCGGACTAGGGCCCTCACCCACGGGCGCCCGACACGCGCCCTGAACGTGTCCACTCAAGGGATTTTGTCCGATTAGCGCGTATCTTCGGCCCATGCCCACGCCCTACGGATCCCGCGGCGGCATGGCGTTCGGCGCCGATGAGCTTCACGTGCTCAGGCGCTCGCTCGCTCACGCCCTTCAGTCCTCGACGGCCCCTCTGACGGCCGCCGAGGTCCAGGACTGCCTGCGCCTCGCGGCGTCGGTGGACGACGCGGTCCAGGAGGCGGGGAGACTCAGAGCCTTCCTCCTCGCCGACCTGGCGCGGTACAGAGCCGCCCTGCCCGGCAGCCTCTCCGGCTACCTGGAGCTGCTGCAGGACGCCCTCGCCGCCGGCTACGAGCCCGTACCGGACGATCTGGCGGCCCTGCGGGCGCTGCGCGCCAACCCGGTCGCCGGCGCGCTGCTGGAGCGGGCCCAGACGATCGCGGAGCGCTCCGTACGCCGCAGGCTCTCCACGGCGCCCGCCCCGCGCACCCGGCTGCTGACCCTCGCGGGCGGCACCGACACCCGCGGCACGGCCGCGCACGCCGCGGACAAGGGCACCGGCAAGGACGGCACCGGCAAGGAGAACGACCCCGCGCGCCCGAAGCCCGAGCCGCGCCCCGAGGCCCCGTCCCGCCCCATCCCGACCCCGGGCGAGGTCTTCCCGCCGCGCCGCAAGCCGACCCCGCCCCCGGAGGCCGGGCGCGCGGTCGGGTAGCTAGTCTGTGGGGCATGGACTACGTTTCCGCGCTCGTGCCCCCCTTCGTGATGGCCGTGTTCTTCATCGCGCTCGTCGTGACGATCGTGAAGAGCCAGGGCGGCGCCAACAAGGCCAAGGAGGACGCGGCCGTCGACGCCGTGCTCGCCCGCGCCGAGGCCGCCCAGCAGTCCCAGCCGCAGAAGTAGCCCCCGCGCAGGGGGACGGGCGTACGGCCTCCGGGCCGTGCGCCCGATTTTGTTGCGCCTTGCCGCCCGGATAGCCGCGCAATTCACCACAACCCGCACTATCGTGCTGCTGTGCCTCGCCCCTTGGGAGAACTCGAAGACGCAGTCATGACGCGGGTGTGGCAGTGGAACCGCCCGGTCACCGTTCGCGAAGTCCTGGAAGACCTGCAGCAGGAACGGTCCATCGCGTACACCACGGTCATGACCGTTATGGACAATCTTCATCAGAAGGGCTGGGTCCGGCGCGAAGCGGAAGGCCGCGCCTATCGATATACGGCGGTCTCCACCCGGGCCGCTTACTCGGCCGCACTGATGAACGAAGCCTGGTCGACGAGCGACAACCCCGCCGCCGCCCTCGTGGCCTTCTTCGGCATGATGTCGGCGGAACAGCGCGAGGCACTCAGGGACGCCGTACGCATCGTGCAGCCGGCACAGCCCGAAGCCTCCCAGGAACCCGAAGGGCCCGCCCGGTCCGCCGACTCCCCGGCGCCGCCGCCCGATGCCGAAGACGACTCCGCGGCGCCGGACACCGAGCCGGGGCGATAACGTCCGGGCATGGGTGAGTTTTCCGCTGCACATGCAAAATCAGTGACGATCCGCCGCGCACGCACCGGCGATGTTCCCGCGCTGCGCCGCCTGCTCGACCAGTACGTTCAGCAGCGGATCCTGCTGGACAAAGCGCCGGTCGTCCTTTATGAGGACATCCAGGAGTTCTGGGTCGCGGAACGCGACTCGGACGGCCAGGTGGTCGGCTGCGGTGCGCTCCACGTGATGTGGGAAGACCTGGCCGAAGTGCGCACTCTTGCCGTCGACCGCGACTTGAAGGGCGGGGGAGTCGGACATCTGGTGCTCGACAAGTTGCTGGAGACCGCCCGCAGGGTAGGTGTCAGCCGGGTTTTCTGCCTGACCTTCGAAGTGGACTTCTTCGCGAAGCACGGCTTCACCGAGATCGGGGAGACCCCGGTCGAGACCGATGTGTACATGGAGCTCCTGCGTTCCTATGACGAGGGTGTCGCGGAGTTCCTCGGTCTCGAACGAGTGAAGCCGAACACCTTGGGCAACAGCCGGATGCTTCTGCACCTCTGATCGATCACCGCGGGGATTTCACGGGAGCCCCCGGCTCCGTGGCCTATGTCCGAATCGCGCACGTTTCCCGACCCGTTGCGGACCCGAACCCGTGACGGGGGGTTTGTGTTTTCCAGGCAAAAGCGGTTTCCTTTCCGCGTACTGCTTTTCGATGAAAGGAAATCCCGGTGGCACAGAAGGTTCAGGTCCTTCTTGTCGACGACCTCGACGGCGGCGAGGCGGACGAGACGGTGACGTTCGCTCTGGATGGCAAGACCTACGAGATCGACCTCACCACCGCCAACGCTGAAAAGCTCCGCGGCCTCCTCGACCCGTTCACCAAGGGCGGTCGCCGTACCGGTGGCCGTGCCGCGGCGGGCCGTACCAAGGGCGGCCGCGCCGCCGCGACGTCCGGCAACCCGGACACGGCCGAGATCCGCGCGTGGGCCAAGGCCCAGGGCATGAGCGTCAACGATCGCGGCCGCGTCCCGCAGGACATCCGCGAGGCCTACGAGAACCGCGGCTGACCTCCGGCCGGATCCGCGGTGCCGATGCCATGCGCAGAGGCCGTACGTCGCCGCAGCCGCGCCCGGTGGCATTGGGTCGCCGCCGCCGCGACGAGGCGTACGAGACCGGGCCCGGTGGCGTCCCCGCCACGTCCGGGCCCGGAGCCCTGCCCCGCAGCGGGCAGGGCGGGCAGCAGTGCCTCGCACCCCTGCTCGGGGGGCCGCAGCCACACGGCGGCCCCCTGAGGGCTTTCCCCGGGCCCCACCAGGTGTCCCGGAGGCGCCGGAGCGGTGATCCGGCCACCCGCACCCAGGGCGGCGAGATCCAGGGCCACCCCGCCCCACTCCAGCCAGTCGAGCAGCCCCTCCAGCTCGTCGGCGCTCCCCGGGGCCACCAGGAACCGCATCCTGCGCCCCATGAGCGCCACGGGACCCGTGGCGGCGCGGCAGGCGCCCCGCAGGACCGCGGCGCCGGCATCGGCCGGCAGCTCCAGTACGTCGAACCGCACCCCGGTCACGAGCTGCGCGGGCGGACCGCCGGCCACGGGCCAGCCGAGCACGCGTTCGTACCAGGACGCGAGTGCTTCGGCCGCTTCGGCCGCCCCGGCCGGAACGCGGGGCAGCGGGACGGTGACGGGCGGCGCGGTGAGGGCCATGTCCGGAGCAACTGCGGAATCGCTCCGGAGTTACGCGGGAGGGACCGCGTGATGTGACGCAGAGCACGCGAACCAATGCGGAACGTAAACGTCCGGTGGGGCGGAGTCTCACATTCGGGACGGGAACGTGTTCGCCCGTAGCGGAGGGAAGAGTCGTCCACCGGCGTGCACCGTCCGCTCTTGCGGGTAAGACATTCCTAGTGGATCGGGGCGACACGCTGATTTGCAGGGTCCGAGACCGGCTTCCGTTCGCCATCGGCGTACACGTGTGACGGGTATCTGCCTGGCCTGCGGGAACATCGTCTCGCACCATCGGGTTGGAGCAGTTGTCGGCACTTACAGCCGGGTTTTCCCACGGACGTGAGGGTGAGCCGCGGACGGATGTCGGCAGTTGGAATGAGCTGTCCCGCCCCGCGGGACTAGCATGCGGAAGGACAGGGCGGGGACCGACCCCGAACTGCCCGACCGCTCTGAGGAGCGATAAACGATGTTCGAGAGGTTCACCGACCGCGCGCGGCGGGTTGTCGTCCTGGCTCAGGAAGAAGCCCGGATGCTCAACCACAACTACATCGGCACCGAGCACATCCTCCTGGGCTTGATCCACGAGGGTGAGGGTGTCGCCGCTAAGGCCCTGGAGAGCCTCGGGATTTCGCTCGAGGCTGTTCGCCAGCAGGTTGAGGAGATCATCGGACAGGGGCAGCAGGCCCCTTCCGGCCACATCCCCTTCACCCCGCGGGCGAAGAAGGTCCTGGAGCTTTCGCTCCGAGAGGCCCTCCAGCTCGGCCACAACTACATCGGCACCGAGCACATCCTGCTCGGCCTCATTCGCGAGGGCGAGGGCGTCGCCGCCCAGGTCCTGGTGAAGCTGGGCGCCGATCTCAACCGAGTCCGGCAGCAGGTCATCCAGCTGCTCTCCGGCTACTCCGGCGGAGGCAAGGAGTCGGCCACGGCCGGCGGCCCGGCCGAGGGCACGCCCTCGACCTCGCTCGTCCTGGACCAGTTCGGCCGCAACCTCACGCAGGCCGCTCGCGAATCCAAGCTCGACCCGGTCATCGGGCGCGAGAAGGAGATCGAGCGGGTCATGCAGGTGCTCTCCCGCCGGACCAAGAACAACCCGGTCCTCATCGGCGAGCCCGGCGTCGGCAAGACCGCCGTCGTCGAGGGCCTGGCCCAGGCGATCGTCAAGGGCGAGGTTCCCGAGACCCTCAAGGACAAGCACCTCTACACGCTTGACCTGGGTGCCCTGGTCGCCGGTTCCCGCTACCGCGGTGACTTCGAGGAGCGCCTCAAGAAGGTGCTCAAGGAGATCCGCACCCGCGGCGACATCATCCTGTTCATCGACGAGCTCCACACCCTCGTGGGTGCGGGTGCCGCCGAGGGCGCGATCGACGCCGCCAGCATCCTGAAGCCCATGCTGGCCCGTGGTGAGCTCCAGACCATCGGTGCCACGACGCTGGACGAGTACCGCAAGCACCTCGAGAAGGACGCCGCTCTCGAGCGGCGCTTCCAGCCGATCCAGGTGGCGGAGCCTTCCCTCCAGCACACCATCGAGATCCTCAAGGGCCTGCGCGACCGCTACGAGGCCCACCACCGCGTCTCCATCACGGACGAGGCCCTCGTGCAGGCGGCCACCCTGGCCGACCGGTACATCTCGGACCGCTTCCTCCCGGACAAGGCGATCGACCTGATCGACGAGGCCGGCTCCCGGATGCGCATCCGCCGGATGACCGCGCCGCCGGACCTCCGCGAGTTCGACGAGAAGATCGCGAACGTGCGTCGCGACAAGGAGTCGGCCATCGACTCCCAGGACTTCGAGAAGGCGGCTTCCCTCCGTGATTCGGAGAAGCAGCTGCTGGCGGCGAAGGCCAAGCGCGAGAAGGAATGGAAGGCCGGCGACATGGACGTCGTCGCCGAGGTCGACGGCGAGCTCATCGCCGAAGTCCTGGCGACCGCGACCGGCATTCCGGTGTTCAAGCTGACCGAGGAGGAGTCCTCGCGGCTCCTGCGCATGGAGGACGAGCTCCACCGTCGCGTCATCGGCCAGAAGGACGCCATCAAGGCGCTCTCCCAGGCGATCCGCCGTACCCGTGCGGGTCTGAAGGACCCGAAGCGTCCCGGTGGCTCGTTCATCTTCGCCGGCCCGTCCGGCGTCGGTAAGACCGAGCTCTCCAAGACGCTCGCCGAATTCCTCTTCGGCGACGAGGACGCGCTGATCTCCCTCGACATGTCGGAGTTCAGCGAGAAGCACACGGTTTCCCGTCTCTTCGGTTCGCCCCCCGGCTACGTGGGCTACGAAGAGGGCGGCCAGCTGACCGAGAAGGTCCGCCGGAAGCCGTTCTCCGTCGTCCTCTTCGACGAGGTCGAGAAGGCCCACCCGGATATCTTCAATTCCCTTCTCCAGATCCTGGAAGACGGTCGCCTGACCGACTCCCAGGGCCGGGTCGTGGACTTCAAGAACACGGTCATCATCATGACGACCAACCTGGGTACCCGGGACATCTCGAAGGGCTTCAACCTCGGCTTCGCGGCCCAGGGAGACACCAAGACCGGATACGACCGGATGAAGGCGAAGGTCAACGAAGAGCTCAAGCAGCACTTCCGGCCCGAGTTCCTCAACCGTGTCGACGACACGGTCGTCTTCCACCAGCTCACCGAGGAAGACATCGTCCAGATCGTCGACCTGATGATCGCCAAGGTCGACGACCGCCTGAAGGACCGTGACATGGGCATCGAGCTCAGCACGGAAGCGAAGGCACTGCTGGCCAAGCGCGGCTACGACCCGATCATGGGTGCCCGCCCGCTGCGCCGCACGATCCAGCGCGAGATCGAGGACGTGCTCTCGGAGAAGATCCTCTTCGGCGAGCTGCGCCCCGGTCACATCGTGGTCGTCGGCAAGGAGGGTGAGGGCGACGAAGCCAAGTTCACCTTCCGCGGTGAGGAGAAGACTCCGATCTCGGACCTTCCCCCCATCGAGGCGTCGGGCTCCGGCCCGGACCTCACCAAGGGTGCGTAAGCGCTAGCCGCTCCGAGCGGTACGAAGGGGCGGCCCCGGGACCGAAAGGTCCCGGGGCCGCCCCTTTGCCGTGCCCGGCGGATCCGCGCGCCGGAGCGTGGTTCCGGTGTGATGCCGGTCGCAGGGCTTTGGTCCCGCCGGGGTTCGGCCGGAGGTCCCGCGCCGGTGACAAGCCGCACAGGGCAAATCGGACCTACTAGGAGCATTCGTAGAGATCGATGTCCGATTTGCCCCACCGTTGGGCCAGTGGGGAGGCGGTCAACAGGCCTGACAGCCCCCTCTGCATCTACGATCCCGGGTAGTAACGGGGAGGTTTGGGGAAGCCGGGGTGCCCGGGTTACCAAGGATGAGCAAGCAAGCCCGGTGCCCGCTCGGCGCACCGGGTCCTTTCTTGCCACGAGCACGCTGCGGGCCCCCGCAGCCTCCGCAGTACCCCGCAGCACCGTCCCCGTCCCCGGCCCGGAGGTTTCCTTCATGTCCGCGAAGCGCGTCAGCACCCGTCGTACCCGTATCGCCATCGGCACCACCGCCCTCGGCGCGGCCCTGGCTCTCGGGGCAGGGACGAGCGCGGCCTTCGCCGACGAGGTGCCCCAGGCCGAGCTGACCGGCACGGTCCAGCTCGTCGCCGAGCAGGCCGCCGCCCAGAGCGCGGCCCTCAAGGCCCAGGCCTCCCTGTGGGAGAAGCCGGTGTCGAAGTACACGCTCTCCGCGACCTTCGGCAAGGGCGGCACCATGTGGTCGCACAAGCACTCCGGCCAGGACTTCGCCGTCCCCGTCGGCACCCCGGTGGACGCCGTGTCCGCGGGCACCGTGGTCAAGGCCGGCCCCAACGGCGGCGGCGACGGCCCGGCCTACGGCAACGCCATCGTGATCAAGCACGCGAACAACACGTACTCCCAGTACGCGCACCTCTCGAAGATCCAGGTCAAGATCGGCCAGAAGGTCGCCAAGGGCAAGCAGATCGCCCTCTCCGGCAACACCGGCAACTCGAGCGGCCCGCACCTGCACTTCGAGATCCGGACCACCCCGAACTACGGCTCGGCCGTGAACCCGGTGTCCTTCCTGCGCACGGTCGGCGTCACCGTCTGATCAGCCGGTCACCCAGGAGTGGGTCGTGGTGGCGCGCGCCGCGGCGTCCAGCTGGCCCTTGCGATGGGCGGCGGCCTGCTCCGCGGTGAAGGCGGATTCGTAGGTCCGGATCTGGTTCATCGACCCCTTGAACGCACCGGCCCAGGCGTTCGCCTGGCGGGCCCGGCCGAGCTGCAGGGGACCGGAGTTCTGCCAGATCCCCGGAACCGCGGCCTCGCCGGCCTTCTTGCCCTCCACGTAGAGCGAGATCATCTTCTTCTCGGCGTCGTACACGGCCGTCAGCACCGCCCACGTCTTGACCGTCTTCCTCCCCACGGAGGAGACCGTCACGACCGTGGGCGTCTCGGTTTTCTCCGTGGTCCGTACGCGGAACACCCACGCCTGCTTGCCGGCCACCTCGTCGGCACCCAGCTCGATGGAGAACGCCTCCCCGGTGCCCTGGCTCATCACGACGTGCGCGCCCTTCGCCGTGGAGGCGTTGTTGACGCGGGCCGTCAGGGTGAAGCTCTTGGTCGTGTCCACGGCCGGCTCGGTGGCCTGGGCGTACGAGCTCGGATTGCCCCTGAACGTGAGCTCGTAGCGCGTCTTCACCTTGGGCACCGTGGCCTCGGGGCCCATGCGGATGCTGGTCTTGCCGTTGCCGTCCCGGAGCAGGGAGACATCGCTCGACACGGTGGGGGAGTAGGTCTTCGAGGGGGAGGCGTCGGGCTCGGGCGACCCGGACGCCGAGGGGGACGGGGAGGAGGACGGGGCGTTGTCGGCCACGTCGTGCGCGCCCGGCTTGCCGTCCCGCAGCAGCACGAACGTTCCGCCTCCGGCGAGCAGCAGCAGGACGGTCACCGCCCCGCCCACCATCCACAGCCGCTTCTTGCGCCGCTCGGCGGCCGACCGGTCGGCCATGGCCTCCCAGTCGGGCTGATCGCCGCCGAAGGCCACGGGCGGCAGGTGCGGGCCGGGGCCGGAAGGGCCGGGCTCCTCGTCGAACGGCATCGGCGGGCCGAAGGTGCCGGACACCGGCGGGCCCGGCGGGTAGCCGTAACCGCCCGGCTGCGGGTATCCGTAGCCGCCCTCCCGCGGGTATCCGTAGCCGTGGCCGTCACCCGACGCGGGCCGGTCGGGAGCGGCGGGCGGGAACCCGTAGCCGTCCGGCGCGGGTATCCCCGGCGGGAACCCGTAGCCGCCGCCCTCCGGGGTGGGCTCTGGCTGGGGGCTGTGCGGGCGATCCGTACCGTCAGTCATGGTTCGGATGCTAAAACATCGGCGTCCTCAATCGAACAGCCGATGGTCGCGATACGACACCGATCCCGGCCCCGATCGCGCCACCGCCCCGCTCCCGCTCAGTCCTCCCGGCGCAGGATCGGGAAGCTCCCCGTCGCCGTCGGCGCGTGTTCCGGCAGCCACAGCACCGCCACCGCCCCCGCGGCCGCCCCGCCGTGGTCGAAGCCGCCGGGCGCGGCCACGTTGCGGAACGTCAGCCGGGCGCCCAGCACCCGCGCCTGCCCCTCCGCGATGGTCAGCCCCAGCCCGTGCCCCACCCCGGCCCGGTCCGTGGACCCGGTGCGGAAGCGGCTCGGACCCTCGCGGAGCAGGGCCTCGGGGAAGCCCGGCCCGTGGTCCCGGACCCGTACGACCCGGCCTTCGACATCGACCTGGACCGGCGCCCGCCCGTACCGCGCGGCGTTCGCGAGGAGGTTGCCGAGGATCCGCTCCAGGCGGCGCGGATCGGTGCTGACGATCTCGTCCGCGACGATCCGTACGCTCGCCTCCGGCATCAGCGAGGTGACCCGGCGGCTGACGAACTCGCCCAGCGCCACCTCCTGGAGCTCCGCCCGCTCGGACGCGCTGTCCAGGCGGGCCACCTCCAGGACGTCCTCGACCAGTGCGCGCAGTGCCTGCGCCCGGTCCCGTACGAGCTCGGTCGGCCGGCCGGGCGGCAGCAGCTCCGCGGCGGTGAGCAGGCCCGTCACCGGGGTGCGCAGTTCGTGCGCGATGTCGGCGGTCACCCGCCGCTCCGCCTCCAGCCGCTGCTGGAGCGCGTCCGCCATCGCGTCGACCGCCCGGGCGAGGTCGTCGGTCTCGTCGCGTACGACGCCCCCGACCGCGTCCCGCACCCGTACCTCGGGATCCCCGTGGGCCACGCGCTGCGCCGCGGCCGCGGCCTTGCGCAGGCGGCGCGAGATCTGGCCGCCGATCAGCACGCCGAGCGCGGAGCCGCCGACCACCACGGCCAGGGAGCCGACGACCAGCGCCCGGTCCAGGTCGCGCACCATGTTGGCGCTCTCCCGGAACTGGGTGTGGAGCGACAGCACCTGCCCGTTGCCGAGCGGTACGGCCGCCCACACTTCGGGGAGCCCGCGCGGGTTGTCCTGGATGTAGGTGCCGCGCCGTCCCGAGCGGGCCTTCTCGCGCAGCTCACCGGGCAGGTCCGGGTCGTTGAGCTTGGCGCCCATGGGCGGCTTGCGGCCGGCCTCGGCGTTGCGGGAGATGAACTGCACCCGGTCGAGCTGCACTTCGCGCGCGCTCTCCAGCATCGAGACGCGGGCAGCACTGTGCACCACCAGGCTCAGTGCGATGGCGGTCAGCGCGCCCACGGACGCGATGGCGAGCGTGATCTTCCAGCGGATCCCGGTCCGCAGGGTGAACCGCTTCATTCAGATGTCATCCCGCGCTCGTCCCCCGTGCTCGTCCCCTCAAGGCATCAGGCCTTGAGCTTGTATCCGAATCCCCGGACGGTCTCGATCCGGTCCTGCCCGATCTTGGTGCGCAGCCGCTGGACGTGGACGTCCACGACGCGGGTGTCGCCGCCCCAGTCGTAGTCCCAGACCCGCTCCAGCAGCCGGTCGCGCGAGAGCACGGTGCCGGGTGAGCCGGAGAATTCCAGGAGCAGCCGCATCTCGGTGGGGGTCAGTGCCACCGAGGCGCCCGCCTTGCGCACCTCCATGCCCTCCGTGTCGACCTCCAGGTCGCCGAAGAGCAGTACCCCGCGCTCGCCGGAGCCGTCCTCCTCGGTCCCGCCGCCCTGCGGGCCGCCCGCGTGGCCGAAGCGGCGCAGGACCGCGCGGATGCGGGCGACGAGGACGGAGCCGTCGAAGGGCTTGGTGACGTAGTCGTCGGCGCCGGCCTCCAGGCCCAGGACCACGTCGATGGAGTCGGCGCGCGCCGACAGCATGATGACGGGAACGGTGGACTCGTCACGGATGCGGCGGCACAGGCTCACGCCGTCCATCCCGGGCACCATCACGTCGAGCAGCGCGATGTCGGGGCGGTCCGCGCGGAAGGACTCCAGGCCGGACAGTCCGTCGGGCATGGCCGTGACCACGAACCCGTCGCGTTCCAGCGCCAGGGTCGTGGCCTCACGGATGACGTCGTCGTCCTCCACGAACAGCACATGGGTCTCGGCCATGGGGAGTCTCGCCTCGCCTCGGTACTCGTTGCTCAGTTCTTCGGGCTCACTGCCGGGGCGGGAAGCGTCCCGCCGTCGACCACGTTGCTGTAGTCGGTGTGCACCCGGTCCTGCTCGGTGAACCGCTCGCCGTTCCAGCGGTACGTGATCAGGTCCTCGCCCGAGGGGTAGGAGAGCGCGTCGCTCTTCCCGTAGACCGGCTTGGTGACGACCAGATCGCCCCGGTCGATCTCGGCGTAGACGGGCGGCTGCTCGTCCGAGAAGACATTCTCGTACGAGGTCCCGTCCGCCCGGTACACGAACGAACCGCGGCCCAGCGCGTCGGCGCAGGACAGGACGTTGACCACGATGTCGACCTCCGGCCCGCCGGTGACCTTCCCGTAGCTGACGTCCACCGGGTACTCCTTGCCCGAGCAGGGCTTCAGGTCCCGCTTGGTCTCGGCGCTGATCTTGGGGTCGGCCTTGATCAGGGCGATCGGGTCGACCTTGGCGGCTGGCTTCCCGGAGGCCTGGGGGACGAGCGCGGTGGAGGCGCCCGCGTCGTGGCCGGCCTGCGCCGAGGAGGGGGGGCCGGTCTTGGCGACCGACTCGGTACGGGCCGGGCCGCCGTCGCGCAGCCCCGTACCCCCCGTCGAGCAGCCGACCGCGAACAGCACGGTGCCGACGAGGACGACCGTCCCCGCCGACATCAGGACCACCGAGCTCTTGCCGCTCAGTCTTGGGCCAATCAGGCCGCGCACCGCTCACGCCCCTCGTACCGGATGGTGTGGTCACCGCGCTCCAGCGCGCGCAGGTCCAGGTCCCGGCTCTCCAGTTCCTGCCGGAGCCGGGCCAGTGCGCGGTGCAGAGTGCTCTTCACGGTTCCCGCCGACATGCCGAGCGCCGCGGCCGTCTCCTCGGTGCTCATCTGCTCCCAGTGTCGCAGTACCACCACACTGCGCTGCTTGGGCGCGAGCACCTTGAGGATGTCCATGAGCAGGGCGCGGTCGGCGCGCTGGTCCGAGCCGTCCTCGACGGAGGCGTCGGGGAGCTGCTCGGTGGGAACCTCTTCGAGCTTGCGGGCCCGCCACCATTCGGTACGGGTGTTGATCATGACACGGCGCAGGTAGGCGTCGGCGAGGGACTTGTCGGCGATGCCGTCCCAGCGGCCGTAGGTGCGCACGAGTGCGGTCTGCAGGAGGTCCTGGGCGTCGGTCGGGTCCGGAACCAGGCGACGGGCACTGCGCAGCAGCGCGTCCTGCCGGGTGCGTACGTACTCTTCGAATTCGAGTACCTCGCCGTGCGCCATCTCAGACCGCCTCCGTTCCGACCAACCGCTGAACCGCTGCCTTACGGATTCGACGGTACGGAGGCGTTGTCACGGGCCTGTGCGGGTCAGCCTTCGGTGGGCGCACGGACACCCATAGGTTATGTAACAGAGCCCGTGAGCTGCGGGTTTCCGAGACTTTCCCGGCGCAAGCGGAATCTCTGAGTCAGCCTCAGGGGGTGGGTCGCGCGGAGTCCCCGGTGGCCGTGGCGGGGGCGGCCGGCAGCCGGTACATGAGGCCGGGCAGCGGCTCCACGAGCCCGTCCGAGACCAGCCCGTCGAGCGCGCGGGCCCGCTGTACGGGCTCCTCCCAGACGGTGTCGAGGAGGGACTGCGGCACCGCGCCGACCGCCTCGCGCAGCACCGCGAGGAGCTTGCCGCGCACCTGGCGGTCGGTCCCGGCGTACGTCTGCCCGCGCCGCGGCGGTCCCTCGTGCGCGGGCTTGCCCGCCAGCCGCCACGCGCACAGCCCGGCCACCGGACAGCTCCCGCAGTCCGGGCTCTTGGCCGTGCACACCAGCGCCCCGAGCTCCATGGAGGCCGCCGCCCAGCGGGCCGCGGTGTCCTCGTCCGCGGGCAGCAGGGCCCGCGCCAGGCGCCGCTCGGCGGCGGTGGTGGCGTTCGGCGGGTACTCGACCCCGGTCGTGGTGCGCGCGAAGACCCGGCGCACGTTGGTGTCGAGGACCGCGTGCCGCTGCCCGTACGCGAAGGAGGCCACGGCGGCCGCCGTGTACTCGCCGATCCCGGGCAGCGCCAGCAACTGCGCGTGCTCCCGCGGTACGTCGCCCCCGTGCCGCTCCGTTATGGCGACGGCCGCGCCGTGCAGGCGCAGGGCCCGGCGCGGGTAACCGAGCCGGCCCCAGGCGCGGACGGCCTCACCGGGGGCGTCGGCGGCGAGGTCGGCGGGCCGGGGCCAGCGGGCGAGCCACTGCTCGTAGACCGGCAGGACCCGGTTGACGGGGGTCTGCTGGAGCATGAACTCGCTGACCATCACCCCCCAGGGGCCGGCCTCGGGGCGGCGCCAGGGCAGGTCGCGGGCGTGTGCTTCGAACCACGCGATGACGGGGGTGTGCAGCGCGGTGGTGGGAATGGTTGCAGTCATGGCAGACGGCATCCTGGCACGTTTCGGGCCTGGGGGCGTCGTCCCGGTCCCCGCCGCCCGGTTCGGGCGGTCCTAGCGGGCCGGGTCCGGGCCGGTGATCAGGACGGCCGTGCGGGCGCCGCTCGTGCGCACGGCGGCGACGACCCTGGTCGCCGGGCCGGCGAGCGCGAGGGCGGTGAGCGCGGCGAGGCTCGCGCCCAGCAGCAGGCCCATGGCCACGTCGTGCGGGTAGTGGACCCCGACGAAGACGCGGGAGAAGGCCATCAGCAGGGCCAGCGGAACGGTCAGCAGCACCAGCTTGCGCACGGCCAGCGCCAGCGCCACGGCGGCCGCTCCCGCGATGGTGGAGTGATTGCTGGGGAAGGACCAGTCGCCGGTGGCCGGGCAGGTGATCAGCGAGGCCGCCGCCCCGGCCACGGCCCGGCAGGGGCGCTCCTCGTCGACGGTGGACTTCACCAGCTCGGAGGCGACGTAGGCCAGGGCGGTGACGAAGGGGGCGAGTATCGCGAGCGCCACCGTGCGGGGGGCGCGGGCGCCGCGCGCACGCCACCACACGGTTATGAAGAGGGCGCCGAAGACGAGCAGCCCGTACTCGGTGAAGAACTCGAACGCCGATTGCACCCAGGCGGGGGTCGAGTGGGCGAAATCGGTGACGTCGAGGTAGAGGCCGGAGCTGTCCATGGTGACTGAAGGTACCCAAATCGGAATAACGTCTTCATCAGTCCCCCGCGTTCCCCCGCGTTCCCCCGCGTTCCACCCGCGCCCCACGAGCCGGTTTCCGGCACGGCGGATCACCCCGCAGGATGATCATCGGCAAAACAAGCCGTGTGCGCGGCATGTGGGCACTGATCGCGCCCCGAACTCTCGTAAGGTTCCGTTCGTGGGATCTCTGCGCAATCCGGTCGGGCCGCTCCCCTCCTCCATCTACTGGCGACGGAGGGCCGTGCTGGCGTCCGTTGCCGCGCTCCTCGCGATGCTCGCCGTATGGACCGTCAGTTCCGGTGCGGGCAAGTCGAGTACCAACGGCAAGGGCCAGGGCGGCTCCGGTCCCGTCACCCAAATCACCCCCGGACCCGCGGGTTCCGGTCCGGCGATCAGTCAGGCCCCGGGCGGCCGGGACGAGTCGTCGGGCTCGGGCGGCTCGGGTGGCTCCGGCGGCTCCGGTACGAGCGCCGGCACCGGCACGGGCTCCGACCCCGGTGCGAGCCCCGGCACGGGCAAGAACGGCGAACCGGGCGCGGAGCCCGGCGGCGCCGACCAGGGCGGGGCGGGCGGCTCCGGCGGCTCCTCGGCGGGCCAGGTGGTCCCGGCCGACTCGCCGGTGCCCACGTGCGCGCCCAGTGCCCTCCAGTGGGAGGTCAAGAGCGTGAAGAACGAGTACGAGGCGGGCGAGAAGCCGCGCCTGGAACTCGTCGCGCGCAATGTCTCGGGCACGACCTGCAAGGTCGATCTCGGCCCGAAGCAGGCGGTGCTGACGATCACCCAGGCGAGCAACGCCAAGCCGGTCTGGTCCTCGGCGGACTGCCCGACGGGCGCGGCCAACGTGTTCTACCGGGTCCCCTCGCAGGGCGAGACCAAGCAGGGCCTGGAGTGGGACCGCCACTTCAGCGAGGCGACCCAGTGCCAGTCGCCTCCGGCGGGGGTGGCGGCGGACACGTACGTGGTCGAGGTCAAGTCGCCGGGGATGCCGGTGGCCCGGACCTCGTTCGTCCTGAAGCCGGAGTAGCCGGAGTAGCCGGAGCAGGCGGGACAGCCGGAGCAGGGTGGGTGAACGACGGAGGGGCCGGACCGCTGCAAGGCGAACCGCGCGGAGCAGGCGTACACCGCGTACGAGGAGGCCCGGCCGGGCGCCCGCCCCGTGGACGTGCTGATGGACCTG
>NZ_JBSFDF010000066.1:0-39712 GCF_053593795.1 Streptomyces sp. NPDC002104 | reverse complement strand
ACGGTACCCGCGAGGGTCTTCTTCGAAGCGGCGATGCGGCGGATGACGGCGTTGGACACGGACGGACCTTTCAACGGGGACAGGGACGGTCGCATGCGCACCGGAAGCGTGCGTGAGCCACTCACGTGAAGGAGAGGGGATCGTCGGCGGGCGGGAGGTCTCGGGGGTGAACCCGGGGGGTCTCCGTCTGCCTTGCGACTCATCCAGTTCTACGGGGGTGGAGCCCGCCTGGCAACGACCCCTCTTACTAGTGGTCCTCGCAGCCGGGGCGCAACGACCCCCGAGGGGGCGGGTGGGTGTCCTCGCAGGTGGGGGGTGGTGTGCGGGGGTGGGTAAGGGACGTTTAAGGACTACTATCCCGCCTCGTATGTGACCTAGGTCCTGTGGGGCGGGTCACCGGCCAGGGGCCCGGAACTCACCCTGCGTGGCCGCTCGTATCCCTTTCGGGGGAAGGTTTCGGAGCGTTCACGCCCCCTGGATCGAAGGTCACGGGTGCGTCGAACGCCGCTTTCCGCGTCGCGCGCCGCAATGCCTTCAGCAGGGTCGCTCCAAGGGTGAGGGTCAGTACGACGGTCAGCGCGGCCCGGCCCAGGTCCCAGCCCAGCGAGGTCGCCAGGCAGTACGCGAGGAAGCGCGCGAGGTTCGCCGGGAGCGGGTCCCCGGGGTGGAAGGAGATCCCCGGGCCCATGCCCTGGATGATGATCCAGCCCTGCAGGTTCATGATCGTGCCGTACGCGAACGCGCCGAGGAACCCGTACAGCGCGAGCATCGCCAGCTCGGCGCGCCCTCGGATCCGGTCCGGACCCGGCAGCAGTCCGGCGCCCAGCGCGAACCAGCCCATGGCCAGCATCTGGAACGGCATCCACGGCCCGACACCCCCTGTGAGCAGGGCCGACGCGAACATCGTGACCCCGCCCAGGACGAAACCGAAGCCCGGGCCGAGGACGCGGCCGCTCAGCACCAGCAGGAAGAACATCGGCTCCAGGCCGGCCGTGCCCGCGCCGAGGGGGCGCAGGGCGGCGCCGACCGCGGCCAGTACGCCGAGCATGGCGACGGCCTTGGCGTCCATGCCGTCGTCCGCGATGGTCGCGACGACCACGCCGACGAGGAGGGGGAGCAGGGCGGCGAACAGCCAGGGGGCGTCATGGGAGTGGGCGAAGCCGGACTGGCGGTCGGCGAGGAGGGGCCAGCCGAAGGCGGCGATGCCGATGAGGGTGACGAGGACCAGGGCGGTGGCGGCGCGGGGGCCGATGCGGAGGGGGCGGGTTCGGGGGGTGGTCATTCGGCGGCCCCGGTCTCGGTCACGGCCCGGGTCTCGGCCTGGGGCTCGGCCTGGGACTCGGTCTTGGTGCTGGTGCTGGTGCTGGTGTCGGCCCCGGCCCCGGCCCGGGCCGCGAGGGCCGCCTCGACCTGGGAGACCGTGAGCCAGTGGCCCGGGGCCAGGATCTTGGCCACCTGCGGGGCGAAGGCGGGGGAGGAGACCACGACCTCGGCGGTCGGGCCGTCCGCGACGATCTCGCCGCCGGCCAGGATCACCACGCGGTGGGCCAGCTCGGCGGCGAGCTCCACGTCGTGGGTGGCCAGGACGATGGCGTGGCCGTCGGCGGCGAGCCCGCGCAGGATCTCCACGAGGCGGGCCTTGGCGGCGTAGTCCAGCCCGCGGGTCGGCTCGTCGAGGAGCAGCAGGGCCGGGCGGCCGGTCAGGACCAGCGCCAGGGCGAGGGCCAGGCGCTGGCCCTCGGACAGGTCGCGGGGGTGGGTGTCGTCGGGGACGTCGGGGAGCAGCGCGGCCACCAGGGCCCGGCAGGTACCGGGCGGCTGGCCGGCGTCGTGGTCGGCGGCGGTGCACTCGGCCGCGACGGTGTCGGCGTAGAGGAGGTCGCGGGGCTCCTGGGGGACGAGGCCGACGCGGGTCACCATCTCGGCGGGCGGCGTGCGGTGGGGGGTGCGGCCGCTGACCGTGACCTGGCCGGTGGTGGGCTCCAGGGTGCCGATGAGGGTGGCGAGGAGGGTGGACTTTCCGGCGCCGTTGCGGCCCATGAGGGCGATGGTCTCGCCCCGCGCGACCGAGAGGTTGATGTCGCGGAGGACTTCGGCGCGGCCGCGGCGGAGGGAGACGCGGTGGGCGGTGGCCGGCGGGGGCTGGGGGGTGGTGGGGGCCCGGCCGGGGGGTGGGGTGGTGCCGGGGGGTGTCGGGCGGCCGCGGCGGAGCAGGCGGCCGAGCAGGCCTCGGCGGGGGCCCTGCGAGCGGCCGTCCCCTACCCACCCTTCGCCCGTTCCCCGGGGCTCCGCCCCGGACCCCTTGCGGGGCTCCGCCCCGGACCCCGCCGGGGGCTGCGCCCCGGCACCGGCCTCGGCTCCCGCTCCGGGGTGCGCCCCGGCACCGGCCTCGGCTCCCGCTCCGGGGTGCGCCTCGGGCCCCGCCGGGAGCTGCGCTCCGGCATCGGTACGAGGGGCCGTGCCAGCCTCAGCCGGGGGCTTCGCCCCAGACCCCGCCGGGGGCTGCGCCCCGGCACCGGCACCGGCCTCGGTGACCGCTCCGGGCTCCGCTGCGAGGGCCACCGGGGGCTGCGCCCCGGACCCGGGACCGGCCTCGGCTCCCGCTCCGGGGTGCGCCTTGGGCCCCGCCGGGAGCTGCGCCCCGGTACCGGTACGGGGGGCCGTGCCGGCCTTAGCCAGGGGCTCCGCCCCGGACCCCGCCGGGGGCTGCGCCCCGGCCCCGGGCTCCGCTGCGGACCCCGCCGGGGGCTGCGCCCCGGCATCGGTACCGGCAGCCTGGGGCTCCGCCCCGGCACCGGCCTCGGCTCCCGCTCCGGGCTGCGCCCCGGACCCGGGACGGGGGGCCGTGCCGGCCTCAGCCAGGGGCTCCGCCCCGGCCCCGGCACCGGTCTCGGCCCCGGACCCGGCCCCGGCCCCGGCCACGGGACGTGGGGGTGTGGTCAGGCGGGTGTGGAGGGGGGTGGACTGGCGGCGGGCGTCTCGGATGGAGAGGGGGAGGGGGGACCAGCCCGCCAGGCGGCCCAGGGCCACCACCGGGGGGTGGACCGGGGAGACGGCCATGATGGCCGAGGGGGTGCCCAGGACCGGGGGTGCGCCCGGGGAGGGGAGGAGCAGGACCCGGTCGGCGTACTGGACCACCCGCTCCAGGCGGTGTTCCGCCATCAGGACGGTCGTGCCCAGGTCGTGGACCAGGCGTTGCAGGACGGCCAGGACTTCCTCCGCCGCCGCCGGGTCGAGGGCCGACGTCGGCTCGTCCAGGACCAGGACGCGGGGATGCGGGGTCAGGACCGAACCGATCGCCACCCGCTGCTGCTGGCCGCCCGAGAGGGTGGCGATGGGGCGGTCGCGGAGGTCGTTCAGGCCCAGGAGGTCGAGGGTCTCCTCGACGCGGCGGCGCATCACGGAGGGGGGCAGGCCCAGGGATTCCATGCCGTAGGCGAGCTCGTCCTCGACCACGTCCGTCACGAAGTGGGCCAGCGGGTCCTGGCCGACCGTGCCGACCACGTCCGCGAGCTCCCGCGGCTTGTGCGTGCGGGTGTCCCGGCCGGCCACCGTGACCCGGCCCTTGAGGGTGCCGCCGGTGAAGTGCGGGACCAGGCCCGAGACCGCTCCGAGGAGGGTGGACTTGCCGACGCCGGAGGGGCCGACCAGGAGGGTCAGCTCGCCTTCCGGGAGCGTGAAGTCGGCGTGCGCGAGGGAGGGGGCGGCCGCACCCTCGTACGTCACCGACACGTCTTCGAAGTGGATCATGGGGACGTTCACGCCTCCTTCGGTGGGGTGAGTGGGGTGGGTGTGGGCGGGGTGGGTGGTTGGGGGGCCACCAGGGCCGGGAGGAGGCCGAGCAGGATCGCCGCCGCCGGCCAGAGGGGGAGGGTGGGGACGACGAGGGGGACCACGCCGGGGCGCAGGGCCTCCGGGTCCACCGACGCGGCGCGGATCAGGAGCGCCGCGACCGCCGCGCCCGAGGCGGCGACCAGCCAGGCCCGTACGCCCCACCGGTCCGGCCGGTAGCGGGTCCGGATCGACCGGCGTCCGCCCAGGCGCAGCCCGGCGAGGGCCAGGGCGAGGGAGAGGAGGAGCAGGGCCAGGCCGTACTCGGCGCCCTCCGCCGCCAGCAGCCCGTACGTCCCCGCGCAGATGCCGAGCAGGCCGCCGAGCGTGAGCACGTTGGTGGTGTGGCGGACGGCGGCCGGAACGCGCGCCGTGCGGCCGTAGCCGCGGGCGTCCATGGAGGCGGCGATGGCCACCGAGCGTTCCAGCGCGCCCTCCAGGACCGGCAGGCCGATCTGGAGGATCGCCTTGATCCCGCCCGTGGGGCGGCCGCGCAGCCGACGGGCCGTACGGAGGCGGACCACGTCCGCGACCATGTTCGGCGCGAAGGTCATCGCGACGACCACGGCGACCCCGACCTCGTACAGGGCCGCGGGCAGCGACTTCAGCAGCCGCGCCGGGTTCGCGAGGGCGTTGGCGGCGCCGACGCAGATGAGGAGCGTGGCCAGCTTCGCGCCGTCGTAGAAGGCGAAGACCAGCTGTTCGGCGGTGACCCGGCCGCCGAGCCGGATGCCCTGCGCCCAGGCCGGCAGCGGGACTTCGGGGAGGGTGAAGAGGGTGTGCGCGCCGGGGATGGGGGAGCCGAGGAGCAGGGAGAAGAGGAGGCGCAGGGCGATGACGAAGAGGCCGAGCTTGACGAACGCCCCGTAGGAACGCGCCCAGGGCGCGTCGGTGCGGCGGGCCGCGACCACGTAGCCGGCGACGCCGACGATCAGGCCGAGGAGGAGGGGGTTGGTGGTGCGGGAGGCGGCGGTGGCGAGCCCGAGGGCCCACAGCCACCAGGCACCCGCGTGCAGGGCGTTGCCACGCGTGGCCTCGGGGGCGTGCCATTTTTTGTACGTCGGCACCCGCGGGCTCCCGGTTGCCCCGGCGGGGGCGTGCGGCCCGGCCGGGGTGGGGACGTCGGCCGCGGGGCCGTGGGTGCGGCCGGCGCCGTGAGTGCGGGGGGTGCGGGGCGTGCGCGCGGCGCCGTCGTGGGTGCGCCCGGCCTGCGGCCGGGCGGGGTTCCCACCCGCCCCGCCAGCCGTGCGGGTGGTGGGGCGGGTGCGGGTGGCCCTGGTGGGTGGTTGCCCGCCGTCGGCGACCGGCCCGCCGTGACCGGGAGCCCCCGGCCCGGCGGCCGACAGCTCGGCCTCGGCCCTCGCCGGGGTGGCGGGGCCGTTCTCCGGAGGGACGGGATTCATCGGGTGCGGCGGCGGCGGGACTGCCAGAAGGCGGCTGCGCCGAGTACGGCCACGGCCGCGATGCCCGCGAAGAGGCCCGCCGACGGGCCGCCGCCTTCGGAGCCGGAGGCGGAGTCGGCGGTCGGCTTGCCCGGGGTGGTCGCCGTCCCCGTGTCCGCGACGGGTTCGCCGCAGCCCTGCTTCGGGTAGCCGGAGATCGCGCAGAGCAGTGCCGCGCTGTTGTAGCGCAGCGGCTTCGCCACCTCCGCCAGCGCCTCGGCCGTCGTGGCGTCCGGGCCGACCTGTGCGCACGCCGTGCGCGGGGCGTCCTGGGGCGGGGTCTCGCCGGCCTGGGCCTCGGCGGGCGTGCCGAAGTCCACGACCAGCGCGATGCGCTTCTTGCCCGTCACCGGGGCGGTGGCCGAGCAGATGGCCGCGAAGTCGGGAGCCGTGCGCGGCGGGGCGGCCTGGTCGGCCGCGTCCTTGCTCACCACGAAGTGGAAGCCCTGCACGGAGCCGTCCGCCGGCCGCGCCGACGAGGGGCCCTGGGTGGCGTACGCCCAGGTGCCGCCGGCCCCGTCCCAGAACGACCAGTAGCGGTAGGTCGAGGCCAGGGCGGGGGACGCGGCCAGCACGGTCATGGCCACGGCCACGGCCAGGGTCATGACCCGGGTCAGGGTCATGGCCAGGGGCAGGGGCAGGGGCAGGGGCCGGGTCAGGGGCCGGGTCAGGGGCCGGACCGTGCCGGTGGCGGCGGGCGGCTGCGACGGGCGGCGTCCGCGCATCAGAGCTGGTTCTTCTTCCGGCGGCCGCTGAGCACGATGCCGATGCCCATGCCGGCCGCGGCGCCCGCGAGGATCATCCACCAGACGTTCTTGCCGCCGGAGTCCTTCTCCTTGTCCTTCTTGTCCGCTGCCTGGTCCGATGCCTTCGCGGACGCGTTCTGCGGGGCCGGGCCCGTCGCGTTCAGTGCCGCGACCAGGTCGGTGCCGCCGAAGGCCTTCGGGTCGGTGCCCGTCGCGTGCGCGGCCAGGATCAGGGTGCCGAGGCCCGCCGGGTTGCCCTTGGACCAGGCGGCGGAGTTGGACTTCAGCCACTCCAGGGCGGTCGCCGCGGACTGCTTGTGCCCGGCCGCGGCCAGGGCGATCACCGCGTCGGCGGTGTTGCCGGTGTCCGGGGTCGGCTGGTCGGCGCCCGGGGTGAGGGCGGTGAGGTGACCGTCCTTCTTCAGGGCCTGGGCCAGGTATCCGGCCGCGCCCTGGGCCGCCGCCGCCGGGTCACCGGCGGTCGCCGGGCAGGCGAGCGCGGCCGCGGGGGTGTCCGTGGAGGGAGCGGGGACGAGCGCGCCCTTGCCCAGGGCGGCCAGTACCGCGGCGGCCGTCGCGTCGGCGTTGGCGGGGAGCTTGCCGTCGGCCGTCGCCTGGTAGGCGAAGGCGCCCCGGTCGGCGGCGGGCTCGGCGGCGCAGCCGAGCTGGAAGGCGAGCAGCCCCTCGTACGCGGACTTGCCGGCCTTCGACGTGACCTCGGCCGGCTTCTCGCCCGCCGCGGCCAGCGCGCTGATCACCACGGCGGAGGAACTGGCCTCGCTCGGGGAGCCGGGGACGTAGGCCCAGCCGCCGTCCGCGTTCTGCACGGACTTCAGCCAGTCCGTGCCCTTCTTCACCGCCGCGTCCTGGCCGCCGAGCGCCTTCAGCGCCTGTACGGCCACCGCGGTGGCGTTCGTGTCGAGCATCGTCTTCGCGTCGCACGCGGCCGCGGTGTCCGCGCGGAAGGAGGCGAAGCCGCCGTCGGCGCACTGCTGGCCGACGAGCCAGTCCACGGCCTGCTGCGCGGGCTTCTCGCCGACCGCGTGCTGGGCGAGCAGCGCGAACGACTGCCGCCACACCCCGTCGTACGTCGGATCGTTCTTGCCGAACAGCCCCGAGGGGATGACGGGTGCCGGGGACGGCGTGGCGACATCGGCGAGGGCCACGGGGGCCGCGCCCACGCAGAGCACGGCGGAAGCGGCGAGCGTGGCGGCGCTGCGGCGGACGTTCATGGCGGGGCGGGTGCCTCTCGTGCTGGGGACCCGGAGGCAGGCAGCACAGCGGTGGAGGCTGGTACCGGGCTCCGGCTCCGTTTACCTCGACGGTGCCGGCCGCCGGAGGACCCGGCGGCGCGAGCCGCGCACCTCCGGTACGGGGCAATCCGGCTCCCCGTCCCCGGTGCTGCCGGGGCGGGTCACGGTTGCGGGTCAGCGCCGGATTCGCACCGGCTTCCCCCCGTACGGAAGTGTGGACGACGCCCATACTCTACCGGCCCGTAGCCCCGGGGCCGGGTGGCGCCGCCCACCCCCGCCCCTTACACGGCGCGGTACGTCACGGGGTCGCTGCCCGGCACCGCCTCCGCGCGGCCCTGTTTCACCAGTCGCCGCAGGTGGGCCTCCGCTTCGGAGACGGCGATGTTGCGGGAGCCGTACGGGATCTGCTCCCAGGGCCGGTTCCACTCCATCCGCACGGCCAGCTCCCACGGGGTCAGCGGCTCGGCGGCGAGCAGTTCGCGCAGCCCGGTCAGCCGCTCCTCGTGGTGCTCCAGGAGTTCCCGTACGCGGGCCGGGGCGTCGGTGAAGGCGTGCTGGTGGGCCGGGAGCACCTCGGCGGGCTGGAGGCGGCCGATGCGTTCGAGGGAGTCGAGGTAGTCGCCGAGGGGGTCGGTGACCTGCTCGGAGGAGGGGTCCTCGTAGAGGCCGATGTGCGGGGAGATCCCGGGCAGCAGGTGGTCCCCGGAGAAGAGGCGGCCGTTGCCGGGCAGGTTCCCCGGATGCTTCTCCTCCAGGTGCAGGCAGACGTGCCCGGGGGTGTGCCCGGGGGTCCAGACCGCCCGCAGGCGGCGGCCGGCCAGCGGCAGCAGCTCGGCGGGCACGATCTCCCGGTCGGGGACGGCGGCGTGCAGCCCGGGCAGGGTGCGCATGCGGCCGCTCGCGCGGGCGGCGCGCAGCGGGGCGACGTGCTCCTCGGGGGCTCCGGCGGTGGTCAGCTTCTCGGTCATGTAGTCGAACCAGACGCCCGGTTCGGAGGCGCGGGTCCGTACGACGACCTCGGTGTCGGCGGCGTGCATGGCGATCCAGGCGCCGGAGGCCTCGCGGACCTGGCCGGACAGGCCGTGGTGGTCGGGGTGGTGGTGGGTGATGACCACGCCGTGCACGTCGGCGATGGCGATGGAGAGGGCGCCGAGTCCGGCGACCAGGGTGTCCCAGGACTCGGGGTCGTCCCAGCCGGTGTCGATGAGGACCGGGCCGCGATCGGTGTCGAGGACGTGGACGAGGGTGTGGCCGAGCGGATTGTCGGGGATGGGGACCTTGATGCCCCACACGCCGCCGCCGTGATCGGTGACGTGAGGTGCCACGTCCGGGGTGTCCTCTGCCATGAGGGGCTCCGCTCTTACGGCTCCAACAGGAACATGTTGCAATAGTCGCCCAAGTCGACCATTTTTACGGGCGCCTGACTAGTCGTTGGATCTTCGGGGCGCCCGGTGAACCGATGCACGGGCGGTTCGGTCAGGGCCGTGGACTCCTAGAACTAGAACTGGTATCAGTTCTGGAACGCCAAGCCGCAGGAGGCATCAGCCATGACCGAGCTCGTGGAACACGGAAAACTGTTCATCGGCGGTGAGTGGACGGATCCGCTGGGCTCCGACACGATCAAGGTCGTCTCGCCCCACACCGGGCAGGTCATCGGCAGCGTCCCGCACGCCTCGAAGGCGGACGTCGACCGGGCCGTCGCCGTGGCCCGCAAGGCCTTCGACGAGGGCCCCTGGCCGCGCACCACGCTCGAGGAACGCATCGCGGTCGTGACCCGGATCAAGGACGCCATAGCCGTCCGGCACGAGGAGATCGCCCGCTCGATCAGCTCCCAGAACGGATCCCCGTACTCCTGGAGCATCCTCGCCCAGGCCCTCGGCCCGATGATGGTCTACGACGCCGCGATCACCGTGGCCCGCGACTACCCCTACGAGGAGTACCGCCAGGGCGCCCTCGGGCCGATCCTCGTCCGCCGCGAGGCCGTCGGCGTCGTCGCCGCCGTCATCCCGTGGAACGTCCCGCAGTTCGTGGCCGCCGCCAAGCTGGCGCCCGCGCTGCTCACCGGCTGCACGGTGATCCTCAAACCGTCCCCGGAGGCGGTCCTCGACTCCTACATCCTCGCCGACATCGCCCGCGAGGCCGGGCTGCCCGAGGGCGTGCTGTCGATCCTGCCCGCCGACCGCGAGGTCAGCGAGTACCTCGTCGGCCACCCGGACGTGGACAAGGTCGCCTTCACCGGCTCCGTGCCCGCCGGCCGGCGGGTCATGGAGGTCGCCTCGAAGAACCTCACCCGCGTGACCCTCGAACTCGGCGGCAAGTCCGCGGCCGTCATCCTCCCGGATGCCGACCTCGACACCACCATCGCCGGCATCGTCCCGGCGGCCTGGATGAACAACGGCCAGGCGTGCGTGGCCCAGACCCGGGTCCTCGCCCCGCGCAGCCGCTACGAGGAGATCGCCGAGGCGCTCGCCGCCGCGGCCTCGGCGCTGGTCGTCGGCGACCCGATGGACCCCGCGACGCAGCTCGGCCCCCTGGTGGCCAGGCGCCAGCAGCAGCGCTCGCTCGACTACATCCGGATCGGCCAGGAGGAGGGCGCCAAGGTCCTGTCCGGCGGCGGCCGTCCGGCGGCCTCCGACCTGGACCAGGGCTGGTACGTGGAGCCGACCCTCTTCGGGGACGTCGACAACTCGATGCGGATCGCCCGCGAGGAGATCTTCGGCCCGGTCGTCTGCCTGATCCCCTACGGGGACGAGGCGGAGGCGGTACGGGTCGCCAACGACTCGGAGTTCGGGCTCAGCGGCAGCGTCTGGACCGGCGACGTGGAGCACGGCATCGACTTCGCGCGGCAGGTGCGGACCGGCACCTTCAACGTGAACACCTTCAGCCTGGACATGCTCGGGCCGTTCGGCGGCTACAAGAACAGCGGCGTCGGGCGGGAGTTCGGCCCGGAGGGGCTGGGCGAGTACCTGGAGCACAAGATGATCCACCTCCCGGCGGGCTACGTACCCCCCGCGGCCGGTGCGTGATGGGGGACCGGTGGCACGTCGAGGTGGACCGGGGGGTCTGCATCGGCTCGGGCATGTGCGTGAACCACGCCCCTGAGGGCTTCGCCCTCGACTCGGCGCGGCAGTCGCATCCGCGGGCGGCGGAAACGGACGCGAGCGAGCCCGTGCTCGCGGCGGCCGAGGGCTGCCCGGTCGAAGCGATCGCCATCACCCTGCTGGGCACCGGCGAGGCGGTGTTCCCGCCGGAGGAGTAGGGGGCTGACGGGGGGCCGGGGCGCGGTGTGAGCCCGGGCCCCGGCCGCCGGCCCCGGGTGTCACATTGCCCGGGGCCGCAGGCCGGCCCCGGGCCCGCTGCCGGTGCGGCACCGCTGGGCGCGGACCCAGGAGCAGAGGCGTGATTGCGCCCTCTCTCACGTGCCGAACGTGTGACACTGCGGCGACCGTCAGGGGCCGGGCCTCGTCCGGCGGTGGCGCATGGCGCGCAGGGCGGATGGGGGTGGGGGATGAGCGTGGGCGAGCCCGACGAGGTCGCCGCGGACCGCGAACCGGTCGAACCGGCAGGCTGGGCATGGATCGAACCGGGCGACACGGAGAAGGCCCACGGGCACGGCCGGCTCAAGTGGGGCGCCGTCGCTGCCGCTGGGGTGGGAGCTCTGATCGTGGGAAGCCAGGTGTTCCCGGGGCATCTGATGGCCTACGGGGAGTCGGAAAAACCCGAACCGGACCCGACGCGGGTGATGGTGCTGGCGGACTACGCGGCTGTGGCGTCCGCCGTCCGCCTCCCTGCCGACCTCGCCGAGGACGGCAGGGTCGTCGAGGTCCCGGGCGACTGCGTGGCCGCGTGGAGCAGCTACGAAGCGGTCACCCGCGGCACGGTGGTCGAGGTCGCGGGAGTGCTGGTCGACCGGGGGTGGAACATCACGGGCACCGGGGACGACCCGGTCCCGGTGGTCTCGCTGTCCAGGGGGCGCTGGCGCCTCACGGTCTTCAACGAGATGCCCAGCGGTCCGGCGCACTTCGGCCTGGTCGCGTCCCATCGCACCCCGTCCTGCGATGCGAAGGCGTCGGAGCTGACACCGTTCTGACGTCAGGCCGGCCGGCTCCCGACCCAACAGTCAGATCAGGACTTTTTCGGAGGTGTCCGAGGCGGTGTCGCCGCGGGCTCGGGCGCCGTGAGGTCGATCAGGCGGCAGACCGTTTCGATGTCGATCTTCACCTGGGCGATCGACGCGCGGCCCGAGAGCCAGGTGATCAGGGCCGAGTGCCAGGTGTGCTCGATCACCCGGACCGCCGACAGCTGTTCCGCCGTCGGCGGGGCGTCCAGGCCCATCGCATCCAGGATGATCGCCGTCGTGAGGCGGGACACCGTGTCCACCTCCGGGCTCACGCTGCGGTCCGCGAAGGTGAGGGCGCGGACCATCGCGTCCGCCAGGTGCGGCTCCCGCTGGAGCGCGCGGAAGGCGCGCATCAGGGTCTCCGCGACCCGGGCCGCGGGCTCGTCCCCGGCCGGCGGGCGCTTGCGCAGCGTTCCGTGCATGTGCTGGAGCTGGTCCTGCATGGTCGCGACCAGCAGGTGCACCTTGGACGGGAAGTACCGGTAGAGGGTGCCCAGGGCCACGCTGGAGGACTCCGCCACCTCCCGCATCTGCACCGCGTCGAAGCCGCCCCGGCTCGCCAACTGGGCGCTGGCGTGCAGGATCCGCCTTCGGCGTGCCTCCTGGCGCTCCGTCAGGGGCGGGGACGCCGGTGTGGTGACGGCTGGGGTCACGGCCTTCGCTTCCGCTGTCATCTGTCCCGTTCCGGTTCCAAGGCGTTCGAGTTCCCGTTCCAGTTCCAAGGTGTTCACGTCCGCGCCGGGGCGCCATCGCATGCTGCCCCGGGCCGTCGCGCGCCCCAGCATGGCAGGCGCCCGATCCGTGGCGCGAATCACCTGCCACCCCTCTTACGGTGTGGTTTCCGGCCGGTAGATTCAATGCTCTTCAGCGGATCAAGTCTGAAACTTGTTCTACATTATCCGAGCGGTTACGCTCCGGCGAAAGTGCAGGGAGAAGGGGGCCGAGAGTGACCGTAGAGGCCATGGTGACGAGCCCTACGAGCCCGTCGGCGGGTCCCGCCGCCGAAGGCGGCCGACCGTTGCGGATCGCACTCCTCACCTATAAGGGGAACCCGTTCTGCGGTGGGCAGGGCGTCTACGTCCGCCACCTCGCGCGCGAGCTCGTGAAGCTGGGGCACTCCGTCGAGGTCATCGGCGCGCAGCCCTACCCGGTGCTCGACACCGACGCCCTCACCGGCGCCGGCGCCACCCTCACCGAGCTCCCCAGCCTGGACCTCTACCGCAGCCCGGACCCGTTCCGCACGCCCAAGCGCGACGAGTACCGCGACTGGATCGACGCCGTCGAGGTCGCCACCATGTGGACCGGCGGATTTCCCGAGCCGCTGACCTTCTCGCTGCGGGCGCGCAGGCATCTGGCCGCCCGCGCGGGCGAGTTCGACGTCATCCACGACAACCAGACCCTCGGCTACGGGCTGTTGGCGGACCTCGGCGCCCCGCTGGTCACCACCATCCACCACCCCATCACCGTCGACCGCAAGCTGGACCTGGCCGCCGCCAAGACCCGCAAGAAGCGGGCCTCCGTACGGCGCTGGTACGGGTTCACCCGCATGCAGGGCCGCGTCGCCCGGCGCCTGGCCTCCGTGCTCACCGTCTCCGGCTCCTCCCAGAAGGAGATCGCCGAGCACCTCGGCGTCCGGGACGAGCGCATCCACGTCGTGCACATCGGCGCCGACACCGACCTCTGGTCGCCCGATCCCTCCGTGGCCGAGGTGCCCGGGCGGATCGTGACCACCTCCAGCGCCGACGTTCCGCTCAAGGGGCTCGTGCACCTCGTCGAGGCGCTCGCGAAGCTGCGTACCGAGCAGCCCGGCGCGCACCTCGTCGTCGTCGGAAAGCGCGCCGAACAGGGCCCGGTGGCCCGCGCGATCGAGACGTACGGACTCCAGGACGCCGTCCGCTTCGTCAAGGGCATCACCGACACCGAGCTCGTCGACCTCGTCCGCAGCGCCCAGATCGCCTGCGTGCCCTCCCTGTACGAGGGCTTCTCGCTCCCGGCGGCCGAGGCCATGGCCACCGGCACCCCGCTGGTGGCCACCACCGGCGGCGCGATCCCCGAGGTGACCGGGCCCGACGGCGAGAGCTGCCTCGCCGTGCCGCCCGGCGACGCGGGCGCGCTGGCCGCCGCGCTGGGCCGGCTGCTGGGCGACCCCGAACTGCGCACCCGGCTCGGCGCCGCCGGCCGCGAGCGGGTGCTGTCCCGCTTCACCTGGGCCAAGGCCGCCGAGGGCACCGTCGTCCACTACCGCGCCGCCATCGAGCGGGCCGCGGCGGCGGCACCGAAGTCCGGCACCTCGAAGTCCCGGGCGGCGAAGTCCCGTACCGCCCGGTGACCTCCCCCTTCCGTCCGATGCAGTTCCCCTCCCCACCCCGCGACCGCGAAGGCAGGACCACGTGCTGACCGTCGATTTCTCCCGGTTCCCGCTCGCCGCAGGCGACCGCGTACTCGACCTGGGCTGCGGCGCAGGCCGGCACGCCTTCGAGTGCTACCGGCGCGGCGCCCAGGTGGTCGCCCTCGACCGCAACGGCGAGGAGATCCGCGAGGTCGCCAAGTGGTTCGCGGCGATGAAGGAGGCCGGCGAGGCCCCGGCCGGCGCCACCGCGACCGCGATGGAGGGTGACGCCCTCGCGCTGCCCTTCCCCGACGAGTCCTTCGACGTCGTCATCATCTCCGAGGTGATGGAGCACATCCCCGACGACAAGGGCGTCCTCGCCGAGATGGTCCGCGTCCTGAAGCCCGGCGGGCGCATCGCCATCACCGTGCCGCGCTACGGCCCCGAGAAGATCTGCTGGGCGCTCTCCGACGCCTACCACGAGGTCGAGGGCGGCCACATCCGCATCTACAAGGGCGAGGAACTCCTCGGCAAGATGGAGTCCGCGGGCCTCAAGCCGTACGGCACCCACCACGCGCACGGCCTGCACTCGCCGTACTGGTGGCTCAAGTGCGCCTTCGGCGTCGACAACGACAAGGCGCTGCCCGTCAAGGCGTACCACAAGCTCCTGGTCTGGGACATCATGAAGAAGCCCGCGCTCACCCGGCTCGCGGAGCAGGCGCTGAACCCGGTCATCGGCAAGAGCTTCGTCGCCTACGCCACCAAGCCGCACCTCCCCGTGGGCGCGGCGGCGGCAGCGGCCGAGGCCGTGGGCGCCGCGCAGTGAGCTCTCCCGGGCGCACCGCACCCGAACACCTCGTCCTGGACGGCGTCCTGACGGCCGATCAGGCCGCCGCCACCGTCGCCGGGATCCTCGCCGCGCAGCGCGCCGACGGGGCCATACCGTGGTTCCGCGGGCACCACCTCGACCCGTGGGACCACACCGAGGCCGCGATGGCCCTCGACGCGGCCGGCGAACACGAGGCCGCCGAGCGGGCCTACGACTGGCTGGTCCGCCACCAGAACGACGACGGCTCCTGGTACGCGGCCTACGCCGACCGCGAGGACGGCGTCGACACCCGCGAGCCGCAGGACGCGAGCCGGGAGACCAACTTCACCGCGTACCTCGCCGTCGGCGTCTGGCACCACCACCTGTCCACGGGCGACGAGGCCTTCCTCGACCGGATGTGGCCCGCCGTGTACGCGGCCGTCGAGTTCGTCCTGCGGCTCCAGCAGCCGGGCGGCGAGATCGGCTGGAAGCGCGAAGCCTCCGGCGAGGACGTCACGGACGCCCTGCTCACCGGGTCCTCCTCCATCCACCAGGCGCTGCGCTGCGCGCTGGCCATCGCCGAGTACCGGGGCGATCCGCAGCCCGACTGGGAACTGGCCGCGGGCGCCCTCGGGCACGCGATACGCAGGCACCCGGAGCGGTTCCTCGACAAGTCCCACTACTCCATGGACTGGTACTACCCGGTCCTCGGCGGGGCGCTGACCGGCGCGGAGGCGAAGGCCCGCATCGAGGAACGCTGGGACGAGTTCGTCGTCCCGGACCTCGGCGTACGGTGCGTGCTGCCGAACCCGTGGGTGACCGGCGGGGAGTCCTGCGAACTGGCGCTCGCGCTGTGGGCGACGGGGGAGTCGGACCGGGCCCTGGAGATCCTGCGCTCGATCGGGCACCTGCGGGCCGACAACGGCATGTACTGGACCGGGTACGTCTTCGACGACGGGGCGGTCTGGCCCGTGGAGCAGACCACCTGGACGGCGGGCTCGCTCCTCCTCGCGGTGGCCGCCCTGGGCGGCGACGAGGCCACCGGCACGGTCTTCGGCGGCGTGACCCTGCCGGCCGGCCTGGAACCGGACTGCTGCGGCTGACCCGGTGTGACGCTGTCCTGCGGGGCGGGCGCGGCGGGACCCCCGTACCGGCCTCGCCCGCCCCGCACGCGTGGGGACGCGGCGGGCGTCAGCGGATGGCGGCGTAGTCCTCGCGGTGGTGTGCACGTCCCCCGGCGGGGACGGAGAAGCGGAAGACGCCGGGCGGGAAGAGGCCGTGGGGCTCACCCGGGGCCGCCGTCGGGCGCGTCACGCGGTCCGGCGCGGTGGTGGGCGCGGAGCGGGCGGACGAGGCACTCTCCGTGGCCGTGGCCGTGGCCGTGGCCGTGGCCGTGTTCTGGTTCAAAGGAGCCCCCCGGGCGAAGTCGAATGGACCAACTCTCGCCCGTATGACCCACCGCCGGCACGGATGGTTGCCCTCGCACGCCGGAATTCCGGAAATCCCGGAAGGAAGTGCACGGCCGCCGACGGCATGCGGCCGCTCGCCCTCCGGGGGGCGGGAGGGCGAGCGGTGGCGGCCGGCGCGGGCCGGGCGGGGAGGTTACGGAGGGGTACGGAGGGGCCGGTGCGGGTCAGCGGCGGTACAGCCGGCCCGCGATGGCGTGGCCGATGACCAGGTAGGCGACGGCCGCGATGCCGTAGCCGATCACCACCTGGACCCAGTCGCGGTTGAAGGTGAAGAGGTCGTACGACCAGCCGGCGAGCCAGGTCGCCGCGTCGTGGATGAACTCGACCAGGGCGTTCCCCTGGTTGGCGTCCAGCAGGTACAGCAGGATCCACAGGCCGATGATGAAGGCCATGACGTCGGCGACGACCGCGACGGCGCGGCCTGCCTGGCTGCTTCCTCTGGTGTGTGTTCGCGTGTGTGTGCGCATGCCGCGCTTGTGGCCGGTCCGGGGCGGCGTAAACCCATGGGGGAGACCCGAACGGCCCGCCCGGGTGGCGGAGTCGGGCGGCCGGGGCGAGGCTGCGGGGGACCCCTCAGTCCCCGGAGGAGACCCGTGTCCCTACCCACCACAGCCGTCCGCTTCCGCCGCGCCCTCACGGCGGTGCTCCTGTCCTGCGCCCTGCTCGGCGGTGCCACCGCCTGCGGTTCGGGCGGTGGCGACCAGGCCGCCGCCGGTCAGGCCGACGAGGTTTCGGTGGCCATGGCCGCGTTCGCCGAGGCCGACGCGGCCGCCTCCGCGGAGGACGCGGAAGCGGCCGCGGCGACGCCCTCGCCCAGCAGCCCCGAAGAGAAGCAGAAGTTCGCCAAGACCCGCTTCGTCGCCAACGCGGGTCTCGCGGCCGGCGCCACCTACCAGTGGATCGTCAAGCCCTACCGTGCCGGCAAGTTCAAGAAGGGCGCCAAGGGCCGCACCTTCGCCCTGGTCAAGGCGGGCCTGGCGGGCGCCTTCGCCTACAACCGGCTGAAGGCGGCCAGCGAGAACGCCAAGGGCGACCCGCTGCTGTCGAAGGCCGTGGGCCCGCTGACGGCCGGCATCGACTCCCTCAAGGGGCTCGGCTCCAAGCTCCGCAAGGGCCAGGCCGGTGACGCCGACATCGGTGCCTTCGAGAACGTGATCAACAGCGTCAAGGAAGCCGGAAAGAGCGCGGGCGCCCCGGTGACCGACAAGGTCCCGAGCGCCGGCCAGCTGACCGGCTGACGCGGTCCCGTGAGCGGGCCGGACCGGATCCTCCCGGTTCGGCCCGCTTCCGCACGCGCTCCACCTGTTTGAATGGACCGGTGATCGAGTTCGTGTTCTTCGCCGGCGTCGCCGCCGCGACCGGCTGGCTGATGCGCCGCAAGCACCGCCGACGCCAGGCGGGCGGGCCCGTGCCCGGGATCCCGGGCATGGCACGACGCCCCGCGGGGACCGGCCGCTGGCGCAGCGGCCGGGTGTACGCCGACCAGGGCGCGGCCCGCTGGGTCCCCGGCCGGGGCGAGCCCGTACCCCTGACCGGCGCCCGGGCCATCGGCGTACGGGTGCCCTCCGTGAGGGAGGGCATCTCCATCAACCCGGGCTCGCGGATCGTGACGGTCGAGCTCGGCGGAGAAGGCGGCGAGGGCGGCGAGGGCATCGAGATCGCCGTGATGCCGCTGGACCTGCGCGAGCTCCTGGCGGCCCTCCCGCAGACGGCCCCGGACTCCCTCCCGGGGCCCCTCCCGGAGGAAACCCCGGATTCCGGGCCGCGGTAGCCGCGGTAGCCGCGGTGCGGGGCGCGTCGTCCACGCCCTTCGCAAACCCCCGGACCGACCCGAGAATGGGCGCCATGGGGGACAACACATTGTGGGTGGGCGTACTCACCGGGGGCACGGCGGTCGTCGCGAGCTGGGTGACCAGCCGGGGCACGGCCAGGGCCGCCCGGATCCAGGCCGAGACGACCGCGGCCGTCCAGCGGGCGGACCAGCGGCGCACGGCGCGGCGCAACGCCTACGCGGACGTCATCGAGCAGGCACAGAAGATGGGCGACCTGTACTGGAAGGTCAACGACGCCCACGCCGAACCGGATCCGCAGGCGCGCGTCGACGCGCTCAGGGACCTGCGCCTGCGGCTGCGCGATGCGTACGCCTCGCTGCGCCACCTCGTACGCATCGTGGAGCTGGAGGGGCCGCAGGAGGTCGCGGCGGCCGCCGACCGGCTGCGGCGGTCGACGTCCGACAGCTACGAGGCGCTGGAGGACATGATCGGGGGCGACGCGGGCGCGATCCAGCGGTTCAACGAGTGCTACGCACCGTTCTGGGAGCGGGTGGTGGCCCTCGTGGCCGCTGCGCGCGGGGTGCTCCAGGACGACGCCGTTCCGGCCGCCGTCCCCGTACCCGCCCCGGTGTCCGCTGCCGTTCCCCCGCCCCGGACGCGCCGGCCGTGGGCCCGGCGGCGGCCGGGGGCCGGAGGGTGAGCGGGGGGCCGAGGGTGAACGGGCCGGAGCGTGAACGGGGCGGAGGCCAAGGCGACCCTAGGCGTTCAGTTCCGCCAGGACCCGCAGGGTGTGGGGGTCGGGGGCGGTGAGGAGGAGGTCGGTCACCGGGCCCTTGCGCCACAGGTCGAGGCGTTCGGCGATCCGCTCACGGGGTCCGATCAGGGAGATCTCGTCCGCGAACGCGTCCGGGACGGCCATCACGGCCTCTTCCTTGCGCCCGGCCAGGAACAGCTCCTGGATCCGCTGCGCCTCCTCCTCGTAGCCCATCCGGCCCATGAGGTCGGCGTGGAAGTTGCGGGCGGCGTGGCCCATTCCGCCGATGTAGAAGCCCAGCATCGCCTTCACCGGGAGGAGGCCCTCCGCGACGTCGTCGCAGACCTTCGCGCGGGCCATCGGGGCGATCATGAACCCCTCGGGGAGTTCGGACAGCGAGGCCTGGTAGACGTCCGTGCGGGTCGGGGACCAGTACAGGGGGAGCCAGCCGTCCGCGATGCGGGTGGTCTGGGCGATGTTCTTCGGGCCCTCCGCGCCGAGCAGGACCGGCAGGTCGGCGCGGAGCGGGTGGGTGATGGGCTTGAGCGGTTTGCCGATGCCGGTGCCGTCCGCGCCCCGGTACGGGTGGCTGTGGAAGCGGCCGTCCAGGGCGACCGGGGCCTCGCGGCGCAGCACCTGGCGGATGACGTCCACGTACTCCCGGGTCGCCGTCAGGGGGCTGGAGGGGAAGGGGCGCCCGTACCAGCCTTCGACCACCTGCGGTCCGGACAGTCCGAGGCCCAGCATCATCCGGCCCCCGGACAGGTGGTCCAGGGTCAGTGCCTGCATGGCGGTGGCGGTCGGGGTGCGGGCCGCCATCTGCGCGATGGCGGTGCCCAGGCGGATGCGCGAGGTGTGCGCGGCGATCCAGGTGAGCGGGGTGAAGGCGTCCGAGCCCCAGGCCTCGGCGGTCCACACGGAGTCGTAGCCGAGGTTCTCGGCTTCCGTGGCGAGGTCGAGGTGGTCCGGGTTGGGGCCGCGGCCCCAGTAGCCGAGTGCGAGTCCGAGGCGCATGTGACGGTCCCCTCCACGAATCTGACGATGCGTCAGGTGACTGTAGGGCAACGGCCCCCCGCCCGGAAGGGCGGGGGGCCGTCGAGGGGGCACGTGCGCGGGATCAGCCGCGCTGGATGCCCGAGGTGTCGTTCAGGACGCCGCGGCGGCCGTCCTGGGTCTGGGCGATCAGGGTGGCCGGACCGCGCTGCTCCACGGCCAGGTACCAGGTGCCGGGCGCGAGTTCCGCGATCGGGGCGGGGCTGCCGTCCTCGGCGAAGAGCGGGCGGGCCACCGGAACGGCGAACCAGAACGGCGTGAAGTCCGCCGCCGGGGCCGGCTGCGGGGTCTGGTCCTGCGGGGTCTGGTGCTGCTCGTGGCCGCCGCCGTAGGGCGGGACCGGCTGCGGGGCGGCCCCGTACGGCTGCGGCTCCTGGCCGCCCGGGTATCCGTACCCGGCGCCCGGCTGCGGCTGCTGGCCGTACGGCGGGACGGCGGTGGTCGCGGGCTTCGGGTCCGGCACGAGCTGCCCGGCGAGCGCGGGGATCTTCGCACCGAAGAGGGTCACTCCGGCCAGTGCGAAGGTGGCGAGGAAGGCGATGACGGCGCCGGCGCCGAGGTCGTTGCCGGTCGGGCAGACGATCAGGCCCCACAGCGCGGACCAGGCCGCCGCGACGGAGAGCACCGTGCCCCAGGCCTGGAACGGCAGGCCCAGGAGCTGGCGTCCGGCGGGCTGCAGGCGCCCGGCGACGAGCAGGCCGACGGCGATGAACGCGATCAGGAAGATGCTCGGCAGCACCAGGCCGTACGAGTCGGTGTCCCACGCGCTCTCTGTGTCGACGTTGGTCACGGAGTAGAAATCGAGGAACGAGGCGATGAACAGCAGCACCGCTGCTCCGATCACCACGCCGTCGCCTCGTGTGAGGGATCGGATGTTCACGTCTTTGGGTGTCCTTCTCGGTCTCGTCGTCTCGTGGTGCCGTGGGTGCCCGCCGTGACGCAGGGGGCGGGCGGCACCATGGTACGGAGCTTCGCCGCGGCCGAGGGATCGGGGCTGCGGGCCGTCCGGGGGGACGGTCCCGGTGGCCCTACCCGCCGAGGAAGCCGACGATGCCGTCCGCGATGCCCTGCGCCGCCTTCTGGCGCCACTCCGGACTCGACAGCTGCGCCGCGTCCTTGGCATCACGCATGTTGCCGCATTCGATGAACACCTTGGGGCGGGTCGAGAGGTTCAGTCCGCCCAGATCGTCGCGGACGACCAATCCGGTCCCGCTGCCCAGGTAGTTGGCGGGGGCGGAACCGGTGGTCCGGGCGAAGTTCCCGGCGATCCGCTCGCCGAGCTGCCGGGACGGTCCGACGATCTTCGCGGTGTCGGCGCCGCCGCCCTTCACCTTGGCGGGGAGGATGACGTGGAAACCGCGGCTCCCGGCCGACACCCCGTCCGCGTGGACGGAGACCACGGCGTCGGCGGCGGCCTCGTTGCCGATCCGGGCGCGCTCGTCGATGCAGGGGCCGAAGGGGGGCTCCTTGCCGGCCTTGCCGGCCTCGTGGGTGAGGACCACCTTGAGGCCCTTGGCCTCCAGGACGGTGCGCAGCCGCCGGGACACGTCCATGCTGAACTCGGCCTCCATGTAGCCGGAGTTCGTGGTGGTGCCGGTGGTGTCGCACTCCTTGCGGTTGGTGCCGATGTCCACCTGGCGGTTGATCTCGGTGGTGTGCTTGAAGTTGCCCGTGTTGTGGCCGGGGTCGATGACGACGGTACGGCCGACGAGTCCCTTGGCGGGGGCGGAGGCGGAGGCGGAGGCGGGGTTCGGGGCGGCGCCGGTCCCGCCGGGGGCCGGGCTCGCGGCCGGAGCCGATCCGGAGGGGGCCGATGCGGAAGGCACCGCCCCGGAGGGTGCCGCCGACGCCGCGATCGGCATCACGATCCGGGGCGGCCGCGAGTCGTCGCTCGCGCCCCCGCTCAGCACCTCGGTCAGTACCCACCCGGCCAGGGCGGCCGGAGCGATCGCCGCCGCCGCGACGACCAGGGTCGACCGGCGGGCGTACCAGGGCCGGTCCGGACTGATGGACGTCGAGGACTCGGGGAGCGGCGGGGAGCTTTCGTCGTAGCGCACCCGGCGATGCTAGACCGGAGGTCGGTCGGGTGTACGGACCGTGGGCCATCCGAGGGCGCGGTGCGCTTATATGCTCCGCGAACCTGCCGCACCCCGCGGGCCTGCACCCCGCGGGCCTGCACCCTGCGGGCCTGCACCCTGCGGGCCTGCACCCTGCGGGCCTGCACCCTGCGGGCCTGCACCCTGCGGGCCTGCACACCGGGGGTCTGCCGCCCGCCGGGGGTCTGGCGCGCTCAGCGGGTCTGCCGCGGCCCGGGGGCCTGCCGTGCCCCGGCGGGCTGGCGTGCCCCGGCGGCCTTTCGTGCCCCGGGGGCTGGCGTGCACCGCGGGTCTGCCGCACGTCGATGGCTCGCCGAACGCCGCGGAGGCTGGCGCACGCCGGGGGCCTGCCGTGCCTCGGGGGCCGGCGTGCCCCGCGGGTCTGCCGCACGCCGATGGCTTGCCGAACATCGCGGAGTCTGCCGCACGCCGGGGGCCTTTCGTGCCCCGGGGGCTGGTGTGCCCCGGGGGCTGCCGCACGTCGATGGCTTGGCGAACACCGCGGAGCCTGGCGCACGCCGGGGCCTGCCGCGGCCCGGGGGCCTGGCGTGCCCGGGGTGTCGGGTGTCGGCGTGTGCGGGTGGGGCGCCGTTGCCGCCGGGCCGCCGGGCCTTACGCGGCGGCGGGGCCGGATGTGCGCCGGAGCACGCGGAGGGAGTCCGTCACCGAGACCTCCTCGAAGGCGCCCGAGGCCAGGGCGCGCAGGTAGATGCGGTACGGGGCCTGGCCGCCGTCGGCCGGGTCGGGGAACACGTCGTGGATCACCAGCGTGCCGCCCTCGGCGACGTGCGGGGCCCACCCCTCGTAGTCGCCCGTGGCGTGCTCGTCGGTGTGGCCGCCGTCGATGAAGACCAGGCCGAGCTTGCCGCCCCACGCCGCGGCGACCTGCGGGGAACGGCCGACGATCGCGATGACGTGGTCCTCCAGGCCGGCCTTGTGCAGGGTCCGGCGGAAGGTGGGCAGGGTGTCCATCAGCCCGATCTCCGGGTCCACGACGCTCGGGTCGTGGTACTCCCAGCCGGGCTGCTGCTCCTCGCTGCCCCGGTGGTGGTCCACGGTGAGCGCGCTCACCCCCGCCTCCCGTGCCGCGTCGGCGAGCAGGATCGTGGAGCGCCCGCAGTAGGTCCCGACCTCCAGCAGCGGCAGCCCCAGCCGCGCCGCGTCGGCCGCCGCCTCGTACAGGGCGAGCCCTTCCCCTACGGGCATGAACCCCTTGGCGGCCTCGAAGGCGGCGAGGGTCTCCGGCTTGGGGCTGGCCATGGTGTTCCTCCTGCGGGGTGGGCCGCATGCGGCATGCGGCGTACGCCGACGCGCATCGGCGCACGTCGGCGGCCCATGCTGCCTTACTCGCTGGTAGGACGCCATGCCCGGCTGCATGACAGTTTTACTTGTCAGGGCCGCTCGCGACAGGTAAACATGTCGCATGGATGATTCGACTCCGATCCCGCCCTCGATCCCGACTCCCGGCCGGGACGACGAGGACTTCTGGGCCGCCGTCATGGACCTGGTGGAGCCCGCCTGGAGCGAGCCCGCCGAGGACGAGGCGTTCGCCATGGACGACCAGGTGCTCGACGCGGTCCGGCCGCTGGCCCGGCGCATCTCGACGCGCGCGCAGGCCTACCGCGACGCCGGCCGGCCCTTCGACCCGGCCCTGATGGCCGCCCCCGATGTGCAACTGGCCCTGCTGCGCGCGCTGTACGAAGCCAAGCGTTCCGTCGACCGGATGGCGGAGAGCGCCGCGACCGTCGCGGGCCGCAGCGGAGCCAGTTACGCGCAGCTGGGCGCGGCCTGGGGCGGCATCAAGCGGCAGTCCGCCCGCCTCAAGTGGCCCCACGCGGTGGCGAAGCGGTCCGCGAGCGAGTCCATCCCGCTGCGCTACGCGGGCGGTACCGCCGTCATCCACCACGACCCGGACGCCGATGCCTGGTGGTACACCGCCGTCGCCGCGGACGGGCGGGACGAGGAATCGGAGGCGGTGCACCCCACGTACGCCGAGGCCATCGCCCGGGCGACCCAGTTCCTCCTGGAGCACGGCCCGACCCCGCGCGCTCAGTAGCCCCTGACGAGGAGGCCGGCCCGGGTCTGGGGCCAGGTGGTGAGCACGTAGTGGTCCTCGGCCGCGCGCCAGCGCCCGATCCACTCCTCGGAGTTCTCGCCGCGGGCGCGCACCCGCTGGAGGCAGACGTCCCGCGGGGTGTCCACGTAGACGGTGAGGTCGTAGTACGGCGCCAGCTCCGGGCGGGCCGAGCAGACCCCTTCGACGATCACCGTGCCGCCCGTGGCGGCCTCGCGCCAGGCACCGAGCCGTCCCGTGCTCCAGTCGCAGAGCTGGTGGCGGGCGGGCCGGCCGGCGCGCAGCGGGACCAGGACCTGGTCCCGTAGGCGTTCCCAGTCGAAGTAGCGCTGGTAGCCCTGTTCGGCGTCGAGCCGTTCGCGCTCGCGCTCGGGCATGGGCCGGTAGAAGTCGTCCACGTGGACGACGACGGCCCCGTCGAGCAGCCCGGCCACCGCCGCGGCCAGCGTCGTCTTCCCCGAGCCCCCGGTGCCGTCGACGGCGAGCAACCGGGTGGCCCGCCGGGCCGGGGGCAGTCGCAGGAGGGCTTCGGCGACGTCCCCCGCCCGCTCCGCCACGTCCAGGGGATCCCCGTCCGCCCGGGCCCCGGCGGTCCGCGCGGCACTCGACAGCACGACCTCCTGTGCCTCCCGCAGTCCGACGCCCAGCAGTTCGCGGGTGACGGCGACCGAGTCCAGCACCCCCGCCCCGAGATCCCGCAGGAGCAACTGGACGCGTTCCACGCCCCCCTCCTGCCGGGCCAGGGGTGCGCACCGCTCGACGAGACGGGCGATGCGGGCGGCACGCTCCGCAGGAAGGCCGTGGAGGCTGTCGGGCACGGGAACTCCTCTTGGTGGTGGGTGCGGTGGGGAGCGACGCGGCGACCCGGGCCGACGGACCCGTGACGGGGTCCTCCCCGCCAACGCCCACCGGGCGGGGGGCCGGAGCTACTCCGTGCCCGTGAGTAGGGCGACCAGGCCGGCCGTGTGCGGGGTCGGGGCCGTGGGGTGGAGGAGTTCCGTGCGGTGGACCAGGCGGGGGGTGCGGACCGGGACCGCCGTGGTGCCGGGGAAGACGGCGGCCAGGGAGAGGGGGAGCGCGGTCAGGCCGTGCCCGGCGGCGGCCAGGGCGGCCAGGGCGTGGGGATCGGTGCCGTGGTGGCGGATCCGCGGGTGGAAGCCGGCGGTGTGGCTGACCTCGCGGAGCCGGGCGAGGGGGACCGCCGTGTCGGGGGCGTCGATCCACTGCGCCTGCGCGAGGTCGGGCAGACGGACCGAACTCCGGCGCGCCAGAGGGTGGTTGCGGGGGAAGAGGACGGCCAGGGGTTCCTCGGCGACGGCCAGGGTGACGGTGGGGCCGAGGTCCGGCAGCGGGAGGGGGTCGCTGGGCGCGGCCACGCCGTCCACGAGGCCGAGGTCGGCGCGGGCGGTCAGGACCGCCTCGACCACCGCGTCCCGGCCCAGGACGTGGAGGTCCACCTCCACCGGTCCCTCGGCGCGCAGCCGGGCCAGGGCCCCGGCGAGCGCCGGGCCGAAGGCCGCGGGGGAACAGGCCAGCGTCAGACGGGCGTTGGGGGCCCGGTGCAGCCGGGCGATGTCGGCGCGGGCGGCGTCGAGGCGCAGCAGCAGCCCGGGGGCGTGTTCCATCAGCCGCAGCCCCGCCTCGGTGGGGCCGACGGGCCGGCGCTCGACCAGCCGGGCGCCCAGGTCGGCTTCGAGCGCGGCGATGTGCTGGGAGACCGCCGATTGCGTGTAGCCGAGGACGGACGCGGCGGTGGAGAAGGAGCGGTGTTCGAGGACCGCGACGAAGGTGCGCAGCAGATGCGGATCCATGGGCATCAGTATCGCTTATGCGGGTAGTGCGGATCATCGTTGGACGTGATGGGCCGGTGGCTTGGAGGATGACCAGCATGACGAACGGCACGAAGAACGCGCACCACACCGCCGGCACGGCGACCGCCCGCACCGCCCGCACCGCCCGCATCGCCCTGATCGCGGACCGCTCCGACGCCGTACGCTCCCACGCCCGCGTCCCCGGCCTGCTGGAGGCGCTGCGCCTGCGCGAGGGCCTGGACCTGGACGCCTACTGGATCCCCACCGAGGAGGCCGGAGAGGGCATGGACGGCTTCGACGCCGTCTGGGTCCTGCCCGGCAGCCCCTACCGCAGCGAGGCCGGGGTGCTCACCGCGATCCGGGACGCCCGAGAGAACGGCATCCCCTTCCTCGGCACCTGCGGCGGATTCCAGCACGCCCTGCTGGAGTTCGCCCGTACGGTCTGCGGGCTGGACCGGGCCGCCCACGCCGAGAACGACCCGGCGTCCGCCGAGGCGGACGCGGTGGTCGTCCCGCTGGCCTGCTCGCTGGTGGGCCACGAGGGCACCGTACGGGTCACCCCCGGCTCCCGCGCCGCCCAACTGCTCGGCGCGGACCGCACGCAGGCCCGGTACCACTGCAACTACGGCCCCAACCCCCTCCACCTGGACCTGCTCCGCGCCCACGGCATGACCTTCACCGGCGCCGACGAATCCGGCGACATCCGCGTCGCCGAACTGGCCGGGCACCCCTTCTTCCTGGCCACCCTGTTCCAGCCCGAACTGGACGGCGACGGCACCCGCGCCCACCCGTTCGTGGCGGGGCTGGCCGCGGCGGCCGTGGAGCACGCGCGCAGCCGCGGCACGTCAGGCCGCCGCGCGTCCGAGGAGGGCCAGGAGCCGCTGCTGCGGTGAGGCGCCGGGCCCGACGGCCAGGACGGGCGCGTACATCCCCGTGGCCGCGAACTGCTCCGCCATGGGCACGATCACGGCCAGGCAGGTCGCGACGGCCTCCTCGTCGAGGCGCACCGAAAGATCCGCCGCCCGCGCCAGGTCCCAGGCGTGGACGAGCGGTTCGATGACGGCCGAGGCGAGGATCGCCTCGACGGGGACGTCGCCGTGGTGCGAAGGAACCACCGCGGCCGGGTCGACAGCGGCGAGCAGGCCGTCCATGCGGCGGGCCGTGGCCTCCCAGGCGGCGCCGGGGTCGCGGTCGATGGCCTCGGCGGGATCCTTGAGCGGCTCGCGGGGCCCTTGCCCGGTGATGAGGGCGGCGATCTGGTGCTGCCCGTCGATCAGGTGTCCCAGTACGTGCAGGGTGGTCCAGCCGCCGCAGGGCGAAGGGGAGTTCCACCGATCGTCCGGGATGCGGGAGACGACATCGCCGACTCCCGCGAGCGCCCGCCGGTAGCGGGCCGAGGTCGAGGTCGAGGCCGGGGTCGAGGCCGGGGCCGAGCCCGGAGCCGGGTTCATCGTGCGTCCTCCGATGCGGTCGATGCGGTCGAGGTGGTCGGGGCGGTGGGGGCGGTGGGGAGCAGGAGGGGGCTCAGGGCGTTCCAGGCGGCCTGTGCGAGGGCCGGTGCCGCGTCCGACGCCTGCCCGGCGCTGCCGAGCAGCAGTCGGTGGCGCGCGTACTCCTGGGCGGGACCCGTCCAGACGGCGATGACGACGCCGAGCTCGGGAGTGCCGTCCCAGCCGTGTCCGCGGAGCCACTGGGCGACGGCCCGGAAGAACTCCCGGCTGGAGGCGGCGATCCGGGGCGCGTCACGGGGAGCGGTCCAGTCGGGCGGCGCCAGCAGGAACGCGGCGAGGCCCGGATGCCCCGCCATCCAGGCCAGATGGCGGTGGACGACCTCCTCGATGCCCTCCCGCAGGCCGAGCGGGGGAGTGAGCGCCGAGAGGAGCTCGGCCTGGTGCTGTTCGAGCCCCTGGAGGTAGACGGCCTCCGCCAGATCCTGCTTGTTGGGGAAGTGGTGGAAGAAGCTGCCGTTGCTGACGCCGGAGCGCGTGCGCACCTGCTCCACCGTCGTCCGCTGCACACCCCGCTCCAGGAAGCACGCGAGCGCTGCCGTGAGGATCCGTGTCCGGGTGTCGGTATCTGACATGCAACCAGAGTACTGCTCTAGAGTGTTACTCCACTAGGGCGTGTCGCATTCGAACCACACCGTCTTTCCGGACGAGTTGAGGTCCGTGCCCCAGCGGTCGGTCACCGCGTCGACCAGGAGCAGGCCGCGGCCGCCCTCGCCCAGCTCCCCGGAGTCGGGCGCCGGCAGTCGTGGAGGTGACGGGCACCCGTCCGAGACCTCCACGCGCAGCCCGTCCGGTTGGCGGAGGATGAGGACCGCGCATCCGCGTCCGGGTACGTGACGCACGACGTTGGCGACCAGCTCGGTGAGCGCGAGCTCCGCGGCGTCGGCGAGGGCGTCGAGCTCCCACTGCGTGAGGAACATCCGCAGGATGCGGCGCATGTGCCGGGCCGAATGGTCACCGACGGTGAAGCCCATGCGGTAGCTGCCGTCAATTCCTGCTGATGAGTGGTCAGTTGCGAGATTCATGGCATCAGAGTGGAGCGGCGTCGTTACGCTCGGCTATGGACCGAAACGAACGCCGCACGGTGTGAACTTGGGGGTGACCGCTCCATGGTCAACATCCGCAGTCTCGACCCCAGCGCCTCTCCGCTGGACTACTACGGCGCGGAACTGCGCCGCCTGCGGGAAGCCGCCGGGCTCAAACAGGCACAGCTCGGCGACATCATCTTCTGCGCGGCCTCACTGATCGGCCAGATCGAGACGGCGAGGAAGGTGCCGACCCGCGACTTCTCGGAGCGGGTCGACGCGGCGCTGAACACGGGCGGGGTGTTCTCCCGGCTGGTGGGGTTGGTCCTACGGAGCCAGCTGCCGCCTTGGTTCCAGGCGTACGCGGAGATGGAGGCGAAGGCCGCGTACATCTCCACCTTTCAGGCCCAGCTGATCTACGGACTGCTCCAGACGGAGGCGTACGCGCGGGCCATTCTCGGCGTCCGGCACGAGAAGGGCCTGGACGCGCAGGTGGCTGCCCGCATCGAGCGGCAGCGGATCCTGGAGCGCGAGCAGCCGCCGCTGATGTGGGTGGTGCTGAGCGAGGCCACCCTGCACCAGGAGGTGGGCGGCTGTGAGGTGATGCGAGGCCAACTTGCCCACCTGTTGGGGCTGCGGGACCGGGAGTGGGTGCGGGTGCAGATCCTGCCCTTCGAGGCGGGCGCGCACGCCGGGCAGATGGGCACGTTCAACGTCCTGCGCTTCGAGGACGACCCGGACATCGTCTACACCGAGGACTTCGTCCAGGGCCATATGACGGCCAATCCGGCAGCCCTCAGGGAGGGTTCGCTCCGTTACGATCACCTGCAGGCCGCCGCGCTCTCCGTGGAGAAATCGGCGGAACTGATCGCCCGCGTAATGGAGGAACGCTATGGACAGCATCCAGGACCTGACGGGCGCGCGGTGGCGTAAGTCCTCGTACAGCGGTGACACCGGCGGTGATTGCGTCGAGTGCGCCCCGCTCGGCGGCGCCGTCTGGCGCAAGTCCTCGTACAGCGCAGACACCGGCGGTCAGTGCGTAGAGGTCGCCCCCCAGCCCTGCCAGATCGCGGTCCGGGACTCCAAGAACCCCGGCGGCCCGGCCTTCACCGTCGCCCCGGCCGCCTTCGCGGAGTTCGTGCGCAGCCTCTGACGGAGGGGCGCCGCCCCGGCCGCCGATGCGCGTGGCGGCCGGGGCGGGTGGTCACGAGGGGTCGGTCAGGCCGTCGATGACCATGCTCGTGGTGTCCACCTGATACCAGACGTCGGACGTCGTGCCGTTCTCGAAGGTCTGGGTCAGGACGACCTTGGCGTGACCGTCCGCCTGCTCCTTCTCCCGCCGCGGACCAGCTCTCGGGCAGCTCGTTCACGCGGAAGACGGGGTCCTTCTGGTGGTCGGAGCCCCAGTCGTACAGCGTGCCGTCGAGTTCGGCCGCGAGGTACTCCTTGCGGACGTCGGCCGGGCTCTTGCCCTCCGCGTGCTGGCCGTTCACGGCGTCCTTGTAGTAGCCGACGAACGTCATGACCTGCATCTCTGGCCGCGTCGACATCCGGGCCGACGACGCCGGAGCCCGCGGGCTCTCCGCCTGTGCGGGGAGCGCCAGCAGGCCGGTGCCGGCGAGCAGCACCGCAGTGCACGCGCCGATCACCGCGCTGCGCAGGCGGGGGCGGTAGGACATGGGGACTCCCTGGGGAACGGTGCGAGCGGGACACGCGCACTCAAGCAACATCCGGGAGGCGGGCATAGCGCCCATTAGAGGCGGCTCCGGCCGGATCCGCGCACGGTGGCCGGCCCCGCCCGAGCCTCCCTTGGGGAGAAAGGATTCGGGTGAGGGCCCTCCCAGAACCGCCCCGGCTCGGAGGGAGTACCCGTACGGCCGGTGGTACGGGGTTTCGGGGGGCGGCCCGGCTGCTGCGTCACGCCGCGGGTCTCACTCGTTCGGCATGCGCGCATACGTTTCTTCCTGCGCCGGACGAGTGGCCGGGGGGATCGGCCCGGGGGGATCGGGGGAGTCCAGGGCTGACCCGTACCCGTGTGCGCAAAGGAAGACCGACATGAAACCCGCCCGTTCCCTCGCCCTGGCTGCCGTGACCTCGATCGTGCTCTTGGCCGGCAGCGCGTTCACCGCGTTCTCCGCCAACGCGGGCGACTCCGGGGGCGATCCGCCCAAGCCCGCGCCCCCCGCCGATGCCGGTGTCGTCGCGCCGCCTAGCTCGCACCAGCAGTACCGGGGCGACAACGTCACCATCCCGGCCGGTGGTTTCGGCTACGCGCACGTCAACTGCCCGGCGGGCACCGTGCCCACCGGGGGCGGCGGCCAGACCGGCAGCAGGCTCACGTTCCTCACCGACACCCTGCCCAGTCCCACGGGGTGGACGGTGGGCGCGAAGAACACCGACACCAGCCGGAGCAACACCGCTTCGGCCTGGGTCGTCTGCACCGCGGCCGGGACCTAGCTTCATCCTGAACACAACTGCCTTTACCCTGATGCGGGTTCGGCCGGGCATGCCAGTCCGGCCGACCGCGGCGGACCATCGGGGGACGGGCAGTATGAGCAGCGCGCACAGGGACGACGGCGGCAACGCCGACCACGCCGACGGCGGGATAAAGCCGCTCGCGGCCGGGGATCCGAGCAGGATCGGGCCGTACCTGCTGCTCGGGCGCCTCGGTGCCGGCGGGATGGGGCGGGTGTTCCTGGCCCGCTCGGAGGGCGGGCGTACGGTCGCGGTGAAGGTGGTCCACGAGGAGCACGTGGCCGACGCGCAGTTCCGGGCCCGGTTCCGCCGCGAGATCGACGCCGCCCGCAAGGTCGGCGAGCGGTACACCGCGCCCGTCCTGGACGCGGACCCCGACGCGGAACGCCCCTGGGTGGCCACCGGATACGTACCCGGGCTCTCGCTGGAGCAGGTCGTGCGCCGGTACGGCCCCCTGCCCGTGCAGTCCGTACACGCCCTCGCGGACGGGCTGCTGCACGCGCTGAAGGACATCCACAGCACCGGGATCGTGCACCGCGACCTCAAGCCGTCGAACGTGATGCTGACCGTCGAGGGCAGCCGGGTCATCGACTTCGGGATCTCGCGGGCGCTGGAGACCTCCGTCGAATCGCTGCTCACCAGCACCGGCATGGTCGTCGGTTCGCCCGGGTTCATGTCGCCCGAGCAGGTGCGGGGGCAGCGGGCCGGGGCGAAGAGCGACGTGTTCACCCTCGGCTGCGTCCTGATGTACGCGGCCACGGGCCAACTGCCCTTCGGGCACGGCGTCAGCAATCAGCACGCGGTGATGTTCCAGATCGTGGAGGGCGAACCGGCCCTGGAGCGGGTGGCGGACGCCCCGCTGCGCGCGCTGATCGGCCGCTGCCTGGTCAAGGGCGTCGACGAACGGCCCGGTGTGGACGAGCTGCTGGCGGACCCCGAGCGGGTCCTCCCGTCGGGGGCGCGCGGCGGGGCGTGGCTGCCGCCCGAGGTGGTGGAACGGCTGGCCCGGCAGGCGGCGCGGCTGCTCGACGCGGAGGCGGTGCCGGTCGCGGCGCCGGATCCGGAGCCCGTGGCGGATGCGGATGGGGATGCGGATGCGGATGCCGTGCCCGTGCCCGCGCCCGTGCCCGTGGAGGACGGGGGTGCGGGAGAGGCGGGGACCCCCGACCGCGGGACGCTCGGGCTGCGGCCGGAGGCGGGGGTGTCCGGCGGGGCGGACCCGTCCGGCGGGCAGGTCGTCGGAGTCGGCCCGGCCGCCGGTCCGGCCTCCGCGGCGGCCGCCGAGCAGGGCGAGCGGCGCAGGGCCCGGCGGCGGTGGAACGTCGCCGTGCCGGTCGTGCTGGTGCTCACCGTCGGCGGGGGCACGGTGACCCTGCTCCAGCCGTTCGGTGGCGGTGGCGGGGGCGGCGGCGCGCAGGCCGCGCCCCCGGCGAGCAACGCGCCCGTCACGCCCGGGACTTCCGCGGGCCCGGCGTCGGCGGGCACCGGTTCGCCCGCCCCGGGCGCGGTCGGCTCCCCGAGCCCACAGGCCCCCCAGAGCCCGTCCGTACCGGTGCCGGACGGCCAGGCCGCCGCCGGACAGGGCGCGGCGGCGGGTGCGGGAACCCCCGGCGGAGGCTCCGGCAGCCCGGGCGGCAGCGGCGCGAGCCAGGGCGGAGGCGGGGGCCCGGTCGCGGGAGGCACCGGTACGGGCACCAGCCCGGGCGCCACCCCCGGGGGATCGGGCTCGGGCTCACCGAGCGGAGGCGGCTCGCCGAGCGGGGGAGGCTCGCCGAGCGGTGGCGGATCACCCAGCGGCGGCGGCTCCCCGAGCGGAGGCTCGTCCGGGGGCAACAACGCGCTCCCCTCCTACTTCGCCGGGACCTGGACCTACAAGGCCGACCTCAACATCGGCCAGCCGGCGACGGTGATCATCACCCGCTCCGGGGCGGTCCGCCTGATCAGCGAGACCCAGATGGGCCACTGCGAGAACATCGCCAAGGTGACCTCGCTAACCTCCGGCGGGACCCGGATCAACATCGGCGCGGCGGCCGTGGACAAGTCCAAGTCCACCAGCCAGTTCTGCGGGGTCCTGGACCCCTCCTTCTTCACCAAGAGCCTGCCGTCCGGCCTCCAGCACAACGTCGGCCCCTCCCACGGCGACGGCTACTACTACGAGCGCTCCTGACGCCCGCGCGCTGTCAGGTGGGGGAGGCGCCGCTCGCCAGGCCGGTCTCCCAGGCCCACGCGGCGATGCCCACCCGGTTGCGCACCGCCAGCTTCGCCTGGATGTTGGCGACATGGGTCTTGGCGGTGCCCGGCGAGATGAACAGCTCGGCGCCGACCTCGGCGTTGGTCAGTCCTCGGGCGACGAGCAGGGCGATCTCGCGCTCCCGCGCCGTGAGGGGGTCCTCGGGCGCGGTGCGCGGTGCGGGAACGGGCTGAGGCCGGGACGGGGACGGGGACGGGGACGCGGACGGGGGCGCGGACAGGCTGCGCAGCAGCCGGACCGTGAGCTGGGGGCTGATCAGGGTGTCACCGGCCATCGCGGCGCGTACGCCCTCGATCAGCAGGTTGGGACCCGAGCGCTTCAGCAGGAACCCGCACGCGCCGTTGCGCAGTGCGGTGTGGACGTAGTCGTCCAGGTCGAAGGTCGTGACGACGACCACGCGGACGGGGTGCTCGGCGGCGGGGCCGGCCAGGAGCCGGGTCACCTCCAGGCCGTTCAGGCCCGGCATCCGGATGTCGGTGAGTACGACGTCGGGCTGCAGCGAACGGGCGAGCTCCACCGCGGTCGCGCCGTCGGCGGCCTCTCCGACGACGGTCATGTCGGGCTGCGAATCGAGGATGAGGCGGAAGCCGTTGCGCACGTCTTCCTGGTCGTCGGCTATCAGGATGCGGGTGGTCACGGGATCATGATGCCGTTGCCCGTGGTCCGCCGGCCCGTGGTCCGCCGGCCCGTGGTCCGCCGGCCTGTGGTCCGCCGGCCCGTGGACCGGCGCCGGGAAGGGTCGCTGTCACGCGCCAGCCGTCGCCGTGGTGACCCGAGGCAAAGGTACCGCCGCCGGCGCGCACGCGTTCGGCCAGCGCGAGCAGTCCGCCGCCACCCCTGGGGCCCCGGTCGAGCCGGGGGAGCGCGGGCCGGTGCGGGGAGCGGCCACGGCCGCCGTCGTCGGTCACGCTGACCTCGACGGTCGTACGGTCCGTAGGGTCCGTACGGAGCGCGACGTGGACGCCGGCCGCACCCGGGGCGTGCCGGCGTACGTTGGTGAGGGCCTCCACCACGACCCGGTGGACCGTGGCGGCGCCCTCGCGGGAGAGCGCCTCGGTGACGCCCGGATCCAGTTCGAGGCGGGCGCGGACCTGGCCCGTCCCGTCGAACCGGTCGATGACCTCCGCGAGTTGGTCGATGCCGGGGAGGGCCGTACGCGCTCCGCCCGCGGGCCTTGCGTCCCTGCTGTCACCGTCGGCGCCGGTGGTCTCGTCTGCGGCGTGCAGCATCCGGACCGTGCGGTCGATCGAGGCCAGTGCCGCGAGCCCGGCCCGCTCGATGCGTTCCAGCGCCCCGGCCGCCGCCGCCGGATCGTGCGCGGCCACGAACCGGGCCGCCTGGGCCTGGACGACGATGCCGCTCACGTCGTGGGCGATGAAATCGTGCAGGTCGTGGGCGAGTTCGAGCTGCTGGGCGCGGCGTGCGGCCAGGACAGCCTGCCTGCGGCGGTCCTCCATCAGACGCGGGTAGCCACCGACGACGACCGCCCCGATGACCGGCGCCGTCCAGAAGGCCATCAGGCCGAGCGACTCGAAGAAGGAGGCGTCCGGTACGAGGGGGACGGTCCATACGGCGACGGCCGCGGCGCCGAGCGCGCCGCCCACCAGGAGCCGGCGCCGGGGCGACCAGCGGACCGCGGCCGTCAGGAGCAGCAGGACCGCTCCCACCGCCAGCAGGTGCCACTTCGACCCGCCGGCCGTTCCGCGTCCGGGCCAGGCGAAGACGGCCAGCAGGAGCAGACCGCCGGAGGCGCCCGTGGCGGTCCCGGTCCACCGGCGTGACCGGGGCAGGCTGCCGAGGGTGCCGAGGGCGATTCCGGCGGCCGCGATCGCCGGCAGCGGCCGTACGCCCAGGAAGGCCGTGGCGGCGCACACGGCCGCGGCCGCGATGCCGATGACGGCGCGGTCCCGGTGTGCGATGCCCGTGATCTTCACTCTCGCGACCCTAGGCGCTGTCCGGGGCCGGTGGTATCTGCCGATCGGCAGAGGGGGGTCCACCGGGCCCCCGAGTGGATCTCCCGATCGGCCGATGGCCGCGCACCCGGACGGTGGCGGAGGCTGATGCCACACCGGGAGGCGGCCAAACCGGCCGCCGGGAGCCAGGAGTTCACCATGCCGCGCAGTCACACTCTCCGTACGTCCGTCGTCGGCCTGACCGTACTGGCGGTCATCGGAGGCCTCGCCGTCTCCGTCTCCGCCTCCGCCTCCGCCTCGGAGGGGGCGGGGAAGGCTCCGAAGGAATCGAGTCTCACCGGCTCCGCCAAGATGTACCGGGCCGACGGCCAGCAGGTCCGCTTCTCCTTCGACGCCCATGGCTTCGCCCCGGCCGAGCCGGACGAGCAGGACGCCCCGGCCGGCACCTCGCGCGGCACCTTCCGGTTCAGTCACTACACCGCCGACGGAAAGCAGGGTGCCTACGCCGAAGGGCGCATCGACTGCCTGCTGACCGGCGGTCCGGTCGCCACGGCCACCGGTGTCATCACGAGCTCGGACCTGCCCCCGGGCGCCATCGGCAAGCGCGTCGGGTTCACCGTCTACGACGGGAAGGGCGACGGGGAGAAGGACCGGGTCGGCTACAGCTGGGCCGTGTCCGGCTTCGACGGTCTGGAGGTGCCGAAGTGCCTCAGCGCCGCGCCGTACGAGATCGTCGAGAGCGGCGACTTCAAGGTCCGGCACGTCCTCCCGCCGAACCCGTCGGTGACCCCGGTGACCCCGGTGACCCCGGTGACCCCGGCGGCCCCGGCCGCCTCGGGGACCACGGTGAACTCGGGGGACAGGGGATGAGGCCGGCGGCGGTCATGGAGCGCCGGCCGAGCCGCCGAGCGGTGCGGCTCGCCCGCCTCGCCGCGCTCGCTCCGCTGCCCACGGGGGTGTGGCGGATCGCAGGGGCGTTCGGAGTGCCGCTCGGGTTCACCGGGGACGACCCGCTGGCGGACGTCCGCTTCGGCAGTGGCTTCTCGCTGTACATGATCGGCCTGAGCGTGTTCGCCGAGATGCTGGGGCTCCTCGCCCTGGGTCTCGTGCGGGGCTGGGGTGAAGTCGCCCCACGTTGGCTGCCGTTGATCGGCGGCAGGACGATCCCGCCGCTCGCCGCCGTGATCCCCGCCGGTCTGGGGGCCGCCGCGCTCACCCTGCTGGGAGTCCTGGGGGCCATCGGCTGGAACGACCCGGGGAACATGGGTGCCCCCGGTTCGCCCACGGGCGCGGCGTACTGGGTCATGACGGCCTCCTACCTGCCCCTGGTGGCCTGGGGACCGTTGCTGGCGGTCGTCACCGTGGCCTACCACCGCCGCCGGAGCGCCGCCGCGCCCGGACGCCGGCTCGTTGCCGCCTGACGGCCGCGGTGGGCCTCCGCAGAGCGAGAACACGTTGCAGTTCTGACCTTCCGTCAGAATGCAACGTGTTCTACTCTGCCGCGCATGGGCATCGGAATCACACAGGAACAGCGGGAGTTGGCCGAGGCCGTACGCGGCTGGGTCGCGCGGGCCGTGCCGCCCGAGGAGGTGCGCAAGCTCCTCGACACCCCGCCGCAGACGGGCGCGCGACCCGCCTACTGGGACGGGCTGCTCGCCTCCGGGCTGCTGGAACCGCACCTGGAGGGCGGCACCCTGCTCGACCTCGCCGTCGTGGTGGAGGAGGCCGCCCGGGCGGCGCTGCCCGGGGCGTACCTGCCGAGCGTGCTGGCCTCCGTACTCCTGGACCGGGCCGGCGCCGAACCCCTCGGCGGGCGGGTCGGCGCCGTGGCGCTCGGGCCCGGCGACCTCACCGCCGTCGCCGTGGAGGGCGGTTACCTCCTCGACGGGACCGCGCCGCCGGTGCTGGGCGCGGGCGAGGCCGACCTCGTGCTGCTCGCCGCCGAGACCGCGCACGGAACCCGCTGGTTCGCCGTCGACTCCGCCGCCCTGGACGTCCGTACGCAGGACAGCGCCGACCCGACCCGGCCCACCGCCGAGGTCCGCGCCCGCGGGGTCACCGCCGGGCCCGGCGCCCTGCTGGAACTCGACGCCGCCCTCGTACGGGACCTCGCCTGCGTGCTGTTCGCCGCCGACGCCTGCGGCACGGCCGCCTGGGCGCTGCACACCGCCGCCGAGTACGCGAAGGTCCGCGAACAGTTCGGCCGGCCCATCGGGCAGTTCCAGGGGATCAAGCACCTGTGCGCCGACATGCTGGTGCGCGTGGAGCAGGCCCGGGCACTCGCCTGGGACGCCGCGCAGGCCACGGAGGAACCGGCCGAGGTGCGCTCCCTGGTGGCCGCGCTGGCCGCCGGCACCGCGCTGGACGCCGCGTACTCCTGCGCCAAGGACTGCGTCCAGGTGCTCGGCGGCATCGGCTTCACCTGGGAGCACGACGCCCACATCTACCTCCGCCGGGCCCTGGTCGCCCGCCAGCTCCTCGGCTCCGGCGACGGCCACCGGGTCCGGGCCGTACGGCTCGCCGCCGCCGGGGCGCGGCGCGAGCTGCGCCTGGAACTGCCCGCGCGGGCCGAGACCCACCGCGCGAAGGCCCGTAGCGCCATCGCGGACGCGGCCGGGCTCGACCCCGCCACCGCGCGGAGGGTCCTGGCGCCGACCGGGTACGCGGCCCCGTACCTGCCGGCCCCGTACGGGCTCGGCGCGGGCCCGGTGGAACAGCTCGTGGTGCAGCAGGAACTGGCGGCCGCCGGGGTCAAGGTCGCCGACCTCGGCATCGCCACCTGGGTCGTGCCCTCCCTGCTCGCCTACGGGACCCCCGAACAGCAGGAGCGCTACCTGCTCCCCACGCTGCGCGGGGACGTCACCTGGTGCCAGCTCTTCTCCGAACCGGGCGCGGGCTCCGACCTGGCCTCACTGCGGACCAAGGCCGAGCGACCGGAGTCCGGGGCCGGCTGGATCGTCAACGGGCAGAAGGTGTGGACCAGTTCCGCGCAGAGCGCCGACTACGGGATCCTTCTGGCCCGCACCGACCCGGACGCCCCCAAGCACAAGGGCCTCGGCTACTTCGTGGTGGACATGAAGACCCCCGGGATCGACATCCGGCCGCTCAAGGAGATCACCGGCGAAGCCCTCTTCAACGAGGTCTACTTCGACGACGTGCCGCTGCCGGAGGACGCCCTGGTGGGGGAAGCGACGGGGGGCTGGAAGGTCGCCCGCAACACCCTCGGCAACGAACGCGTCCACATGGCCGACCAGATGACCTTCGACACCGGCCTGGAAGCGCTGCTCGCCCGCTCCGCCGAACTCGAAGGCGGCTACCGGGTCCGGATCGGGGCCCTGGCCGCCGAGGCGCACGCCCTGGCCTGCATCGGGCTGCGCACCACGCTCCAGCAGGTCTCCGGACTGGAGCCCGGCGCGGGCGCGTCCGTACGCAAACTCGTCCAGACCCCGCACCAGCAGCGGACCGCCGAGCTCACGCTCGAACTGCTGGGCCCGGCGGGCGCGGTGAGCGAGGGGGCGGGGAAGCGGGCGGTGCACGGCATGCTCATGTCCCGCTGCCTGACCATCGCCGGAGGCACCACGCAGGTCCAGCTCAACGTCGTCGCCGAGCGGATTCTCGGCCTTCCCAGGGACTGAAGGGCAGTGGGGACACACATGAAGTCGTACATCGTGGGCGTCGGCATGACGAAGTTCGAGAAGCCGGAGTCGAGGGACTGGCAGTACTGGGACATGGCGAAGGAAGCCGGCGACGCGGCGCTCGCCGACGCGGGCATCGACTACGGGCTGGTCGAGCAGGTACCGGTGGGCTACTGCTTCCAGGCCTCCACGGCCGGCCAGCGGGCGGCGTACGAGCTGGGGCTGAGCGGGGTCCCCGTCTACAACGTCAACAACAACTGCGCGACGGGCTCGACGGCGCTGATGATGGCGCGGCAGTTCGTCGAGGGCGGGATCAACGACTGCGTGCTGGCGCTCGGCTTCGAGAAGATGAAGCGCGGCGCGCTGGGGGGCGGGGCCGACGGGGGCGACTTCAAGACCTCGCCGGTCGCCCGGCACTACGGGATCATGGCCGCCGGGCACGGCTTCGAGATGTCCCCGCCGACCGCGCAGATCTTCGGGAACGCGGCGCGGGAGCACATGAAGCTCTACGGGACCACGGCCGCGCAGCTCGCGGCGGTCGGGGCGAAGAACCACCGGCACTCGGCGAACAACCCGAACGCCCAGTTCCAGGACGTCTACACGGTCGAGGAGATCCTCGCGGCGAAGACGATCCACGAGCCGCTGACCAAGCTCCAGTGCTCGCCGACGTCCGACGGGGCGGCCGCCGCGGTGGTCGTCTCGGAGCGGTTCGTGGAGCGGCACGGGCTGGGGGAGCGGGCGGTGGAGATCGTCGCCCAGTCGATGACCACGGACACGGAGGCGTCGTTCGCCTCCGGGTCCTGCATCGACGTCGTCGGCAAGCCGATGACCGCGGCGGCGGGGCGGGCGGTGTTCGCGGCGGCGGGGCTGGGGATCGGGGACGTGGACGTCATCGAGCTGCACGACTGCTTCTCGATCAACGAGCTGCTGACGTACGAGGCGCTGGGCCTGTGCGAGGACGGCGGCGCGGGGGCGTTGGTGGAGTCGGGCGCGACGACGTACGGCGGCCGGTGGGTGGTCAACCCCTCGGGCGGCCTCATCTCCAAGGGCCACCCGCTGGGAGCGACGGGGCTCGCGCAGGCGGCGGAGCTGGTGTGGCAGCTGCGGGGCGAGGCGGGGGCGCGGCAGGTCGAGGGTGCCCGGGTCGCCCTGGCCCACAACATCGGCCTGGGCGGCGCGGCGGTGGTCACCCTGCTGCGGCGGTAGCCGTCGGCGGGGCGCTGCGCTGTGCTGTGCTGTGCTGGGCGCGGGTTGGCTGCGGGTGGGGGCCGGTGCCGGGGGCGGGGTGGGGTGTCGGCCTGGACTGCATGATTTAGGCGCCCTGGTTCGAACGTTCGACAGTTGTGG
>NZ_JBSFDF010000065.1:0-40296 GCF_053593795.1 Streptomyces sp. NPDC002104 | reverse complement strand
CGCGGGCCGGGGTGGGTGCCGCTGCGCGGGGCGGAGTCCCCTCCCCGCCCTTCACCCGTTCCCCGGGGCTGCGCCCCGGACCCCCTGGGGCTCTGCCGGGTCCGGGCAGAGCCCGGGGAACGGTGGAAGGGCGGGTAGGGGACAGGAAACAGCTGTGACCCGGACCCCTTCGCCGGGGGGCCGGGCCACAGGAGCGAAGGGCTACGCCTTGCGGAGGCGGAAGGTGAGGCCCAGGGGCTCGTCCTCGAAGGGGTCGCCGTACGAGGCGTCGGCCTCGCCGGAGGCGTAGTCCGTGGCCAGGACCTCGTCCGCGATGAGGGTCGCGTGGTCGGTCAGGGCCGCCACCAGCTCGGGGTCCGACGAGGACCAGCGCAGGGCGATCCGGTCCGCCACGTCGAGGCCGGAGTTCTTCCGGGCCTCCTGGATCAGGCGGATCGCGTCACGGGCCAGCCCCGCGAGCCGCAGCTCCGGAGTGATCTCCAGGTCCAGGGCGACCGTCGCACCGGAGTCGGACGCCACCGACCAGCCCTCGCGCGGGGTCTCCGTGATGATGACCTCCTCCGGGGTGAGGGCGACGGTCTCGCCGTTCACCTCGACCGAGGCCTCGCCCGAGCGCAGGGCCAGCGACAGCGCCGCCGCGTCGGCCGCGGCCACCGCCTTCGCCACGTCCTGCACGCCCTTGCCGAAACGCTTGCCCAGCGCACGGAAGTTCGCCTTGGCCGTGGTGTCGACGAGCGATCCGCCGACCTCCGAGAGGGAGGCCAGCGAGGAGACGTTCAGCTCCTCCGTGATCTGCGAGTGCAGCTCGGGGGAGAGCGTCTCGAAGCCCGATACGGCGACCAGCGCGCGCGACAGCGGCTGACGGGTCTTCACGCCCGACTCGGCCCGCGTCGCGCGGCCCAGCTCCACGAGGCGGCGTACCAGCAGCATCTGCCGGGACAGCTCCGGGTCGATCGCCGAGGCGTCCGGGACCGGCCACGTGGTCAGGTGCACCGACTCCGGGGCGTCCGGGGTGACCGGGACGACCATGTCCTGCCAGACCCGCTCCGTGATGAAGGGGGTGAGGGGGGCGAGGAGGCGGGTGACCGTCTCCACCACCTCGTGCAGGGTGCGCAGCGCGGCCGCGTCGCCCTGCCAGAAGCGGCGCCGCGAGCGGCGGACGTACCAGTTGGAGAGGTCGTCCACGAAGGACGAGAGGAGCTTGCCGGCGCGCTGGGTGTCGTACGACTCCATCGCCTCGGTGACCTCGGTCGTGAGGGTGTGGAGCTCCGAGAGGAGCCAGCGGTCGAGGACCGTGCGGTCCGCGGGCGCCGGGTCGGAGGCCGAGGGGGCCCAGTTCGAGGTACGGGCGTACAGGGCCTGGAAGGCGACCGTGTTCCAGTACGTGAGGAGCGTCTTGCGGACGACCTCCTGGATGGTGCCGTGGCCGACGCGGCGCGCCGCCCACGGGGAACCGCCGGCCGCCATGAACCAGCGGACGGCGTCCGCGCCGTGCGTGTCCATCAGCTGGATCGGTTCGAGGGTGTTGCCCAGGTGCTTGGACATCTTGCGGCCGTCCTCGGCGAGGATGTGGCCCAGGCAGACCACGTTCTCGTAGGAGGACTTGTCGAAGACGAGGGTGCCGACCGCCATCAGCGTGTAGAACCACCCGCGCGTCTGGTCGATGGCCTCCGAGATGAACTGCGCCGGGTAGCGCTTCTCGAAGATCTCCTTGTTCTTGTGCGGGTAGCCCCACTGCGCGAACGGCATCGAACCCGAGTCGTACCAGGCGTCGATGACCTCCGGCACGCGGACCGCGGTGAGCTCGCAGCCCTCCGCCGTGCAGGGGAAGGTGACCTCGTCGATGTACGGGCGGTGCGGGTCCAGGTCCGACTGGTCCGTGCCCGTCAGGTCGCTCAGCTCGGCCAGGGAGCCGACGCAGGTGAGGTGGTTCTCCTCGCAGCGCCAGATGGGCAGCGGGGTGCCCCAGTAGCGGTTGCGGGACAGCGCCCAGTCGATGTTGTTGTTCAGCCAGTCGCCGAAGCGGCCCTGCTTGACGGAGTCCGGGAACCAGTTGGTCTTCTCGTTCTCCCGCAGCATCGCGTCCTTGACGGCGGTGGTGCGGACGTACCAGGACGGCTGTGCGTAGTAGAGCAGGGCGGTGTGGCAGCGCCAGCAGTGCGGGTAGCTGTGCTCGTAGGCGATGTGCTTGAAGAGCAGGCCGCGCGCGTCGAGGTCGGCGGTCAGCTTCTCGTCGGCCTTCTTGAAGAAGACGCCGCCGACGAGCGGGACCTCCTCCTCGAAGGTGCCGTCGGGGCGGACCGGGTTCACGACCGGCAGGCCGTACGCGCGGCAGACCGCGAGGTCGTCGGCGCCGAAGGCGGGGGACTGGTGGACCAGACCGGTGCCGTCCTCGGTCGTGACGTACTCGGCGTTCACGACGTAGTGGGCGGGCGCGGGGAACTCCACCAGCTCGAAGGGGCGCTGGTAGGTCCAGCGCTCCATCTCCTTGCCCGTGAAGGACTCGCCGGTGGCCTCCCAGCCCTCGCCGAGGGACTTCTCCAGGAGGGGCTGGGCGACGACGACCTTCTCGTCATCCTTGGCCGCTACCACGTAGGTGACGTCGGGGTGCGCGGCGACCGCGGTGTTGGACACCAGGGTCCAGGGGGTGGTCGTCCAGACGAGGAGCGCCGCCTCGCCCGCGAGGGGGCCGGAGGTCAGCGGGAAGCGCACGTAGACCGAGGGGTCGACGACCGTCTCGTAGCCCTGGGCCAGCTCGTGGTCCGAGAGGCCGGTGCCGCAGCGGGGGCACCAGGGGGCGACACGGTGGTCCTGGGTGAGCAGGCCCTTGTTGAAGATCTCCTTCAGCGACCACCACACGGACTCGACGTACTCGGGGTCCATGGTCCGGTAGGCGTCGTCCAGGTCGACCCAGTAGCCCATCCGGTTCGTGAGCTCGGTGAAGGCGTCGGTGTGGCGGGTCACCGACTCGCGGCACTTGGCGTTGAACTCGGCGATGCCGTACGCCTCGATGTCCTTCTTGCCGTTGAAGCCCAGTTCCTTCTCGACGGCGAGTTCGACGGGCAGACCGTGGCAGTCCCAGCCGGCCTTGCGGGCCACGTGGTAGCCGCGCATGGTGCGGAAACGGGGGAAGACGTCCTTGAAGACGCGGGCCTCGATGTGGTGCGCGCCGGGCATGCCGTTCGCGGTGGGCGGGCCCTCGTAGAAGACCCACTCGGGCCGTCCCTCGGACTGCTCCAGGGTCTTGGCGAAGGTCTTGCTCTCGCGCCAGAAATCGAGGACCGCGTGCTCGAGGGCAGGCAGGTCGACCTGGGCGGGTACCGGGCGGTACTGCGGCGGTGTGGTCATGAGGCTGAACTCTTCCTCCGGCGGGGTGTCACTTCCGTCCGGAGGGACGAGAGCCGTCCTTGTCTCCAAGGACCAGCCGCTCCCGCGGTACCACCCTCCTTGGCCTCCGGACCTGCGGTCCGAGGGCCCCCTCATTGGGGTGCGAAGCCGGTTCTACTGTCCCTGCGGGAATTCCCGCGGGCTTTCTTCCGGCGGCTCCGGGGTGATCCTTCGCATCGCGCTCGCCCCCGGGCTCTCACCGTCCCCGGGTCGCTCCTGGCTGCGTCCGACGCTACTCGTCCCCATCCATGCCTCTCGCTGGGCCCAGTGTACGGGCCGGGGGGCCGGTCGGCAGACCGGTTTACGGGGGCGTGGCGCGGGGCCCCTGCGGGGCGCGGAGCGGGGCCGGGAATGACCCGAATGGGCCGACGGGGCGCTCCGGGATGCGGTGGGGCGGGTGGGGCCGGATTACCGGGCTTCCCACTGGGCACAACGGATGCAGGTTGACCTCGATGGACGCGTGCCCCGTTGCCGCGGGGCCGGAGCCGATTTATCGTTCCGGCACGATTCGCGAGCAATGATCACAGTATGTGAAGGGGCCGCGGCCATGGTGGCGAAGAAGACCGCCGGGAGTACTGCCAAGAAGGCTGTCGGGAAGGCTGCGGAGAAGCCGGCGAAGGAGCCGGTGACGGAGGTGGCGGCCACCGGTCCGGAGGCCGGACCGGTGGACGGGACTGCTGCCGGAGCTGTCGCCGGGACGAAGAAGGCGGCCGCCACGAAGAAGGCGGCCGCGAAGAAGACGGCCACGAAGAAGGTGGCGGCCACGAAGAAGGCGACGGCCGGGACCGAGGCGGAGGCCGGGACCAGGGCGACGGCCGGGACCGAGGCGGAGGCCGGGGCGAAGGCGGAGGCCGGGACCGCGGCCGCAGGTGCGAAGAAGGCGGCCGCCGGGAAGAAGGCGGCCGCGAAGAAGGTCACGGCCGGCACGGCCGGGGCCGAGGGGGCGGCGCAGGCCGCGCACGAGACGGGAGCCCGGAAAGTGGTTGCCAAGAAGAGCACCGGCACGGCCAGGAAGACGGCCGCGGCCGCGACCAGCGGGCTGCCGAAGGCGCGGGCCACCGCGGGCCTGGCCCCCGGCGAGCTCGCCGTACGGCCCGGCGAGGACCCCTGGACCCCCGACGAGGTCGCCGACGCGCGGGCCGAGCTGGAGAGCGAGGTGCTGCGGCTGCGCGCCGAGCTCCAGGCCTCCGACGCGGCCATCTCCGGGCTGATGAGGGACTCCGGAGACGGCGCCGGCGACGACCAGGCCGATACGGGGACCAAGAACATCACCCGGGAGTCGGAGCTCGCCCTCGCGGCGAACGCCAACTCGATGCTGGAGCAGACCGAGCGCGCCCTGGAACGGCTGGAGGCGGGCACGTACGGCCTCTGCGAGAACTGCGGGCAGCCCATCGGCAAGGCACGGATGCAGGCCTTCCCGCGGGCCACGCTGTGCGTGGACTGCAAGCAGAAGCAGGAGCGCCGGCACTGAGCGGGGACCGGGCGCGGGCCCGGCGGGCCCCGGGCGGCCGCCGGAGGGCCCCGGGCCCGCACCGGCAGGCTCCGCCGGGGTCGCGGCCGGGGTGCGGCCGGGGCGGCGGCCGAAGGGTGCCCTGACGTACTCTCGTGTCTCGTCAGGGTCCAGGAAACCTGGCGGGTCGGTCGGCGCAGTACCGTTCGGCAACCTGGTTCGAGCTAGTTCGAGGGACTCACGTGGCAGAGGCGGAGCGCATCATCGGTACGCCGGAGGTCGGGGAAGACGGCACCCAGCCCGAATCCGCCGCGCCCAGGGGGCGGCGGCGGATCGTCGCGCTGCTCGTCGTGGCGGTTCTCGCCTACCTCGTCGACCTGGGCAGCAAGATGCTGGTCGTCGCGAAGCTGGAGCACCAGCCGTCGATCCAGGTCGTCGGAGACCTGCTGAAGTTCGACGCGATCCGCAACCCCGGAGCCGCCTTCGGCTTCGGCGAGGCCTTCACGATCATCTTCACCTGCATCGCCGCCACCGTCATCGTGGTGATCGTGCGCCTGGCGCGGAAGCTGTACAGCCTGCCCTGGGCGATCGCGCTGGGCCTGCTGCTGGGCGGGGCGCTGGGCAACCTGACCGACCGGATCTTCCGTTCGCCGGGCGTGTTCCGCGGCGCGGTCGTCGACTTCATCGCACCCGCGCACTTCGCCGTCTTCAACCTCGCGGACTCGGCGATCGTGTGCGGCGGGATCCTGATCGTGCTGCTGTCGTTCCGGGGGCTGGACCCGGACGGCACCGTCCACAAGGACTGATCGCGGGAATGGTCTTCTGTCGAGTCCTGCATACTCGACAGGTGAGTACGATTCCCGAGATCCGCACCCTGCCCGTACCCGATGGCCTCGAGGGCGAGCGCGTCGACGCCGCCATCGCCCGTATGTTCGGTTTCTCCCGGACGAAGGCGGCCGAACTCGCGGCCGCGGGAAAGGTGCTGGTCGACGGCAGTGTCGTCGGGAAGTCCGAGCGTGTGCACGGTGGCGCCTGGCTCGAGGTCGAGATGCCCGAACCGCCCCGGAAGGTCGAGCTCGTCGCCGAGCCCGTCCCCGGCATGGAGATCGTCCATGACGACGACGACATCGTCGTCATCATGAAGCCGGTCGGCGTCGCCGCCCACCCCAGCCCCGGCTGGACCGGAACCACCGTCATCGGCGGCCTGGCCGCCGCCGGCTACCGCATCTCCACCTCCGGCGCCTCCGAACGCCAGGGCATCGTGCACCGGCTCGACGTCGGCACCTCCGGCCTGATGGCCGTCGCGAAGTCGGAGCGCGCGTACACCTCGCTGAAGAACCAGTTCCGCGAGCGGGTCGTCGACAAGCGCTACCACGCGCTGGTGCAGGGCCACCCGGACCCGATGAGCGGCACGATCGACGCGCCGATCGGGCGCCACCCCACCGCCGACTACAAGTGGGCCGTGACCCAGGAGGGCAAGCCCTCCGTCACTCACTACGACCTGATCGAGGCCTTCCGCGCCGCCTCGCTGCTGGACATCAAGCTGGAGACCGGCCGTACGCACCAGATCCGCGTGCACATGGCCGCGCACAAGCACCCCTGCGTCGGCGACCTGACCTACGGCGCCGACCCGACGGTGGCGAAGCGCCTCGGACTCACCCGGCAGTGGCTGCACGCGGTGCGGCTCGGCTTCGAGCACCCCTCGGACGGGCAGTGGGTCGAGTTCGAGAGCACCTACCCGGCGGACCTGCAGAACGCGCTGGACGTGATCCGCAAGGAGAGCGAGTGACCGCGGGCGGCGGCGCCGGGGGCGTCGTCGTACGGGTTGCCGCTACGGACGAGGACCTGAAGGCCTGCTTCGGCGTGCGGACCGAGGTCTTCGTCGTCGAGCAGTCGGTGCCGGAGTCGCTCGAGTACGACGCGTACGACGAGATCGCGGTGCACGTGCTGGCCGAGGGGCCGGACGGGGTGCCGCTGGGCACCGGCCGGCTGCTGTACGGGCCCCGGGCCCTGGGCAAGACGGGCTCCCCGGAGGTCGGCTCGCTCGGACGGCTGGCCGTCACCAAGGCCGCGCGCGGGCTCGGGGTGGGGGTCGCGCTCGTGCGGGCGATCGAGGCGGAAGCGGTCCGGCTGGGCCTCGCGGCCGTGGACCTCGGCGCGCAGACCCATGCGATGGGGTTCTACGAGCGGCTCGGGTACGTGGCCTACGGGCCGGAGTTCCAGGACGCGGGGATCCCGCACCGGTCGATGCGGCGCGCCCTGCCGTAGCCCCGCGCCCTGCCGTAGCCCCGGGCCGGGCCGACACGCGGCTCCGGCTGCGTCGGCAGGTGGGGTCGGCAGGCGGGGCCGGCTGGCAGGGTGTGGGAGTGGATCAGCTCCTGCTGTTGTTCGTGCTGTTGCTCGGGGCCGTGGTGACGGTGCCGCTCGGGGACCGGTTGGGGCTGCCCTCGCCGGTGCTGATGACGCTCGGCGGGGTGGTGCTCGCCCTGGTGCCCGTGGTGCCCAATGTCGACATCCCGCCCGAGTACATCCTGCCGCTCGTGCTGCCGCCGCTGCTGTACGCCTCCGTGCAGCGGACCTCCTGGCGGCAGTTCGCCGCCAACGTACGGCCCATCCTGCTGCTGGCCGTCGCCCTCGTCTTCGTGACCACCGTCGCCGTCGCCTGGACCGCGCACGCCCTCGTGCCGGGGCTCTCGATCGCCGCGGCGGTGGCGCTCGGCGCGCTCGTCGCCCCGCCCGACCCCGTCGCCGCCACCGCCGTGGCCGGGTCGCTCGGACTGCCCCGGCGCATGGTGTCGATCCTGGAGGGAGAGGGGCTCTTCAACGACGTCACCGCCATCGTGCTCTACCACGTGGCCATCGCCGCCGCCGTCAGCGGCAGCTTCTCCTGGCCCGAGGCGCTCGGGGAGTTCGTGCTGTCGGCTGTCGTGGCCGTCGCGGTGGGGCTCGGGCTCGGCTGGGCCACCCACCGGCTCATGGGGCGGCTCGGCGATGCCACGCTCCAGATCGGGCTGACGCTGCTCGTGCCGTTCGTGGCGTACGTGCTCGCGGAGGAGCTGCTGGGCTCCGGAGTGCTGGCCGTGCTCACCACGGCGCTGTTCCTCGCCGAGTACGCGACCGACGCCGACGACGTGCTGGGCCGGCTCGCCGGGCACACGTTCTGGGAGGTCGTCGACATGCTGGTCACCGGTGTGGCCTTCGGGCTCATCGGGCTGGAGCTGCACCACGTGTTCGGGTCGGCCCAGGGGCGGGGCTGGCAGATGGCCGGGTGGGCGGCCGCCGTGGTCGCGGTCGTGGTCGGCGTACGGCTGGCGTGGCTGCTGCCGGCCGGCTGGCTCGCGAAACGGCTCCACTCGCGGCGCGACTACGACGAGGAGATCCCGCTGAGCTGGCGGGAGTCCGTGGTGATGTGGTGGGCGGGCATGCGGGGCGTGGCCTCGGTGGCGCTCGCGCTCGCCATTCCCTTCGAGACGGACGCGGGGGACCCCTTCCCGGCCCGGCAGGAGATCGTCTTCATCGCCTTCGCCGTGATCATGAGCACCCTGGTGGTCCAGGGCCTGACCCTGCCGTGGCTGGTCCGCCGGCTCGGTGTGGAGGCCGACTCGGACGCGGAGGCGGACATCGCCCGCGCGCTGGCGATCCGCGCCGCCAAGGCCGCGAAGCGGCGGCTGAAGGAGATCGAGGAGGTCGAGGACCTGCCCGAGGACCTGGTGGAGGTGCTCTACCGCAGGGCGTACGACGTGGGCGCCAGGATCAGCCCCGACATGGTCGACGAGGAGCGGCGGGAGGCGTACGCGAAGCGGGTGGAGCGGATCCGCGACGTGGCGCGCATCCAGCGGGAGATGATGTCCGCCGCCCGGCACGAGGTGCTCTCCGCACGCAGCGAACCGGGCGCCGACCCGGAGATCGTGGACCGGGTGCTCCGTCATCTGGACGTCCGCAGCCTGCGCAATCCGTAGCCCGGGGCGGGGGCGGGCGCCGCCGTCCGACCGGGGTGGCCGGACGGCGCCGTCCGACCGGGGTGGCCGGACGGGGGGTCCGGCCACCGGAGGGGCCCCGCCTCAGACCTGGTAGCGGTCCGGGGCGAAGAGGTGGAGGTGGGCGGCTATCCACTCCGAGGTGCGGGTCAGGCCCTCCTGGAGGGAGACCTCGGGCTGCCAGCCGGCCCAGTCGCGGGCCCGGGCGTTGTCCGACAGCAGGCGCTGGACCTCGCTGCCCGGGGGACGCAGCCGGGCCGGGTCGACGACCACCTCCGCCTCCCGGCCCGACGCGCTGATCAGGGCCCGGGCCAGGTCGCCGACGGAGATCTCCTCCCCGGTGCCGAGGTTGACCACCTCGCCCAGCGCCCGGTCGCATTCCGCGACGGCGAGGAAGCCCGCGGCGGTGTCGGTCACGTAGGTGAAGTCCCGGGTGGGCGTGAGGGAGCCCAGGCGGACCTCGCGGGCGCCCGAGTGGAGCTGGGCCAGGATCGTGGGGATGACCGCGCGGGCCGACTGGCGGGGGCCGTAGGTGTTGAACGGCCGGACCACCGTGACCGGCAGGTCGAACGCGTGGTGGAAGGAGAGCGCCATCATGTCGGCGCCGATCTTCGAAGCGGAGTACGGGGACTGCGGCTGCAGCGGGTGGCTCTCGGAGATCGGGGCCGTCAGGGCCGTGCCGTAGACCTCGCTGGTGGAGGTGTGGACCAGGCGGCGCACGCCGTGGCGGCGGCAGGCCTCGGCCATGTTCTCGGTACCGGTGACGTTCGTCTGGACGTACGCGCCGGGCGAGGCGTAGCTGTACGGGATCCCGATCAGCGCCGCCAGGTGGAAGACCGTGTCGCAGCCGGCCACCGCGTCGCTGACCCGGCCCGCGTCGCGGACGTCACCGGCCCACATCTCCACCGGGCCGCCCGGGTCGGACAGGTACCGGGCCAGGTGTCCCTTCTCGGCGTACGGCTTGTAGTGCACGAAGGCGCGCACCTTCGCGCCCCGCGCCACCAGCAGGTCGACGAGGGTGGAGCCGATGAACCCCTCGGCGCCCGTGACCAGGACCGTGCGGCCGCTCCAGTCGGCGGGGGTGCGCACCGGGGTGAGGGCGAGCGTGGGGGTGTGCGGGGTCATGCGAACTCCAGGGGGGTGGGGGAGAGGGAGGGGAAGCCGGCGACGCGCAGGACCTGCGCGGCCAGCAGTTCGGCGGCCCGCGCGTGCGGGCCCGGGTCGGCCGCGCCGGCCATCGCGGCCAGCCGCGCCGGGTCGGCCAGTAGCGGGGCGAGCAGTTCCGCGAGGCGCCCGGCCGTGGCCTCGGCGTCCGCCAGCAGCAGACCGGCGCCCGCGTCGGACAGCACCCGGGCGTTGTGCGTCTGGTGGTCGCCCGGGGCGTACGGGTAGGGGACCAGCACCGAGGGGACCCCGGTCGCGGCGAGCTCCGCCACCGTCGCCGAGCCCGCCCGGCACACCACCAGGTCGGCGGCCGCGTAGACCAGGTCCATCCGGTCCAGGTACGGCACGGCCCGCGCGATCCGGGCCCCGCCCGAGGCGGCCAGGGCGGCCACCGTGTCCGCGAGCGCCGCCGGACCCGTCTTGATCAGCAGCTGCACGTCCTGCCGCGACTGCCAGGCGGCCGCCAGCCCGGCCGCGGCCGAGGTCAGGCGTACGGCGCCCAGGCTGCCGCCGTTGAACACCACCAGCCGCCGCCCGTCCGGCACCCCGAGCTCCCACCGGGCCCGCGCGCGCAGGGCGGACCGCTCGGGGCGGGTCAGCCCGGCGAGGCCCGACAGCGCGGCGGAGATCGGCATTCCGGTGGTCAGGGCCCGCGCCCCGCCCGCCAGGTGCTCCCGGCTGCGGTCGAAGGCCACCGCCATGTGCGGGGTGAGGCGGGCCGCGAACTGGTTGGCCCGGCCCGGTACCGCGTTGGACTCGTGGATCACCGCCGGCAGTCCGGCCAGCCGGGCCCCGAGCACGGCGGGCGCACTCGGATAGCCGCCCATGCCGACGGCCACGTGCGCGCCCTGGGCCCGGATCACGGCCCGGGCCTGCCCGGCCGAGCGCAGCAGCGCCGCCGGGAGCAGGTAGCGCCTGGCGCCCAGGGCCGGGTCGAAGGGGATCATGTCCACGGTGTGCAGGCGGTGGCCGGCGGCCGGGATCAGCTCGGTCTCCAGCCCGCGTTCGGTGCCGATGAACGAGACCGTCACGTCCGGGACGGCGGCGCGCAGCGCCTCCGCGAGGGCGAGCCCGGGATAGATGTGTCCGCCGGTGCCGCCCGCGCCGATCACGACGGAGAGCGGCCAGCGTGAGGAGGATGGGGAGGGGGAGGAGGTCATGGACGCAGACTTCCGGTGCGCCCTAAGAAGGTTCTAAGAGGTTCTCCCGGAGCATTTGGGAGGCTTTGCGGCATGCAGCGGATTCTGGTGGTGGACGACGAGCCCGAGGTGCGGGCCGCCGTCGAGGACGGCCTCGCCGTCGAGGGGTACGAGGTGCGCGGCGCGGCCGACGGGCTGGCCGCGCTGTCGGACGTGGCCCTGTGGCAGCCGGACGCGGTGGTCCTCGACGTGATGATGCCGGTGCTGGACGGGCTCGCGGTGTGCCGGCAGTTGCGCGCGGTGGGCGACCGTACGCCCGTGCTCGTCCTCACCGCCCTGGACGCGGTGAGCGACCGGGTCGACGGGCTGGAGGCCGGCGCCGACGACTACCTGGTCAAACCGTTCGCGCTCGACGAGCTCGTGGCCCGGGTACGGGCCCTCCTGCGGCGGGCCGCCCCCGAGGATCCGGCCGGGGGCGCGGCCGTGCTCGGGTACGGGGACCTCGTGCTCGACCCCGCCACCCGTACCGGGCGGCGCGGCGAGCGGCCGCTGGAGTTCAGCCGCACCGAGTCGGCGCTCCTCGAACTGCTGCTGCGCCACCCCGGGCAAGTGCTGCCGCGCGAGCTGGTCCTGGAACTGGTGTGGGGCCGGGACTTCGGGCCGGACTCCAACTCCCTGGCCGTCTACGTCGGCTACCTGCGCCGCAAGCTGGAGGCCGGCGGCGAGCCGCGGCTGGTGCACACCGTGCACGGGGTCGGCTACCGGCTGGACGCCGCGTGAGCGGGCGGGGCCGGGGGCGGGGCCGGGGATCGGCGCGGGGGTCGGGGCCGGGTGCCGGGGCCGGGGCGCCGTGGCGGCGCGGGTGGCCGCTGCGGACCCGGCTGGCGCTGGCCGTCACCGCCGCGGTGGCCTTCGTGGCCCTCGGCATGTGCACGGCAGCCTTCCTGGAGGGCCGGGCAGCGCTCTACCAGCAGCTCGACCTGAGCCTGGACCAGGCCGCCCGGCTCGCCGCGAAACAGTACGGGGACTCCCCGCCCGGGGTCGCCGCCTGGAGCTGCCAGTACCTGGCCGCGCCCGCCTGCGTCCAGATCGTGCCGCCCGATCCGCGCAAGGACCCGGCGGCGGGGGAGGGCGCGTACCGGATGCCGGTGACGCCGGCCGCCCGGCTGGTGGCCGTGCGGGAGCGTGCCCCCTTCTACACGGACATCGTCGTCGAAGGCCATCCCGCGCGGATGCTCACCACCGACTTCCTCAAGGACCGGGCCCTGCAGGTCGCGGTGCGCTCCGACTCCGTGGAGACCGGCATCGACCGGGCCGCCCGGCGGCTCGCCGTCACCGCGGCCGCCGGGGTGCTGCTGGCCGCGCTGCTCGGGTACGGGGTCGCACGGACGGGTCTGGCCCCGGTCACCCGGCTCACCGCCACCGCCGAGCGGATCGCCGCCACCCGGGATCCGCGGCACCGGATCGAACTGCCGCCTCCCGGGCGCGGCCGCGAGGACGAGATCACCCGGCTCGCCGGGAGCTTCAACACCATGCTCGGGGAACTGGAGCAGTCCGTCACCGCGCAGCGGCGGCTCGTCGCGGACGCCTCGCACGAACTGCGGACCCCGCTGACCGCGCTGCGCACGAACGCGGAGCTGCTCGCGCGGGGGGACCGGCTGACGGCGGAGCAGCGGGAACGGGCCTCGCTGGCGCTCGGGAGGCAGCTGCGGGAGGTGACGGGGCTGGTCAACGACCTGATCGAGCTGGCCCGTGACGAGGAGCCGCGGCTGCTGGTGGAGCAGGTACGGCTGGTTCCGCTGGTGGAGTACTGCGTGGGGGCCGCGCGGGCGCACTGGCCTGGGGTGGCCTTCCGGGTGCGGGGGCCGTCCCCGGAGGAGGCCGTGGTGGTGGCGGGGGTGCCGGCGCGGCTGAGCCGGCTGCTGGGGAACCTGCTGGACAACGCGGCGAAGTTCAGCCCCGGTGGGGCGGAGGTGGAGGTCGGTGTCGGGGTGGCGGTGCGGCGGGGTGGGTGCGTGGAGGTGACCGTACGGGATCACGGGCCGGGGATCGCGGAGGCGGATCTGCCGTACGTCTTCGACCGGTTCTACCGGGCGGGGGCGGCGCGGGCGCTGCCGGGGTCGGGGCTGGGGCTGGCGATGGCTCGGCAGATCGCGCGGGCGCACGACGCCGAGCTCGCGGCCGAGGCCGCCCCGGGTGGGGGCGCGCTGTTCCGGCTGACCTTCGCAGCCCCGGGCTGAGGGGTGACGGGGCCCGGCCCCGGCCCCGGCGTGGCCCTGTCCTGGCCCGGCCCTGGCCCCGGCGTGGCCCTGTCCTGGCCCGGCCCTGGCCCCGGCGTGGCCCTGCTCCTGGTGCCGGCCTCGGCCCCGGCGCTGGCCCTGCGGGGCAAAGTCCCCTACCCGCCCTTCCACCGTTCCCCGGGCGCTGCCCGGACCCGGTCCTCAAACGCCGGACGGGCTGGGGAGGGGGGTACCGGGCTGCGCCCGGACCCCCCTGGGGCTCCGCCCCAGACCCCGCGCCTCAAGCGCCGGACGGGCTGGGAGAGGTACTGGGCTGCGCCCGGACCTCCCTGGGCTCCGCCCCGGACTCCGGTCCTCAAACGCCGGACGGGCTGAAAGCGGGGTATCGGGCTTCGCCCCGGACCCCCTGGGGCTCCGCCCGGACCCCGCGCCTCAAGCGCCGGACGGGCTGGGAGGGGTACCGGGCTGCGCCCGGACTCCCCTGGGGCTCCGCCCCGGACTCCGGACCTCAAGCGCCGGACGGGGTGGGGAGGGGGTACCGGGCTGCGCCCCATACCCCGTGGTTCACACGGCGGCGGGGCTGGGTGTGTCCGGTGGGGGTGTGGACTGGGTCGTGGCGATGTGGGGGAGGGCGTACGGGTGGTGGGTGGTGAGCCAGGTGATCAGGCGTTCTCGGACCGCGCAGCGGACGGTCCAGACGGCGTCGCCGTCCTTCGCCGTGACCACCGCGCGGACCTGGATGGTGTGCGGGGTGGTGTCGGTGACGGCCAGGGTGCCGGTGCGGCCGTCCCATTCCGGGATGGTCTTGAGGACGCGCTGGAGTTCCTCGCGCATCAGGTCCACCGGGGCGGTGTGGTCGAGGTGCCAGAACACGGTGCCCGTCATCTGCGCGCCGCCGCGCGACCAGTTCTCGTAGGGCTTGCTCGTGAAGTACGAGACCGGCATCGTGATCCGGCGCTCGTCCCAGGTGCGGACCGTGAGGAAGGTGAGGGTGATCTCCTCCACCGTGCCCCACTCCTTGTCGACCACCACCGTGTCCCCGATCCGGACGGTGTCGCCGAAGGCGATCTGGAGTCCGGCGAACAGGTTGCCGAGCGAGGACTGGGCGGCGATGCCCGCCACGATGCCCAGGACGCCCGCCGAGGCCAGCATGGAGGTGCCGACCGTCCGCATCTCGGGGAACGTCAGGAGCATCGCGCCGAGGGCCACCACGATCACCACCGCCGTGACCACCCGCTGGATGAGGGTGACCTGCGTGCGGACCCGGCGGACCCTGGCCTGGTCGGCGGCGTCGGCCGCGTAGCGGGCGTACGTGGAGTCCACGATCGCCGTCGTGATGCGGATCAGCAGCCACGCGGCCGCCGCGATCAGGATCAGGGTCAGCGCGTGCCCGGGCCCGTCCGCGCGCCGCCGTACGGCCTGCAGCAGGGAGGCGGCCAGGACCACCAGGAACGGGGGGCGGCAGCGGCGCAGCAGCCCCCACAGCGGGGTCTCGCTGTGCCGGGCGTCGGCGCGGCGCAGCAGCAGGTCCAGCAGCCAGCCCGCGAGCAGGGTGACGGCCAGGGTGCCGGCGACGGCCGCGATCGGGCGCAGGAAGGAGTCCGTGTCCATGCAGGCCAACGTAACCGGAGAGGGTCCGGCGGAACTGGCACGATGGGGGGATGAACATCGTGCTTTTCCATTCGACCTACGGGCTGCGGCCCGCCGTGCGGGAGGCGGCCGACCGGCTGCGCGCGGCCGGGCACCAGGTCCAGGTGCCGGACCTCTTCGAGGGACGCACCTTCGAGACCGTCGAGGAGGGCATGGCCCACCGGGACGAGATCGGCCGTGACGAGCTGCTCAAGCGGGCGGTCCTGGCCGCGGCCCCCCATTCCGACCAGGGCCTGGTCTACGCGGGCTTCTCCTTCGGCGGCTCGATCGCCCAGCACCTGGCGCTCGCGGACGAGAAGGCGCGCGGGCTGCTGCTCCTGCACGGGACGGCCGACCTGGAGGAGAACACGTACGTCGACGAGCTGCCGGTGCAGCTGCACGTCGCCGACCCGGACCCCTTCGAGCCGCACGACTGGCTGACGGCCTGGTACCTGCGGATGCGCAAGGCCGGGGCGGACGTGGAGGTCCACGGCTATCCGGGGGCCGGGCACCTGTTCACCGACCCGGGGCTGGACGACTACGACGCCGAGGCCGCGGAGCAGACGTGGGCGGCCGCCCTCGCCTTCCTCGAGGGGATCTAGGCGGACGCGAGGAAGGGGCCCCGCTCGCGGGGCCCCTTCGTCATGTGTGCGCCGGAATGCCGGAATGCCGGAACGCCGGTGCGCCGGAGCGTCAGCCGCGGTAGGACGTCCACATGCTCTTCATGCGGGTCACCTGGCCCGCGGTGAACTGGTACATGCAGGAGTCGTACGTGTAGTCCATGAAGTTGTGGATCGGGTCGACGCCGGACGCCGTGCAGGTGTCGCGGCCGGTCGGGCACTCGAAGGCCGCGCTCTTCTCCGCCGGGGTGTCGGAGACCGAGTCGCCGCTGCCCGAGCAGCCGCCCTGGAAGGTGTGGTAGAGCCCGAGCCAGTGGCCGACCTCATGGGTGGCGGTGTCGCCCTGGTTGTAGTTGGTGGCCGAGCCGCCGGGGATGGAGGTGTTGAGGATGACCACGCCGTCCATCTTGGGCTGGGAGGCGTAGGAGCTGGGGAAGGTGGCCCAGCCGAGCAGCCCGCCGCCGAGGTTGGCGGTGTAGAGGTTCAGCGCGTTCTTGCCGCCCTTGCGCAGGGCGTTCTTCATGTTCTTCTCGGCGGTGGTGCCGTCCGAGACGTTGTACCAGGTCGAGTTGTTGGTGTAGTCGGTCCCGGCGAGGGAGAACTGGAAGCCGGAGTCGACGTTTCCGGTGCCCTGGCCCGCGTAGGCGGCGTTGAGCACGGAGATCTGGCTGTTGATCTGCGCGGCCGTCAGGTTGCCGGCGCTGCCGGAGGTGATGACGTGCACGTACACGGGGATGGTCGTGACGGCGGCGTCGGCGGCGGTCAGGCTGCGGGGGCCCTTCGCGATCTGGTCGAGCTTCGCCTTGAGGTCGGCGTCCATGGCCTTGGCCTGGGCCTCGGTGACCTCGTTGGGCTCGGCCGCGGCCTTGTCCTTGGGGCGCGCCACGCGGGCGTTGGCGGGGCCGGAGGCGCTCTCGGCACACACCTCGGCTCCGGTCTTGGGCGCCGCGGACACGACGGTGGGGGCGGCGAGCGGGGTGAAGGCCAGGGTGCCGGTGAGTACGGCGGCACCCATCAGGCGGCGGCGAAGAAGGGGGGATATGCGGGCAAGAGCGCGCACGTGTGCTCCTCGCGAGTGGGGGGTTGAGCGGGAGGGATCTCCTCGGCTGGCGGGAATCTTACGTGCGCATGTCATAAACAGGTCAAGGCCCCTACGTAAAAGATTTGTTGCTTCTGATGCCAAAGGGGCGCCTGGTCTACGCCAAGCGCCCCTCCGGACGGGAAAACTGGCTGAATGTCAGCGCACCGGCCGGTCCGCCCGCTCCACCTTCTGCGTCCCGTTGAGCGTCCGGTACGAGCGCGCCCAGGCGGCCGTGGCGTCCTGTCGGCGTTTGTCCGAAACCACGTAGTAGTCCATCTGGGAACGCTCGGCCGTCACGTCCAGCACGCCGTAGCCGTGGGCATCCATGTCCAGCCATTTCACGTGCCGGTTGGCGGCCTTGATGGCCGTTTCCGCGACCAGCGAGACCGTGTCGGCCGGTACGTGCAGCAGGTCGTCGATGTTGTCGGAGGTCACCGACGTCACCACGAACTCCACGCCCGCCGACCGCGACCACGGGTAGGTGGCCGCCGTCACCGGGACGTCGTTCGCCCAGGCCATGTGGATGTCGCCGGTCAGGAAGACGGTGTTGCGGACGGAACGGTCCGTCAGGTGCCCCAGCAGCTCCCGGCGGTCGTCCGTGTACCCGTCCCACTGGTCCACGTTGACCGCGAGCCCGCCCGCGGGCAGGCCGAGCAGCTCGGTCAGGGGAGCCAGCAGGTGCGCCGGCAGCGAGCCGAAGGCCACCGGCGAGATCATCACCGAGGTGCCCACCAGCTTCCAGGTGGCCTGCGAGCCGGCCAGCCCCGCCTTCAGCCAGTCCAGCTGGGCGCGCCCGGTGATGCTGCGCTCCGGGTCGTCCACCGCGCCGCTGCCGATGCCCGCCTGCTGCGAGCGGAAGGTGCGCAGGTCCAGCAGGTGCAGGTCGGCGAGGGTGCCGAACTGCAGCCGGCGGTAGACGGTGCCCTCGGTGGAGGCGCGCACCGGCATCCACTCGAAGTACGCCTGCCGGGCGGCGGCCGCGCGGGCCGCGAAGGAGCCCTCGGTGGCGGGGTCGTGGTTCTCGGCGCCGCCGGACCAGGTGTCGTTGGCGATCTCGTGGTCGTCCCAGATCGCGATGACCGGGTGGGCCTGGTGCACGGCCTGCAGATCGGGGTCCGTCTTGTACTTCCCGTGCCGGGTGCGGTAGTCGGCCAGGGTGAGGATCTCGTGCAGCGGCTCGTGCTGCCGTACGACGTACTTCGGCTCGGGGTAGCCGCCGCTCTTGTACTCGTAGATGTAGTCGCCCAGGTGCAGGACGGCGTCCAGATCGGCCCGCGCGGCCAGGTGGCGGTACGCGGAGAAGTAGCCGGACTCCCAGTTGGCGCAGGAGACCACGCCGAAGCGCACCCCGGCGGGCGCGGTCGCGGCGGCCGGTGCGGTGCGGGTGCGCCCGGCCGGGGAGACGGTGGGGCCGGCGGTGAACCGGTACCAGTACGCCGTCTGCGGCCGCAGACCTCGTACGTCGGCCTTGACGGTGTGGTCCGAGGCCGCGCTCGCGGTGACGGTGCCGCTCGCGACGATCCGGGAGAAGGCCTTGTCCTCGGCGACCTCCCAGCCCACCGCGAGGGCCGGGCCCGCGCCGGAGCCCGGTACGGCCGCGGCGGTCGGGGTGACACGGGTCCACAGCAGGACCCCGTCGGGGAGCGGGTCGCCCGAGGCGACGCCGTGCAGGAAGGAGGGGGCGTCCTCGGTCGCGGCGGTGGCGGCGTGGGCGGCTTCGGCGCCCAGCGCGGCGATCGGGACGAGTGCCGCCGTGGCCGCCGCGGCCAGGACGACCGTACGGCGGCGCGGAGTCGGCACGGACGCCGAATCCGGTGCGGAAGGGGAGAGTTGACTGGTCACGGATGATCACATTACCGACGGGTACGGTATCGGGACCAGCCCCGTGAAAGCAACGGACGGGCGAACTCTGGGAGTTCGCCCGTCCGTCGGGGTACCGCGGGAAGGAGGGAGGTCAGCCGGCGATGGCCTTGTCGATCGCCGCCGTGAACGCCTCGGGGGACTGCGGCAGCGGGTCGATCTTCTTGCCGTCCATCTTCAGCGTCGGCGTGCCCGTGACCCCGCTCTTGTCGAAGGCCTTGGACATCTCCAGCGCCCACCGGTCGTAGGTGCCGTCCTCGACCGCCTTCTTGAACGCTGCGTTCCCCTTGAGCGTCGGGACCTGGTCCGCCACCGTCAGCAGGTAGTCGTCCTTGGCGAACTTGTCGTCCTTCTCCTCCGGGTGGTTCGCCGCGGAGTAGAGGGCCGTCTTGTACTCCAGGAACGCCTCGGGGCTGACGTTGAGGGCCGCGCCCAGCGCGCTCAGGGCGTTCTTCGAGCCGGTGCCGGGGAAGCCCTTGTCCAGGAAGGTGGCGCCGATGTACTGGATCTTGTACTTGCCGGCGTCGAGGTCCTTCTTGACCTGCGGGCCCACCGCCTGCTCGAAGCTGGCGCAGACCGGGCAGCGGGAGTCCTCGTACAGCTCCAGGGTCTTCTTGGCGTCGGCCTTGCCGAGGACCACCGTCGTGCCGTTGTCGCCCGTGGTGTTCTTCGGCGCGACCAGGGGGGCGTCGGCGGCCTTCTCCCAGGCGGTCGGCTGGCTCGACTGCACGACGGCGTAGCCGACGCCGCCGGCCAGGGCCAGGACGGCCACGACGCCGCCCGCCACGAACACCTGCCGGCGGGCCTTGGCCTTCTTGGCCTGCTGCTCGCGCTCGATGCGCAGCCTCTCGCGGGCCGCCGCCTTGTTCGCCTGGCTGTTGCGTGCGCTCATCGTTCTCTCCGTGGGGTGTGGCTCAGCGGGTCCGCGGGTCCGCGGGTGCCGCGGTGGAGCCGGATGGAAGGGGGGATGTCCTCGTATGTACGTACGCGCGTGCGTGCGTGCGTGCGCACGTGCGGTGCGTACGTCAGGCGCGGGCGAACGCGCCGTGTACGCGAGGAGGTCCCCGCCGTCCCACGGAGTGCACGGGGAAGCGGGTACGGGCCACCGTGCTCCGCAGCGCCCGGGGCGGCGAGAGCCGTACCGGGGCCAGCGCCCGCGCCGCGCGGGCCGAGGCCATCCGCAGCGGGCGGAAGGCGCAGGCGGAGGCCGCGCTCAGCAGCCGGCCCAGCGCCCGCTCCCCGCGGTGCAGCCACAGCGAGGCGAGCAGTCCGACCGAGACGTGCGCGCCCAGCAGCAGCCAGGGCGTCCACGGTCCGGGTGCGGGCAGCAGCGCGGCCGGGCCGGCGGGCCCGCCCACCTCGGCGAGCGCGCCGCCCACCGGGCTGCCGCCGCAGAAGTCGGCGAGCCCCATGGCGCGCAGCGGACCCGAGACGGGGCCGCCCGCGGGGCCGTAGCACAGGTGCTGGCCGGAGGTCAGGACGGTGTCGGCGGCCAGCTCGAGGGGGACGAGCAGCCCGGCGATGTGGCCGAGGCCGCGCTCGCGTCCGGCCAGGGCGAAGGCGATCGCGAACACCGCGGCGAAAGCCCCTCCCACCAGGGCGGGAGGCAGCGGCACCCGGGACATCAGGACGTGGGAGCCGGCCGAGAGCAGCACGACGACCGCGCTGAACAGCGCGGCCCGCAGCCCTCGGAGACCCACCCCGGATATGTCCATCGTCGCGAGTGTGCCATGCGTCCCTGTGAGAGCGGGCCCTAGGTCCCGCTCCCGGCACCCTCTAGGGCAGGATCCGGCCGTTGCGGAAGAGGTCCACGAAGATCTGGTGGTCGGCGCGGGCCCGGGCGCCGTAGGCGTGCGCGAAGTCCACCAGCAGGTCCGCGAAACCCTCCTCGTCGGCGGCGATGGCCGCGTCGATGGCCCGCTCGGTGGAGAACGGGACCAGGGTGTGGCCGCTCTCCTGCTCGTCCGCCGCCCCGTGCATGGTCGCCGTGGCCCGGCCGAGGTCGGCGACCACGGCCGCGATCTCCTCCGGGTCGTCCAGGTCCGACCAGTCCAGGTCCACCGCGTACGGGGAGACCTCCGCGACGAGCTGTCCGGCCCCGTCCAGCTCCGTCCAGCCGAGCCACGGGTCGGCGTGCGCCTGCAGGGCGCGCTGGGAGATCACGGTGCGGTGCCCCTCGTGCAGGAAGTACTCGCGCACCGCCCGGTCGGTGACGTGCCGGGACACGGCCGGGGTCTGGGCCTGCTTGAGGTAGATCACGACGTCGTTCTCCAGGGCGTCGCTGTGCCCCTCCAGCAGGATGTTGTACGAGGGCAGGCCCGCCGAGCCGATGCCGACGCCCCGGCGGCCCACCACGTCCTTGACCCGGTAGGAGTCGGGCCGGATCAGGGACTCCTCGGGGAGGGTCTCCAGGTACCCGTCGAAGGCGGCGAGCACCTTGTACCGGGTGGCCGCGTCCAGCTCGATGGTCCCGGGGCCGGGGGAGAAGCGGCGCTCGAACTCGCGGATCTCCGTCATCGAGTCGAGGAGCGAGAAGCGGGTGCGGCGGCGGGCGTGGCGCAGGGCGTCCAGCAGCGGGCCCTCGGCGGTGTCCAGGGTGAAGGCGGGCACCTCCTCGTTCTTGGCTCCGGTGGCCAGTGCGTGGATGCGCTCCCGGTAGGCGGCCGCGTAGATCCGTACCAGCTCGCTGATCTGGTCGTCGCTGAGCGCCTTGGTGTAGCCGAGCAGGGCCACGGAGGCGGAGAACCGCTTCAGGTCCCAGGTGAAGGGGCCGACGTAGGCCTCGTCGAAGTCGTTGACGTTGAAGATCAGCCGGCCCTGGGCGTTCATGTACGTGCCGAAGTTCTCGGCGTGCAGATCACCGTGGATCCACACCCGGCCGGTGCGCTCGTCCAGGTACGGGCCGCCGTGCCGCTCGCGCTCCAGGTCGGCGTAGAAGAGGCAGGCGGTGCCCCGGTAGAAGGCGAAGGCCGAGGCCGCCATCTTGCGGAACTTGACCCGGAAGGCCGTGGGGTCTGCGGTGATCAGCTCGCCGAAGGCGATGTCGAACACGTCGAGTATCTGCTCGGCGCGCTGCTCGTCGGTCGTCTCGGGAACCGCCATGGCGGGTGCCTCCTGGTGGCGCGGGGTGGATCGCATATCGGACACGCGTCCTTGGGTCTGCAACGGACGAAGGTACCCGTCGGTGCCCGGGAACTGTCACTCGGGCCACGTAGGATTCATAGCTGCCGCCCCTCTCTCCCCGCCCGCCCGTCACCCGACCGCCGCCCCTCATCGAGGCACTCCGCGCCACTGTGATCTTCAGGAGCCCCCACCGTGACCAAGACGCCGTTCACGCACCTGCACGTCCACACCCAGTACTCCCTGCTGGACGGTGCCGCGCGGCTGAAGGACATGTTCAACGCGTGCAACGAGATGGGCATGAGCCACATCGCCATGTCCGACCACGGCAACCTGCACGGGGCCTATGACTTCTTCCACACCGCGAAGAAGGCGGGGATCACGCCGATCATCGGCATCGAGGCCTACGTGGCCCCGGAATCCCGGCGCAACAAGCGGCGCATCCAGTGGGGCCAGCCGCACCAGAAGCGCGACGACGTGTCCGGTTCCGGCGGTTACACGCACAAGACGATCTGGGCGGCGAACGCCACCGGCCTGAACAACCTCTTCCGGCTGTCCTCCGACGCCTACGCCGAGGGCTGGCTCACCAAGTGGCCGCGCATGGACAAGGAGACCATCAGCAAGTGGTCGGACGGCCTGATCGCCTCCACCGGCTGCCCCTCCGGAGAGCTCCAGACCCGCCTGCGCCTCGGACAGTTCGACGAGGCGCTGAAGGCCGCGTCCGAGTACCAGGACATCTTCGGCAAGGACCGCTACTTCCTGGAGCTGATGGACCACGGCATCGAGATCGAGCGCCGGGTCCGCGACGGTCTGCTGGAGGTCGGCAAGAAGCTCGGCATCCCGCCGCTCGTGACGAACGACTCCCACTACACGTACGCGAGCGAGGCCGGCGCCCACGACGCCCTGCTCTGCATCCAGACCGGCAAGAACCTCTCGGACCCGGACCGCTTCCGCTTCGACGGCACCGGCTACTACCTGAAGTCCACGGACGAGATGTACGCCATCGACTCCTCGGACGCCTGGCAGGAGGGCTGCGCCAACACGAAGCTGGTCGCGGACCAGATCGACACCGAGGGCATGTTCCAGTTCCGGAACCTGATGCCGAAGTTCGACATCCCGGACGGCTACACCGAGGTCACCTGGTTCCGCGAGGAGACCATGCGGGGCATGCAGCGCCGCTACCCCGGGGGCATCCCGGACGACCGGATGAAGCAGGCCGAGTACGAGATGGACACGATCATCTCGATGGGCTTCCCCGGCTACTTCCTCGTGGTCGCCGACTTCATCATGTGGGCCAAGAACCAGGGCATCGCGGTGGGCCCGGGCCGAGGCTCCGCGGCCGGCTCGATCGTCGCGTACGCCATGGGCATCACCGACCTCGACCCGATCACCCACGGCCTGATCTTCGAGCGGTTCCTGAACCCCGAGCGCGTCTCCATGCCCGATGTCGACATCGACTTCGACGAGCGCAGGCGCGTCGAGGTGATCCGGTACGTGACCGAGAAGTACGGCGCCGACAAGGTCGCCATGATCGGCACGTACGGCACCATCAAGGCCAAGAACGCGATCAAGGACTCGGCCCGCGTCCTGGGCTACCCGTACGCCATGGGCGACCGCCTCACCAAGGCCATGCCCGCCGACGTCCTCGGCAAGGGCATCCCGCTCTCCGGCATCCTCGACCCGCAGCACCCCCGCTACGGCGAGGCCGGCGAGATCCGCGGGATGTACGAGAACGAGCCGGACGTCAAGAAGGTCATCGACACCGCCCGCGGCGTGGAGGGCCTGGTCCGCCAGATGGGCGTGCACGCCGCCGGCGTGATCATGTCCAGCGAGACCATCACCGACCACGTACCGGTCTGGGTCCGCCACTCCGACGGCGTGACCATCACCCAGTGGGACTACCCGAGCTGCGAATCGCTCGGCCTGCTGAAGATGGACTTCCTCGGCCTGCGCAACCTCACGATCATGGACGACGCCGTCAAGATGGTGAAGGCCAACAAGGGGATCGACATCGATCTCCTCGGCCTGCCGCTCGACGACCCCAAGACCTTCGAACTGCTCGGCCGCGGCGACACCCTCGGCGTGTTCCAGTTCGACGGCGGGCCCATGCGCTCCCTGCTGCGCCTGATGAAGCCCGACAACTTCGAAGACATCTCCGCCGTGTCCGCCCTGTACCGGCCGGGCCCGATGGGCATGAACTCGCACACGAACTACGCCCTGCGCAAGAACAAGCAGCAGGAGATCACCCCGATCCACCCGGAGCTGGAGGGGCCGCTCGAAGAGGTGCTCGCGGTCACCTACGGCCTCATCGTCTACCAGGAGCAGGTCCAGAAGGCCGCCCAGATCATCGCCGGGTACTCGCTCGGCGAGGCCGACATCCTGCGCCGCGTGATGGGCAAGAAGAAGCCCGAGGAGCTGGCGAAGAACTTCGTCATCTTCGAGGCGGGCGCCAAGGAGAAGGGCTTCAGCGACCAGGCGATCAAGGCGCTGTGGGACGTCCTGGTCCCCTTCGCCGGCTACGCCTTCAACAAGGCCCACTCGGCCGCGTACGGACTGGTCTCCTACTGGACCGCCTACCTCAAGGCCAATTTCCCGGCCGAGTACATGGCGGGGCTGCTCACCTCGGTCAAGGACGACAAGGACAAGTCCGCGATCTACCTGAACGAGTGCCGCCGCATGGGCATCAAGGTGCTCCCGCCGAACGTGAACGAGTCGGAGCCCAACTTCGCCGCCCAGGGCGACGACGTGATCCTCTTCGGCCTCACCGCCGTGCGCAACGTCGGCACCAACGTCGTCGAGTCGATCATCAAGACCAGGAAGGCCAAGGGGAAGTACTCCACCTTCCCCGACTTCCTCGACAAGGTCGAAGCGGTCGTCTGCAACAAGCGCACCATCGAGTCCCTGATCAAGGCCGGCGCCTTCGACGAGATGGGCCACACCCGCAAGGGCCTGGTCGCCCACCACGAGCCCATGATCGACAACGTGGTCGCCGTCAAGCGCAAGGAGGCCGAGGGGCAGTTCGACCTCTTCGGCGGAATGGGTGACGCGGACGCGAGCGACGAGCCCGGCTTCGGTCTCGACGTGGAGTTCTCCGACGTCGAGTGGGAGAAGGCCTACCTGCTCGCCCAGGAGCGCGAGATGCTCGGCCTCTACGTCTCCGACCACCCGCTCTTCGGTCTGGAGCACGTGCTCTCCGACAAGACCGACGCCGGCATCTCCCAGCTCACCGGCGGGGAGCACGGCGACGGCGCGGTCGTCACCATCGGCGGCATCATCTCGGGCCTCCAGCGCAAGATGACCAAGCAGGGCAACGCCTGGGCCATCGCCACCGTCGAGGACCTGGCTGGCTCCATCGAGTGCATGTTCTTCCCCGCGACCTACCAGCTCGTCTCCACGCAGCTGGTCGAGGACACCGTCGTCTTCGTCAAGGGCCGCCTGGACAAGCGCGAGGACGTCCCCCGGCTGGTCGCCATGGAGATGATGGTCCCGGACCTGTCCAACGCCGGCACCAACGCCCCCGTGATCCTCACCATCCCCACCGTCAAGGTCACCCCGCCGATGGTGACCCGCCTCGGCGAGATCCTGCGCCACCACCAGGGCAACAGCGAGGTCCGGATCAAGCTCCAGGGGCCGCGCACCACCACCGTGCTCCGGCTCGACAAGCACCGCGTCAAGCCCGACCCGGCGCTCTTCGGCGACCTCAAGGTGCTGCTCGGCCCGTCCTGCCTGGCGGGGTAGCCTCCGCCGTCGCCGCCACCCCCGGCGCGGCTCGCGCACACGTGAAGAGGCCCGCCCCCGTCGACAGGGGCGGGCCTCTTCACGTACGAACGGCTGTGCCTGAGCGGCGTCAGTTGTGGCCGAACTTCTTTTCCCTCTTCTTGCCGGCCATCTGCAGCGGGCTCGGCGTCGGAGAGGAGGAGGGCGCGGGCGAGGATTCCATCGACGTCTTCGCCGGATCCTGCGAAGCCGAGCGGTCCTGAGACTTGGCGGGCTGCTGGCGGTTCTTGTTCTTGGCCATGGGATGCCTCCGTGGGGGGTGTAGGGGCCAGGGCCGCCTTCACACTCACACAGGGCCGTAAACGGCGCATTTTGGATCATTACCGCGCGTAGTCGGGGGTCCTGCCGGGGAACTCCGGGAGATACGCCACGCCGATGATCGAGTTCCGGCCGTCAAGGCCGTTGCCGTCGGGCAGACTCTGGGAAACCGCGAAAGACACAGAGGACCCCCAGGGGAAGAGGGTGGTACGCGTGGACCGCTGCGTCGTCCTGGTGGATGCCGGCTACCTGCTGGGCGCCGCCGCGAGCCTCCTCGCAGGAGAGCCCTCCCGCTCCCGGATCACCGTCGACCATGCGGCGCTCATCCAGGGCCTGCGCGAGCGCGCCGAGGCCGACACCGAGCAGCCGCTCCTGCGGATCTACTGGTTCGACGGCGCCCCCGACCGGGTGCCCCAGCCCGAGCACCGGCGGCTGCGCGTCATGCCCCGCGTCACCGTCCGCCTGGGCGCCCTGACCCGCAGCGACGGCCGCTGGGCCCAGAAGGGCGTCGACGCGGCCATGCACGCCGAGCTCACCGAGCTCGCCCGCAACCGGGCCTGCTCGGACGTCGTACTCGTCACCGGCGACGGGGACCTGCTGCCCGGCCTGATGTCCGCCAAGGAACACGGGGTCGCCGTCCACCTGTGGGCCGTCCAGGCCGCCGACGGGGACTACAACCAGTCCGAGGACCTCGTCGCCGAAGCCGACGAACGCCGCGTCCTGGACCGCACCTGGATCACCCGCGCCGTCCGCGCCCGCGACCTCACCGGACTCTGCGCCCCCGCACCGGCCCCGCGCCCCGAGATCGCCGCCATCCTCTCCGCACCGCTGCCCGAGGCCGCCCTCGCCGAGGCCGCCCGCGGCACCGGCACCGGCGGCGGAACCCGGCCCGCGCCCCCCGTGGAGCCCGAGGAGGGCGGCGTACCGGCCACCGCCGCCACCGGCGCCAACGGCAAGACCGTCCCGACGCCCAAGGACCTCGCGGGCGCCCTGCGCGCCCCCGGCGCCGCCGCACCCGCCGCCGGGCCCGGCCAGGCCCTCGGCGCGGCCCCGGCGGGCAGCGCCCTGCGATGGTCCTCCGACAAGGGGTGGGTCGACCGCGCCGGACCGCTCGGCGAGCCCGCCGAGACCGCCTCGCTGCCCACCCTCGCCCAGCTCACCTCCGCCGAGCAGCGCTGGGCGGACCGCGAGGAGGACATCACCACCGTCGGCGGCGACCCCTTCGAGGTCGGCCAGGTGTTCGCCCGGCGCTGGATGGAACGGCTCCCGGAGACCGTGCACCTGCAGAAGCTCGCCACCATGTACCCGCGGATTCCGCACCGCATCGACGGGGAACTGCTGCGCTACGCCGCCCGCTTCGGGCTCCTCGCGCACAAGGACGACCAGATCGACGAGCACGACCGCTACGCCATCCGGGCCGGCTTCTGGCGCGAGATCGACGTACGGGCGGCCGCGGAACACGTGGCCGGCGGCGGGACGGCGCCCGGACCGGCCCCCGTCCCCGGGGCTCCCGCGGCCCCCGTGGCGGTGGCCCCGGCGGCCCCGGCAGCCGAGTAGGGCCCGCAACCCCGTAGGCTGCTCCCTCGTGAGTACGGGGACAGCACAGGCAGGACCGCCGCGCGGTGGCCGCACGGCAGGGACCGCGGGACCGGCCCGCGACGTGGTCTGCGCGGTACGCGACCTGGTCAAGACGTATCCCGCGGTACGAGGACGGCGCGGGGCCCCGGCCCTGCCCGAGACCCGTGCCACCGACGGGATCTCCCTGGACGTCCGGCGCGGCGAGATCTTCGGCCTGCTCGGCCCCAACGGCGCCGGCAAATCGACCCTGGTCCGCCAGCTCACCGGCCTGCTGCGGCCCGACTCCGGCTCGGTGACCCTGCTCGGCCACGACCTCGTACGCCACCCCGACCGCTCCGCCCGGCTGCTCTCCTACCTGGGGCAGGAATCCACCGCCCTCGACGAGCTCACGGTCTCCCTGGCCGCCGAGACCACCGGCCGGCTGCGCGGCCTCGGCCTGCGCGAGGCGCGAACCGCCCGGGACTCCGTACTGGAAGAACTCGGCCTGACCGGGATCGCCGGACGCCCCCTGAAGAAGCTGTCCGGCGGACAGCGGCGCCTCGCGTGCTTCGCCGCCGCGCTGGTGGGGGAGCGGCCCGTCCTGGTGCTCGACGAGCCCACGACCGGCATGGACCCGGTGGCCCGGCGGGCCGTCTGGGCCGCCGTCGACCGCCGCCGCGCCGAGTCCGGGGCCACCGTCCTGCTGGTCACCCACAACGTCATCGAGGCCGAGACCGTCCTCGACCGGGTCGCCGTCATCGACCAGGGCCGCGTCATCGCCTGTGACACCCCCGCCGGGCTCAAGGCGCAGGTGTCCGGCGAGGTCCGGCTCGAACTGGTCTGGCGTACCGCGCCGCCGCTGGAGCTCCCGGAGGTCGCCGCGCTCGCCCCCGCGGCCACCGAATCCGGGCGGCGCTGGGTGCTGCGGCTCGGACCCGACGAGGCGCGGGCGGCGGTGGCCGCCGTGACCGGCGGCCCGGCCTTCGCCGCCCTCGACGATTTCACGCTGGCCACGCCGAGCCTGGAGGACGTGTACCTCGCCCTGGGCGGACGGACCTCGAAGGGACTGGTGAAGGCGTGAGCGCCACCGCCACCACCGCCGCCACCACGGCCGCGCACACGGCCGTGGGCGTCCTGGCACCCCGAGCCCGGTTCTTCCCGGCGCTGGCCGCCGTCTACCGGGCCCAGCTGTCCCGCGCGCGGGTCTCGCGGATCCCCCTGCTGTTCGTGGCCACCTTCCAGTCCGTCGGGATCATGATCCTGATGCGGGGCGTGGTCGACGGGGGCTCCGAGGCGCGGGCCGTCGTCGCCGGTTCCTCCGTGCTGGTCGTCGCCTTCGTCGCGCTGAACCTGCTCGCCCAGTACTTCGGCCAGCTCCGGGCCAGCGGCGGGCTCGACCACTACGCCACCCTGCCGGTGCCGCCCGCGTCCGTGGTGCTGGGCGCGGCCGCCGCGTACGCCTCCTTCACGCTGCCCGGCACGCTGGTGACGGCCGTCTTCGGCAGCGTGCTGTTCGGGCTGCCCCTGGGCGGCCTGTGGATCCTGGCCGCCGTGGTGCCGCTGGCGGGGGCCGCCCTCGCCGGGCTCGGGGCGGCGCTCGGCCTGCTCGCCCCCCGGCAGGAGCTGGCCACCCTCGCCGGACAGCTCGGCATGTCCGCGGCCCTGCTGCTGGGCGTACTGCCGCCCGAGCGGATGCCCGGCGTCATCGTCTGGGCGCGGGACCTGCTGCCGTCCACGTACGGCGTGGAGGCCTTCGCCCGCACCTTCGAGCCGCATCCCGACTGGACGGCCGTCCTCCTCGACCTCGGCGTCTGCGCCGGGGTGGGCGTGCTGTCCCTCGCCGTCGCGACCTGGGCCTACCGGCGGGCCGCGGTCCGCTGACGGCCGCCGGGGCCGCGCGCCCGGGCCGCGCCGGGGCCGATCGTTAAATCAAACACTTCCTGGCACGATGTGGGGGTGACCGAAGCCGTGACCCCCTATGACAAGCCCGACCAGCCGTCGCCTCCGGCGGCCGGTGCGCCCGCGCCCGAGCCCGCCTTCTCCCCCTCCGACATCCGGGACGGCGCCGCCATCGCCCTCGTGACCGGCGTGGCCGGCGTGCTCCTCGGGCTGCTGTGGGTCTGGCTCGCGCCGCGCGTGCAGTACGTCTCCAACGGCGAGGCCGTGTTCCTGCGCGACACCGAGAGCGAGGCGCGCATCGGGGCCGACGGAACCTTCCTCCTGCTGTCCGTCGGATTCGGCGTGCTCAGTGCGGTGGCCGTCTTCCTGTGGCGCCGGAGCGGGGGCGCGGCGCAGGTCGTCGGGCTCGCGGTCGGGTCGGTCTTCGCCGCGATGGTCGGCTGGCGGGTGGGTCTGTGGCTGGGGCCGTCCTCGGACCTCGTGGCGGTCGCCCGGAAGGCGGGGAAGGGTGTCCCCTTCGACGCCCCGCTGGAGCTGCTCGCGCACGGGGCGCTGCTCGGGTGGCCGATGGCCGCGGTCGTCGTGCACCTCGCGCTGACCGCGCTGTGGGGCACCCGGGATCCGGCGCCGGACCCCGGCGTGTGGCCGTCGGGCTACTACCAGGCCCCTGCGGGCCCGGCCGGCTCCCCGGCCGCGGACCCCTCCGGTACGGAGCCTCCGCGCCCGTAGCCCCGGTAGGGGTGGGCGGGCCCTGCGGGGCTCGTCCCCCACCCGCCCTTCCACCGTTCCCCGGGCTCCGCCCGGACCCGTACGTGCGCTGCGCGCCCGGCGTGTGAGGGCACGGGGTCCGGGGCGGAGCCCCGGGGAACGGGCGAAGGGCGGGTAGGGGACTCCGCCCCGCAGGGCCGCCGCTACGCGCGGGCGACCGCGGCCATGGTGGCCGAGGTCAGGGCGGCCAGGGCGGCCGGGGCCAGTTCGACCTCCAGGCCGCGGCGGCCCGCCGAGACGCAGATGGTGGGGAAGGCCGACGCCGAGGCGTCCAGGACCGTCGGCAGGCGCTTGCGCTGCCCCAGCGGGGAGATGCCGCCCAGGACGTAGCCCGTGGTGCGCTCCGCCAGTGCCGGATCGGCCATCGCCGCCCGCTTGCCGCCCACCGCCGAGGCCAGGGCCTTCAGGTCGAGGCTGCCCGAGACCGGGACCACCGCGACCACCAGGGAGCCGTCCACGTCGGCGAGGAGCGTCTTGAAGACCTGCGCCGGGGAGACCCCGAGGGCCTGGGCGGCCTCCTCCCCGTAGGACGGGTGGGCCGGGTCGTGCTCGTAGGCGTGCACGGTGAACTCGGCGCCGGCCGCGGTCAGGGCCACGATCGCCGGGGTGCCGGCCGGCTTCTTCTTCGCCATGGGTCCTTCGTCAGTTGGGGCTCGTCGGGGCGCGGGTGAGGTCCACGGCCGGGAGCGAGGGGAGGTGGCGGATGACGGCCGTCTCGGTGCGCAGCAGCTTCAGCTCCTCCGCGAGGCGGGTCGCCGTGTCCGGGGCCTGCAGCAGGCGCTGCTTCGCCGGGATGTCCAGCACCGCGGCCGCCGCGACCAGGTACGAGACCACCGAGGGCTCGTCGGGGAGGTCCATGCCGGTCAGGGACCGTTCGCGGGCTCCGGCGAGCCGCTTCTGGTACGTGCGGAACGCCCGCAGCACGCCCTCCGCCAGCGCGCCCGCGCCGTCGCCCGCGTCCTCCGGGAGCTCCTCCAGCTCCGCCACGAGGAACGGGCCGGACGCGTCGACCGACAGCAGCCGTACGCGGACGGTGCCGGTCGCCATCACCTCGAAGCTGCCGTCCTCCCGTTCCCGGATGGAGGCGGCGTCCGCGATGCAGCCCACCCGGTGGAAGGCCTGGACCGGGTCCGCGCCGAAACCGGCGGCCGGGCCGCGCTCGGGCACGGCCGTCTGGTCGGGCAGGCCGGGCGAGGTCGGGGCGACCTCCCGGCCGTCGCGGATCGCGACGACCGCGAAACGGCGGGGCTCGTCCTCTCCCGCTTTCAGCAGCTCGCGCATCATGGCGCGATAACGCTCCTCGAAGATGTTCAGCGGGAGGACGAGTCCCGGGAACAGCACCGAGTTGAGCGGGAAGAGTGGCAGGCGAACGGTGGTCACGAGGCACAGGGTAGTGGCCGTGGCCCGAGGACGGTTATCCCCGCCTCAGGACGCGGGAGGCGCCGGCCGCGACCGTCGTGGCCAGGATCCAGCCGAGGATGACCAGGGCCGCCGTGCCCCACTGCCAGCCGCCCCGCAGAATCCACTGGTCCTGCTGGCCCAGGTCGATCACCGGGAGCAGCAGGTCCAGCGCGAACAGCGCCGGGTTCCAGTCCGGGGCCTCGTCCGCCTTGAGCGGCGGGGGCTTGTCGTGCACGGTGAAGAGCACGGTCCCGGCCGCCCACAGCACGGCCATCCACAGCGCCGCCCGGCCCGGCCGGTAGCCGTAGGCCACCGTCCAGTCCTGGAGATGGCCCCACGCGCGCAGCGCCGGCGGCAGCGTCGCCCGGCGGCGCCGCTGTTTGGCCAGCAGCACCTCGCGGGCGTCCGCGTCCTCCCCGGAGGCCCGCAGGACCGCGGCGAGCCGCTCGTACGGTTCCGGGGAGTACTCGGGGGTGGCCGCCTCGACCCACTCCAGCCGGCGGGCCGGCGGGAAGGGGCCCCGGGGCGCGAGGTTCTCGTAGCCGAAGCCCTCGATGGACAGCCGGCCCGGGCGGGCCGGCCAGCTCGTGGCCGTGTCCACGAGCTTGACCACCCGCGCGCCCGACAGCACGACGCGTCCGCGCTCCGGGCGCTCGCCGACGAACCGCAGCTCCGGGGTGTGGATGCGGCGCAGCGAGACCTCCTGGTCCTCCGTGAGGGTGAACCGGGCCCCGTAGAAGTCCACGGCGTCCCCGAAGCGGCCGTCGTCCAGCCGCAGGCCGCCCCGGCACTCGAAGTGCTGCGCGGGCTCGCCGCGCAGCGGGGTGTAGCCCTGCCCGTAGGGGGGCGTGAAGGAGCCCGAGCCCGAGTCGCCCGAGGCGTGGTCCAGGGCGATGGAGGTCAGGTAGAGGGTGCGCTCGACGGTGAGCTGCGGGGCGTTCAGCGCCCGTTTCCCGGCCGGATTGCTCAGGCGGGCCCCGCGCAGGCTCATCGACACGCCGACCTTGGCGCCGCGCAGGCTCACCTCCCCGTAGGTCCGCAGCAGCTCGCCCTGGAAGTCCTGCGCCACCGACATGCCGTCGGCGGCCAGGGCCCGACCCCTGCCGTCGCGCTGCAGCACCGCCTCGCTGATCAGCAGGTCGGTGCCGATCTGCGCGTCGGTCAGCCGGATCCCGCGGGCCACCCGGCAGCGCGGCAGGTGCAGGTCGCCCTCCGTGTGCAGGCGGGCCGCGTCGAGGCGGGGGATCGCGCAGTTGACCATGCGCAGGGTGCCGCAGCGGGTCTCGGAGAGCTGCACCTCGCCGTCGAAGCGGCAGGACTGGAGCTCCACGTACGGGCCGACCGTGCCCCCGGAGAGGTCGAGGCGGCCGGTGATCCGCACGCCGCGCAGCTTCAGGGAGGCCACCCGGCCCGGCACCGGGCCCGGCCCGTGGAGCAGCAGCAGGGCCACCACGGCCGCGCGGACACTGCGCTCGGGGCCCCAGACCCGGTCGGCGTGCGGATCGTCCCGCTCGGCGGTGCGGGTGCTGAGATCGCAGACGCTGCCGGTCCGGAACGCGTCCCACATGCGCCGCTCCGGGGCGGTGAGACCGTCCGGTTCCCCGTCCGGTTCCCCGGCCGGTTCTCCGTGCCGTTCTCCGTTCGTTGCCCCCTCCGGGCGTGCTTCGGCCATGGCGGCCCCCCTCCGCTCGTCCGCGCGGACACCCGCGCCTGCCTGCACGCTAGGGGGCCGCTGTGACATCGGGAAACGTCCGTGGCCTGTATCAGCCAGTGATACGGACGAACGGTGGCGCGAGGCGGTCTGAGAGAATTGCCGGGTGATCTCTCGTATCGACCTGCGCGGCGACACCCTCCCCGAGGGTGGCGCCCTGCGCGATCTGCTGCCCCGTGCCGAGTTCGACGTAGAAGCCGCCCTGGAGAAGGTGCGGCCGATCTGCGAGGACGTCCACCATCGTGGAACGGCGGCGCTGATCGAGTACGCGCAGAAGTTCGACGGGGTGGAGCTCGAGCAGGTCAGGGTGCCCGCCCAGGCGCTGCAGGCCGCTCTCGACCAGCTCGACCCCGCTGTCCGCGCCGCCCTGGAGGAGTCGATCCGGCGCGCCCGGATCGTGCACCGCAGCCAGCGCCGCAGCGAGCACACCACCCAGGTGGTCCCCGGCGGCACCGTGACCGAGAAGTGGGTTCCGGTGGAGCGCGTGGGGCTGTACGCCCCGGGCGGCCGCTCGGTGTACCCGTCCTCCGTCGTGATGAACGTGGTCCCGGCCCAGGAGGCGGGCGTCGAGTCCATCGCGCTCGCGTCCCCGCCGCAGAAGGAGTTCGGGGGTCTGCCGCACCCGACGATCCTCGCCGCCTGTGCCCTGCTCGGTGTGGACGAGGTGTACGCGGCCGGCGGCGCCGTCGCCGTGGCGATGTTCGCCTACGGCACCGAGGACTGCCTGCCCGTGAACATGGTCACCGGCCCCGGCAACATCTGGGTCGCCGCCGCCAAGCGCTACTTCACCGGGAAGATCGGCATCGACACCGAGGCCGGCCCGACCGAGATCGCGGTCCTCGCGGACTCCACGGCCGACCCGGTGCACGTCGCCGCCGACCTGATCAGCCAGGCCGAGCACGACCCGCTGGCCGCCGCCGTGCTCGTCACGGACTCCGAGGAGCTCGCGGCCGCCGTCGAGAAGGAGCTGGAGCCGCAGGTCGCGGCCACCAAGCACATCGAGGACCGGGTCAAGCCCGCGCTGGCCGGCCGGCAGTCCGCGATCGTGCTGGTCGACAGCCTGGAGGACGGCCTCAAGGTCGTCGACGCGTACGGCGCCGAGCACCTGGAGATCCAGACCGCCGACGCGGCCGCCTGGGCCGCCCGCGTGCGCAACGCCGGCGCGATCTTCGTCGGCCCGTGGTCCCCGGTCTCGCTGGGCGACTACTGCGCCGGCTCCAACCACGTACTGCCCACCGGCGGCTGCGCCTGCCACTCCTCGGGCCTGTCCGTGCAGTCCTTCCTGCGCGGCATCCACATCGTCGACTACACGCGCGACGCCCTCGCCGAGGTCACCCACCACGTGGTGACCCTGGCCGAGGCCGAGGACCTGCCCGCGCACGGCGCGGCTCTCAAGGCACGATTCGGGTGGAAGGTTCCCCAGGCATGACCGGCACCACTGACAGCACCGAGGACGCGGCCACGGCGAACGTCATCGGCATCGACGACCTCCCCATCCGCGACGAGCTCCGCGGCAAGACCCCGTACGGTGCCCCGCAGCTGGACGTGCCCGTCCAGCTCAACACCAACGAGAACCCGTACGGGCTCCCCGAGCCGCTCGTCGCCCGCATCGCCGAGCGCGTCGCCGAGGCCGCCCGCACCCTCAACCGGTACCCCGACCGGGACGCCGTCGAGCTGCGCACCGAGCTCGCCGCCTACCTCACCCGTACCGGCAAGCACCCGGTCGCACGGGAGAACGTCTGGGCCGCCAACGGCTCCAACGAGGTGCTCCAGCAGCTGCTGCAGACCTTCGGCGGGCCCGGCCGCACCGCGATCGGCTTCGAGCCCTCGTACTCGATGCACGCGCTGATCGCGCGCGGCACCGGGACCGAGTGGATCTCCGGGCCGCGCGAGGAGGACTTCACCATCGAGGTGGAGGCCGCCGAGCGGGCGATCGCCGAGCACGCCCCCGACGTCGTCTTCATCACCTCGCCCAACAACCCCACGGGCACCGCGGTCGGGGCGGAGACGGTCCTGGCCCTGTACGAGGCCGCGCAGGCGGCCAAGCCGTCCCTGGTCATCGTGGACGAGGCCTACGTGGAGTTCAGCCACCGGGACTCGCTGCTGCCGCTGATCGAGGGCCGCCCGAACCTGGTGGTCTCCCGGACCATGTCCAAGGCCTTCGGCGCCGCCGGCCTGCGCCTGGGCTACCTGGCCGCGCACCCGGCCGTGGTCGACGCCGTACAGCTCGTACGCCTGCCGTACCACTTGTCGGCCGTCACCCAGGCGACCGCGCTGGCCGCCCTGGAGTTCACCGACACCCTCCTCGGCTACGTCGAGCAGCTCAAGGCCGAGCGGGACCGCCTGGTCACCGAGCTGCGGGGGATCGGCTTCGAGGTCACCGACTCCGACTCGAACTTCGTACAGTTCGGGCGGTTCGAGAACTCCCACACCGCCTGGCAGAAGATCCTCGACCAGGGCGTCCTGGTCCGGGACAACGGAGTACCGGGATGGCTGCGGGTCACCGCGGGCACCCCGGCCGAGAACGACGCGTTCCTGGAAGCGGTTCGCGCACTGAAGAAGGAGCAGCACGCATGAGCCGCATCGGACGGGTCGAACGGACCACGAAGGAGACCTCGGTCCTCGTCGAGATAAACCTCGACGGCACGGGCAAGGTCGACGTCTCGACGGGCGTGGGCTTCTACGACCACATGCTCGACCAGCTCGGCCGCCACGGCCTCTTCGACCTCACGGTCAAGACCGAGGGCGACCTGCACATCGACAGCCACCACACCATCGAGGACAGCGCGCTCGCGCTCGGTGCCGCCTTCAAGCAGGCCCTCGGCGACAAGGTCGGCATCTACCGCTTCGGCAACTGCACCGTGCCGCTCGACGAGTCCCTCGCCCAGGTGACCGTCGACCTGTCCGGCCGCCCGTACCTCGTGCACACCGAGCCCGAGAACATGGCGCCGATGATCGGCTCGTACGACACGACGATGACCCGGCACATCTTCGAGTCCTTCGTCGCGCAGGCCCAGATCGCCCTGCACATCCACGTGCCGTACGGCCGCAACGCCCACCACATCGTGGAGTGCCAGTTCAAGGCGCTGGCCCGGGCCCTGCGCTACGCCGCCGAGTTCGACCCGCGCGCCGCCGGGATCCTGCCCTCCACGAAGGGCGCCCTCTAGCGTGAACGGGCTCAACTCGATCCTGATCTTCCTCGGCCTGTTCCTGGCCGGTGGCGCCTATTCGTTCAAGAAGCAGAAGATCTCCACGTCCGTCGTCGTCCTGCTCGCCCTCGGCTCCGCGATGTGCCTGCTCGCCGGAGTCCTGCGGATCCAGGGAATTTGGGAGTGAGTACCGTGGCCCCCACCAAGAAGGTCGTGGTCTTCGACTACGGCTTCGGCAACGTCCGCTCCGCCGAGCGCGCCCTCGCGCGCGCCGGCGCGGACGTGGAGATCACCCGCGACTACGACAAGGCCATGGACGCCGACGGACTCCTCGTCCCCGGTGTCGGCGCCTTCTCCGCCTGCATGCAGGGGCTCAAGGACGCGCGCGGCGACTGGATCATCGGCCGCCGGCTCTCCGGCGGCCGCCCGGTCATGGGCATCTGCGTCGGCATGCAGATCCTCTTCGAGCGCGGCATCGAGCACGGAGTGGAGACCGAGGGACTCGACGAGTGGCCCGGCACGGTCGGCCCGCTCCAGGCCCCGATCGTCCCCCACATGGGCTGGAACACCGTGGACGCGCCGTCCGACAGCCAGGCCTTCGCCGGCCTGGACGAGGACGCGCGCTTCTACTTCGTGCACTCCTACGCGGCCCACGACTGGTCGCTGGAAGTCACCAACCCGCTGATCAAGGCCCCCAAGGTCACCTGGGCCACGCACGGCGAGCGGTTCGTCGCGGCGGTGGAGAACGGGGCCCTGTGGGCCACCCAGTTCCACCCCGAGAAGTCCGGGGACGCCGGCGCCCAGCTCCTCACCAACTGGATCGAGACCCTGTGATGACGACGTCGAAGAAGCTCGAACTGCTCCCCGCCGTCGACGTCCGCGACGGCCAGGCCGTCCGCCTCGTGCACGGCGTCTCCGGCAGCGAGACCTCCTACGGCTCCCCGCTCCAGGCCGCCCTGGCCTGGCAGTCCGCCGGCGCCGAATGGCTGCACCTGGTCGACCTGGACGCCGCCTTCGGCACCGGTGACAACCGCGCGCTCGTCGCCGAGATCACCGGCGCCATGGACATCAAGGTCGAGCTGTCCGGCGGCATCCGCGACGACGCCTCGCTCGCCGCGGCCCTCGCCACCGGCTGCACCCGCGTCAACCTCGGCACCGCCGCCCTGGAGACCCCCGAGTGGGCCGCCCAGGCCATCGCCGAGCACGGCGACAGGATCGCGGTCGGCCTCGACGTCCGCGGCACCACCCTCAAGGGCCGCGGCTGGACCAGCGAGGGCGGGGACCTCTACGAGACCCTCGCGCGCCTGGACTCCGAGGGCTGCGCCCGCTACGTCGTCACCGACATCGGCAAGGACGGCACCCTCACCGGCCCCAACCTGGAGCTGCTGAAGAACGTCTGCGCCGCCACCGACCGGCCCGTCGTCGCCTCCGGCGGCATCTCCTCCCTCGACGACCTGCGCGCACTGGCCGGGCTCGTCGAGGCCGGCGTCGAGGGCGCCATCGTAGGCAAGGCCCTGTACGCCAAGGCGTTCACGCTCGAAGAAGCCCTGAAGGTGGTCTCCGCATGAGTTCCGAGAACAGCTCCGCGAGCAGTTCCGACGTCCGACGCATCTCCTCCGGCGGCGCCTACGAGGACGTACTCGGCTACTCCCGCGCCGTCCAGCTCCCCAACGGGCTGGTCCTGGTCTCCGGCTGCACCGGCGCCGACGCGGGCGGCCCGTACGACCAGACGAAGAAGGCCTTCTCCGTGGCCTTCGCGGCGCTGGAGCAGGCCGGACTCGGCCCCGAGCACGTGGTCCGCACCCGCCTCTACCTCACGCACGCCCGCGACGTGGACGAGGTCGGCCGCGCCCACAGCGAGCTCTTCGACACGATCCGCCCCGCCTCGACGCTGATCATCGTCAACGGGTTCGTGGACCCGAGCATGGTCGTCGAGGTGGAGGTCGAGGCCTTCGGCCCCGTCGCGGGAGGCGCCGCATGACCCTCGCCGTACGGGTGATCCCCTGCCTGGACGTGGACAACGGCCGCGTGGTCAAGGGCGTCAACTTCCAGAACCTGCGCGACGCCGGCGACCCCGTCGAGATGGCCAAGCTCTACGACGCCGAAGGCGCCGACGAGCTGACCTTCCTCGACATCACCGCGTCCTCCGGGAACCGGGAGACCACCTACGACGTGGTGCGCCGCACCGCCGAACAGGTCTTCATCCCGCTGACCGTGGGCGGCGGCGTCCGCACCGCCGACGACGTGGACAAGCTGCTGCGGGCCGGCGCCGACAAGGTCGGCGTGAACACCGCCGCCATCGCCCGGCCCGAGCTCATCCAGGAGATCGCGGAACGCTTCGGCCGGCAGGTGCTCGTGCTGTCCGTCGACGCCCGCCGCACCGCCTCCGGGTCCTTCGAGGTCACCACCCACGGCGGCCGGCGGAGCGCCGGCATCGACGCCGTCGAGTGGGCGCACCGGGCGGCCGAGCTGGGCGCCGGGGAAATCCTGTTGAACTCGATGGACGCGGACGGTACCAAGGACGGCTACGACACCGAGATGATCGCGGCCGTGCGCAAGCACGTCACGGTACCGGTGATCGCCTCGGGCGGCGCGGGCACGCTCGCGCACTTCCCGCCGGCGATCGCGGCGGGCGCCGACGCGGTGCTCGCGGCGTCGGTGTTCCACTTCGGCGACCTGCGCATCGGGCAGGTCAAGGACGCGCTGAGGGAAGCGGGCCACCCGGTCCGCTGAGGTTCGCTTCGCCCGTGGGGGGCCGGTTCGTGAACGGGAACGTCTGGCGGGACGGCAACGTCCTGCGCTGGCTGGCCGCCTACGGGGCTTCGCTCGTCGGGGACGGGGTCTACTTCCTCGCCCTCGGCTGGGCGGCCGCCCAGACGGCCGGCCCGGCCGAGGTCGGGCTGGTCATGGCCGTCGGCGCGATACCGAGGGCGCTGCTCATGCTGGGCGGCGGGGTGATCGCCGACCGCTTCGGGCCCCGGCTGGTGGTCATCTCCTCCGACGCGGTGCGCTGCGGTGTCGTCCTCGGCCTGGCGCTCGTCCTGGCCCTCGGTTCCCCGGGCCTGTGGGTCCTCGTCCTCGTCGCGCTGGTCTTCGGCATCGTGGACGCGCTGTTCATGCCGGCCGTCGGCGCGCTGCCGCCGCGGATCGCGGGGCCCGGGCAGCTGGTACGCGTCCAGGGGCTGCGCAGCCTCGCGGAACGCGTCGGGCACACCGCCGGGCCGCCGGTGGCGGGGCTGGCGATGGGGCTGGGCGGGCCGGCGTCGGCCTTCGCGGTGGCGTCGGCGCTGTTCGGGATCTCGCTGGTGCTGCTGCTGGCGGTACGCATCGCCCCCCTGCCGGCGCCGGCGACCGTACTGCCCGCCGCCTCCCCGGAGAGCCCCTGGGGGCAGCTCCGCTCGGGACTCGGCTACATCCGGCGGCACGGGCTGATCGGCCCCCTGGTCCTGTCGGGGGCACTGAGCCAGCTCGGCACCTCCGCCCCGATGACCCTGGGGCTCATCCTCGTCTCGGAGGAGCGTGGCTGGGGGCCGGGCGGGGTCGGCTGGATCATCGGCGGGATGGGCGCGGGCGCGGCGTCGAGCGCGCTCGTGCTGACCCTGATCCCGCGGTTCCCCCGGGCCGGCGCGATCCAGAACCTCACCCTGATCATCGGCTCGGCCGGGATCGGCGGTCTGGTCCTGGCCCCGACCCTGCCGGTCGCCGTGGCACTGGCGGTGCTGACCGGTCTGGTCTGCGGGATCTGCGGAGGCCTGGCCATCGCCCTCATCCAGACGGCCACCGATCCCGCGTACCTGGGCCGGGTCAGCTCCGTGATGGCCTTCACGGCGGTCGGCCTGGCCCCGCTGGCCTATCCGGCCTTCGGCTTCGCCGCCGATGTGTGGGGCGTGACCCCGGTCTTCCTGGCGGGGGCGGCGGTGTCCATGGCGGGCGCGATCGTAGGCACCTCGGCCCCGGCGGTCCGCCGAGCGGAGCTGGCCCTGGCGTAACCCTGCGGGGCCGTCCCCGACCCGCCCTTCCACCGTTCCCCGGGCGCTGCCCGGACCCCGGTCCTCAAACGCCGGACGGGCTGGGGGGGTACCGGGCTGCGCCCGGACCCCTCCTGGGGC